>DASSPO010000507.1:0-3450 GCA_035699585.1 Bauldia sp.
TCGGGCCGGTCGAGGAGCGTGTCGAAGTCCTTCCGGGCGACACCGTCGGATATCGCCATGCGCGTCCCGTCACGCCAGACGAGGTCATTGCCCTCGATCGCGGCAAACTGATCGGGATAGGCGGCGAGGAGATCGGCGACCGTGGGACCGGCGGCAAGAACCGACGAGGGGAGGAGGCAGAAGACGAAGAGTGAGAGGATTGATGTGGGAGCCATGGTGACCCTGATCGCCGGGTGGACTCCCCGCCCGCGTTGGGAGCCGCCCCGTGCGCTCCTGTCGCCTGACGTGCAATCAGCCTGCCGGGCAAGGCTGGAGAATGCCTTGATACGTTCGCCTTCTGCAAATCGCCGGGTTCGTTCGTCCCGATCGCTGACGGTCGGGGCGCTCGATTATGCATTGCGCAACGCATAAGGTCATCCGGTATCAATCCGCGTCTGCCCCGGCTCAATGAAAATTCCGCCCTTTGGGCATGACGGCGCCGGTCGAACGGGCGGCGTCGGACGGGGCCGGCCCGCCCTCGAAGAAGCGGACGGTGCGGGGATGGCGGATGCCGGCGCGGCGCTCGGCCCGCTCTCGGTAGTCCTGGCCGGGGCGGCGGATCTCGTCGGCGCGGGCGCGCGGGTCGATCGCATCGCCAGGCGCGGGCCTCGGGTCGGGCTCGGCGGAGAGGACGGCGAGCATTGAAGTAAGGTCTTCGAGCCGGTCGGCGATGACGTGGATGACGCCGCTCTCGCTTTGCACCTTGCCGGCGACCGCGACCAGGCGGGCGCCGAGCACCACGGGCCGGAACTTCTCGAACACCTTCGGCCAGACGACGATGTTGGCGATGTCGGTCTCGTCCTCGATGGTCATGAAGATGACGCCGCTTGCCGTTCCCGGCCGCTGGCGGACGATGGCGAGGCCCGAAACGGTGACTCGCCGTCCGTTCGGCGTTTCGCGCAGAGTCTCGCTCGCGACGATGCCGCGGCCAGCGAGGCGCGAGCGGATGAAGGAAACGGGGTGCGCCTTAAGCGACAGGCTGAGATAGCGGTAGTCGTTGACCACGTGTTCGCCGACCGGCATCGGCGGCAGGGCGAAGTCCGGTTCGCGGCGGATGTCGGCGTGCTCCGCCACGTCGAACAGCGGCAGGCGGTCGTCGGCTCGGCCGCCGCCCAGTTCGCGCGCCGCCCACAGCGCGTCGCGCCGGTCGAGGCCGAGTGAACGAAACGCGTCGGCGTCGGCGAGCCGCTCGATCGCCGCCCGCGTTAGGCCCGAGCGGAGCCAGAGATCGCGAACGGAATCGTAGCCCTTGCCGCGTACTTCAGTGAGAGCCTTCGCATCCTCCTCGCGGAATCCCTTGATCTGGCGAAACCCGAGCCGGACGGCATGGGTCGAGCGGATGTCGCCGCGCATTTCGGCATTGGCGCGATGGAGGCGGGGGAATTTCGTGTTCTTGGACACCTCGTCGATCGGGTTTGCCTGCGAGGAGTTTGCCCCCGCACCCCGTTTCCCCAAGCTTGTCCCCGGTTCGTCAAAAGAAACGGCCTTCTCCCACAAGGGGAGAGGAGACGTCGGCTCCAGCGATGCGTCGAAGCCGGAAAAGTTGATGTCGACGGGGAGGACTTGAATGCCGTGGCGCTCCGCGTCGCGGACGATCTGGGCAGGGGCGTAGAAGCCCATCGGCTGGGCGTTCAAGAGCGCCGCGCAGAAGACATCCGGGAAGTGGCACTTGATCCAGGAGGAGGCATAGACGAGGAGCGCGAAGCTCGCGGCGTGACTCTCCGGGAAGCCGTACTCGCCGAAGCCCTCGATCTGTTGGAAGCAGCGCTCGGCGAAGGCGCGCTCGTAGCCACGGGCGACCATGCCCTCGACCATCTTTTCGCGGAAGGTGTGGATGGTGCCGGTGCGCTTGAAGGTGGCCATGGCGCGGCGGAGCTTGTCGGCCTCGGCCGCGGTGAATTTCGCCGCGACCATGGCGATCTTCATCGCCTGTTCCTGAAAGAGGGGGACGCCGAGGGTGCGACCCAGCACCTTCTCGAGCTCGTCCGCCGGCCCGTGCTCGGGCGACGGAGCCGGGTAGCGCACCGTCTCGATTCCCTGCCTCCGGCGCAGATAGGGGTGAACCATGTCACCCTGGATCGGACCCGGGCGGACGATCGCCACCTCGATGACGAGGTCGTAGAAACAGGCTGGCTTGAGCCGTGGCAACATCGTCATCTGCGCCCGGCTCTCGACCTGGAACACGCCAAGGGAATCGGCCCGCTGCAGCATGCGATAGACGGCCGGGTCCTCGGACGGAATCGTCGCCAGCGTCAGTTCCTCCCCGTAGTGCCTTGCCATGAACTCGAAGGCGCGACGGATGCAGGACAGCATGCCCAAGGCAAGGATATCGACCTTGAGCATGCCGGCCGCATCGAGGTCGTCCTTGTCCCATTCGATATGGGTGCGATCCTCCATCGCGGCGTTCATCACCGGCACCATCTCGTCGAGCCGGTCGCGGGTCATGACGAAGCCGCCGACATGCTGGGAAAGATGACGCGGGAAGCCGATCAGTTCCTGCGAGAGAAGCGCCACCTGACGCATCGTCTTCCCGTGGGGATCAAGCCCGACGCGTCGGATGTCGGTTTCGCGCACGCCAGCCGATGACCAGCCCCAGATCGTTCCGGATAGCGCGCCGATCGTATCGTCGGAGAGGCCGAAGACCTTGCCCACCTCGCGCACGGCGGAGCGGGTGCGGTAGGAGATGACGGTGGCCGCGATGCCGGCCCGGTCGCGTCCATATTTCCCGTAGATGTACTGCATCACTTCTTCGCGCCGCTCGTGCTCGAAATCGACGTCGATGTCGGGCGGCTCGTCGCGCTCGGGCGAGATGAATCGCTCGAAGAGGAGGTCGCTGGTCTCGGGGTTCACCTCGGTGATCCCGAGACAATAGCAGACCGCCGAGTTCGCGGCCGAGCCGCGGCCCTGGCAGAGGATGCCGCGGCCGCGGGCGAAGCGCACGATGTCGTGGACGGTGAGGAAATAGGGGGCGTAGTCGCGGCTCTCGATCAGCGTAAGCTCGTGGGCGATCGACTGCCGGACCTTCTCCGGCACGCCGTCGGGATAGCGCTGCCGGGCCCCCTCTTCGGTAAGGCGAGTGAGCGCCTCCTGCGGGCTCGCGGCATCCCCGGTCGGCTCGTCGGGGTAATTGTAGCGGAGCTGGTCGAGGGAGAATTCCAGCCGCTCCAGCACCGCGGCGGATTCGGCGACGGCTTCAGGAAAATCACGGAACAGCCGCGCCATCTCGGCAGCGTCCTTGAGGTGGCGCTCGGCATTCCGTTCGAGAAGACGGCCAGCCTCGAAGATCGTGCAGTGCTCGCGAATGCAGGTAACCACGTCCTGGAGCGGCCGTCGTTCGGGGATGTGATAGAGGACGTCGTTGGTGGCAACGAGCGGCACGCCGCAATGGCGGGCGATACGGTCGAGGAGAGC
>DASSPO010000508.1:0-6131 GCA_035699585.1 Bauldia sp.
ACCTTAACCTTGGGCAGGAAGTCAACGACATATTCCGCGCCGCGGTAGAGCTCGGTGTGGCCCTTCTGACGGCCGAAGCCCTTGGCCTCGGTCACGGTAATCCCCTGAAGGCCAACTTCCTGAAGCGCCTCCTTCACCTCGTCGAGCTTGAACGGCTTGATGATGGCCTCGATTTTCTTCATCTACTCCATGTCTCCGAAGGCGGCGCGGGCCGCATCACTCCGCGGGCGGAGGCCACTTTGCAGACTCCATGCCATCCCGCTAGCGCTTGGAACCCGTCCAGAAATTAGGCTAGTCCGTGCAATGCAGCATGCTTGGGAGCCCGCGCTTCGTCAATGTGTGATGAAGGAATAGGCATGTGAATAAAGATTCATCGCTCGGTACCGAATGGGCGGCGCGCTTCGCCACGTTGATGGGCGAGGCCAAGGACGGCGTGGCCTCCATTGAGGACGATCCGGTCGAACTGTTGACCCCTGAGGAAATGGGCGAGGCGGACCGGCGGGCGATTGCGAGCGGCATCCGTTCGTCGTTGCTGATGGAGCGGGCAGGGGAGGCGGTGGCCGCGGTGGCGGGGCGGATGGCAGCGGCGGGCAGCCGCATCGCCGTTCTCGCCGGGCCGGGCAACAATGGCGGCGACGGCTTCGTCGCGGCGCGCCTGCTCCAGGCGGCGGGCTATCGGGTGACGGTGTTTCTGGTCGGCGAACGCAATTCCCTGAAGGGCGACGCAAGTCTCATGGCCCGGCAGTGGACCGGACCGGTAGAGGCGCCGCATCGGGATTTCGGCCGTGGTGTCGATCTCATCATCGACGCGCTTTTCGGCGCCGGGCTTGACAGGCCGGTCGAGGGTCAGGCGGCGGAGGCGATCGACGGGGCCAACGAGAGCGGCGTGCCGATCCTCGCTGTCGATTTGCCGAGCGGCATCGACGGTCGCTCCGGGCTGATCCTTGGCCGGGCGGTTTTCGCTCGGGAGACGATCACCTTCTTCCGCCGGAAGCCCGGTCATCTCCTGTTCCCCGGCAGGTTGCTCGCCGGTACGGTCACTCTTGCCGACATCGGTATCGACCCGTCATGCCTTCGCGCCATCAGGCCCAACACGTTTCACAACCGGCCGAAGCTCTGGGTTGGCGACTATCCCCGGCCCCGACTTGACGGGCACAAGTATGATCGCGGCCATGCCCTCGTCGTCTCCGGCCCTTTGACGAGCACCGGCGCGGCGCGACTGGCGGCCCGCGGCGCGCTCCGCGCGGGCGCCGGCCTCGTTACCGTGGCCTCACCGGCGGACGCGATCGTCGCCAACGCGGCACATCTAACCGCGATCATGCTCAAGCGCTTTTACGAGGCGGAGGGGCTCGCCGAGATCCTCTCGGACCGGCGGAAGAACGCCGTCGTCCTCGGCCCGGGCCTCGGCGTAGGCGAGGCAACCGCGGCGCTCGTCGGAACGACACTGCAATCGTCGGCCGCGGTCGTCGTGGACGCTGACGGCATCACGTCTTTCGCCGACAACCCGGAAGCGCTGTTCGACCTGGTTCGGTCGCGGCAGGCCCCCGTGGTCCTGACGCCGCACGACGGCGAGTTTGCAAAAATCTTTCCGGACTTGGCCGAGCTGCCATCGAAGCTCGACCGCGCCCGCCAGGCGGCGGAACGGTCCGGCGCGGTCGTCATTCTCAAGGGAGGCGACACGGTCGTGGCGGCGCCCGACGGGATCGCCACGATCAGCAACAACGCGCCGGCCTATCTGGCTACCGCCGGATCCGGCGACGTGTTGGCGGGCATCATCGGCGGGCTGCTCGCACAAGGCATGCAGGCGTTCGAGGCCGCGACCGCGGCGGTTTGGCTTCACGGGGCCGCGGCCTCCCGCGTGGGCCCCGGCCTCATATCGGAAGACATCCCGGAAGCTCTTCCCGGCGTCCTCCGTGAGCTTCTGGAGCCTGCTCAACAGTCGCCGCTTTCCCTTTGATCGCGACGACACCAGTTGTTATAGAGGCGGCGCCTCGGCCGGCGCCGCGCCGCGGCTCGCGGGCGTGGCGAAACTGGTAGACGCGCGGGATTTAGGTTCCCGTGACGAAAGTCGTGGGGGTTCAAGTCCCTCCGCCCGCACCAGCCTCCGGGTGGTGCAGGCCCGCCGGTGTGCACGCGAGGCCCAAGGGCGCGGCCGAGAAGTTCCACGAATCAAATGGATTAGCAGGGATCATAGAGAATGCAGGTCAACGCGACGGTGGTCGAAGGGCTGAGGCGCGAATTCCAGGTGGTCGTGCCGGCCTCGGAGCTGGACAACCGGCTCGCGAGCCGGCTCAACCAGCTCAAGGACGAGGTGCGGATCAAGGGGTTCCGGCCGGGCAAGGTGCCGGTGAGCCACCTTCGCCGCCTCTACGGGCGCTCGGCGATGGCCGAGATCGTCCAGAACGTGATCAACGAAGTCGCGCGTGACACGCTTGCCGGCAGGGGCGAACGAGCGGCGTTGCAGCCCGATTTCAAGCTCCCGGAAGATGAGGGAGCCGCAGAGAAGATTCTGAACGGCCAGGCCGACCTCACTTACACGATGACCTATGAGGTCCTCCCCAAGGTGGAGCTTGGCGATTTCAGCAAGATCGCAATCGAGCGTCCCGTCGCCGAAGTGTCGGACGCCGAGGTCGACGAAGAGATTGCCCGGCTCGCCGAAAGCGCCCGGACCTTTTCGGCGAAGAACGGCAAGGCGGAGAGCGGCGATCGCCTCACCGTCGCATATTCCGGAAAGGTCAACGGCGAGTCATTCCCCGGAGGGACGGACGACAATGCCATGGTGCGCCTCGGCACCAGCCAGTTCATCCCCGGTTTCGCCGAGCAGCTCGAGGGCGTTTCGGCCGGCGACCAGAAGACCATCACCGTCGTCTTCCCGGAGGATTACGGCGCGCGGCACCTCGCCGGCAAGGAGGCGACCTTCGACGTCACGGTGAAGGAGGTCGCGGCACCCGATCCAATCGTCATCGACGACGAGCTCGCCAAGCGGCTCGGGCTCGAATCGCTCGACCAGCTCCGCGACGCGATCCGCCAGCAGGTCCAGACTCGCTATGGCCTGCAGACCAGGCAGAAGGTCAAGCGTCAGCTCCTCGACCAGCTCGATGCGATGCACAGTTTCGACCTCCCGCCGAAGATGGTCGAACAGGAGTTCGACAACATCTGGCGCCAGATCGTCGCCGAGATGGGCCAGGCAGGGCGCACGTTCGAGAGCGAGAACACCACCGAGGAGGCCGCGCGGGAGGAATATCGCAAGATTGCCGAGCGGCGCGTGCGCCTGGGGCTCGTCCTTTCCGAGATCGGCGAGCGCAACAAGATCGAGGTGACCGAACCGGAGGTGCAGCGGGCGCTGACCGCGCAACTCCGCCAGTTTCCCGGCCGGGAACAGCAGTTGATCGACTATTACCGCGCCAATCCCGATGCCGTCGCGTCGCTTCGCGCGCCGATCTTCGAGGAGAAGGTCGTGGACTACCTGCTCGAACTTGTGAAGGTCACCGACAAGACGGTCACCCGTGAGGAGCTGATGCGGGAGGAAGACGACACGCCGGCCCCGCAGCCGGCGTAGAGGGGTGTCCTGGCCCATTAGTCCGCGAGGACCGCAATGGTGAAGTTCGTCGCGAAACAGCCCGTCGATACGACCGACCTCGAGGAGTTCGAACTCCTCGTCGAGCCGTGGAACACCGACTTCCCGGTCAGGGAGTCCGACAGGTTCGTCGCCACTTCGGGCGACCTCAGGGTCGAGGTCGACGGCAGTGGCTTCCGCTATGCAGCGAAGGTGCCGCTTCCGGTAGGGACGGTGACGCGGATCGAGGCCTACAAGCACGGTGATCTGGACTTCAAGATCACCAAGCTCCGCTTCGACATGGACGACCTTGAAGGTGCGTCAGGCCCCGAGGCCGTTGCCTTCGACATCTTCTCTGGAGACGACATCCTCAAGGGATCGTCGGGCGACGACACGCTTGCCGCGGGAAACGGTGACGATCTCCTGTACGGGAGAGACGGCGACGATATTCTCTACGGCGGAAAGGGCGGGGACGCGCTGAACGGCGGCACAGGGTTTGACACGCTCGACGGCGGCAAGAGCAAGGACACCTACGTCTTCAGGGATGCGCCCGGAAGTGGCCTCGACGAAATCGTCGCCTTCCAGACGGGCGAGATCATCGAGCTAAGTGCAGAGGACTTTGCTGGAATGAGCGTGGGACCGCTCGCCGACGACCAGTTCGTGCGGGGTACCCAGGCCATCGATGCCGACGATCGCATCATCTACGATCCCGCCACCGGTGCTCTCTTCCACGATGCCGATGGCTCGGGCGGCGAAGCCCAGGTTCAGTTCGCGCAGATGCAGAAGAACCTGGACAATTTCAGCGCCGGCAACATCTTGGTCGTCTAGTCCTAACGAGCGGCCGCGCAGATGGCAGGGTTCAGGCGGCCGGCCGCCGCGGTTATGGCCAATTGTTCGTTGCAGCCCTAGCGGCGGGATGTATGGCAACAACGTTGATGCGGGGGATCGACTGGGGGACGAGGCTTCCCGACCGGAAGGTAACGTATGCCTTCGTCGATCAAGGCATCTCGATCGACAGCCCATTCGGCAAGATCGTCTCGGCCGGGTTCGTCGGATACGAGAAACAGCAGTTCCGCAAAGCCTTCGAGCTCTACGCCTCGTTCACCAAACTTCGCTTCAAGGAAGTAGCGGAACTCGAAGACGCCGACTTTCGCCTTCTCACTTTCCGGACCGACAGCACCCTTCTGGGCGCCATGGGACCGCCGGGCTTTGCTCGCTCGGCCGGCGTGGGCGCATTCAATTACGCCGGCCTCGGCTGGGACTATCAGTTGCCGGGTGAAGGTGGGCTGGAACAGGGCGGCTTCGGCTTCATCACCATCATCCACGAGGTCGGCCACGGCCTCGGCCTTGCCCACCCCCACGACGACGGTGGCCGGTCGACGGTTTTTCCCGGCGTCTCCTTCTTTGGCGATCTTGGCGACTACAACCTCAACCAGGGCATCTACACCACGATGTCCTACAACGACGGCTGGAAGACCAACCCCGCCGGACTGCCTCCCGGCTACGAGTACGGGTACCAGGGGACACCGATGGCGATCGACATCGCCGTCCTTCAGAAGAAATACGGCGCCAACGACACCTATCACAGGGGTGACAACGTATACTTGCTACCGGTCGTGAACGACGTCGGCACATTCTATAGTTGCATATGGGATGCCGGCGGGCGCGATGCGATCATCAATCCCGGAGGAGGCGCCTCGACGATCGACCTTCGCGCAGCAACCTTAAGACCCGAGCCCGGAGGTGGCGGCTATCTCTCCTATGTCGACGGCATATTCGGCGGGTATACGGTCGCGCGGAAGGTGGCGATTGAGAACGCGGCGGGTGGGTCCGGCGACGACGTCATTACCGGAAACGACGTCAAGAACCGACTCAATGGCGGAGACGGCGATGATCTGCTTTTCGGTGGTGAGCGGAAGGACAAACTGTTCGGCGGTCCCGGCTCTGACCGCATCGACGCCGGAACCGGTCGCGACCGCCTCTATGGCGGTGGCGGGGAAGATGTACTCATCGGCGGGGCGGGTGGCGACAGCTTCGTGTTCGACGTTCCTGCCATTCCCGACAATACGGCGACGATCCTCGACTTCCTACCTGGCCTGGACATCATTCAACTTGCCGTTGCGGCTTTTCCCGGCATCGGTCCCGCAGGGGTGCTTGCCGCCGCGGCTTTCGCAGTCGGCGATGCCGCAACCGACCCAGCGACCCGCATCGTCTACGAAGTTGCCACGGGTTTGCTGCGCTATGATCAGGATGGAAGCGGACCGTCCCTCCCGGCTCAGATCGCCAATCTTGCCGCGGGACTTGCGCTGAGCCACGCGGACATACTGGTAGTGGGTTGAGGAAGCAGGTCGCTGAAAGCATCTTTCCGATCGCAGCGGCCCCGACTGTGGCTGATCTTACTATTAGTTCACTGTTCTTCTTGGCCGGGACGTGGCAGAAGCCTGACCCGAGGTGATCCCCACGGGCCGGGGTTCAGTTGATAGCAGAGGGCGGAGCGGTCACCCGTTGCCCCCACGGTGAAGACGAACGGAGTTTGCTTTCAGGTCATGTCCACGCCGACGCTTAATTCTGTGCC
>DASSPO010000509.1:0-4815 GCA_035699585.1 Bauldia sp.
CTGAGCGTGCCCGCCATTGTCTATCGCCGAATTGCTTTAAGCCTAAAATACCCTACGCCCCATCCGGGGCCTTGTCACTCCGGCACCACCGCCGTCACCTCGATCTCGACCATGGCGGGTTGCTCGACGAGCCGCCTGACCTCGACTAGGGCCATCGGCGGGTAGTGGCGCCCGACCACCTCGACATAGGCGGCGCCGATTTCCTTTCTCGCCGCGATATAGGCCGCGATGTCGGTCACGTACCAGGTCATGCGCACGATGTGCTCCGGCCCGGCGCCGGCCTCGGCGAGGACGGCAAGCGCATTGCGCAGCGTCTGTCGAATCTGGGCGACGATGCCCGCCGGAAATGCGCCCTCGCTGTCCCAGCCCACCAGCCCGCCGGTGAAGACCATCCGCCCCTTCGCCGCGACGCCGTTGACGTAGCCGCTCGGGGCCGGCCAGCCCGCGGGTTGAAGGACAGCGTGGACGAGGCCGTTTCGGCGCTCGCGCTTGTTGGCGATGGGAGGCTTCTCTTTCACGCCGTCTTCTCCCGGTAGGTCGTGACCGCCGCGCGGATATCGTCGGGAATCGGCATTGCGACGTGGCGGTCGAGGTCGGTGGCGACGATCACCAGCTTCGCCGACAGCACGTCCGAACCGTCCCTTCGCGCGACAACATGGAGCGGTAGGGACTTGTGGCCGACGCGTTCAACCGCGACCGAATATGTCAGCCTATCCCCCATCCGCGCCGGCAGGCGAAAGTCGGCGGAGGCGTGGGCATAGCCGAGCCCCACCCGCCGCCGCCCGACGATGTCGTGGTAGTCGAGGCCGAGTCCGTCGCTGAACCAGTCCTCGATCACGGCATTGAGGATGTCGAAATGGGCGGCGAAATAGACGATCCCCGCCGGGTCGCAATGGGCGAAGCGGATCTTGACCTCGGCAGACCAGAGCGAGGGGGTCACCGTCCCGCCTCCGCGAGCACTGCGCGCGCGACGATGAGCTTCTGGATCTCGGTCGCGCCCTCGTAGATGCGGAGCGCGCGAATCTCGCGGTAAAGCTGCTCGACCTTGACGCCGACGGTGACCCCGAGAGCGCCGTGGAGCTGGACGGCGCGGTCGATCACGCGCTGCGCCGCCTCGGTCGCCGCCCACTTGGCCATCGCCGCCTCGCGCGTCACGCGTTCGGCGCCGGCGTCCTTGGTCCAGGCGGCGCGGTAGACGAGAAGGGCCGCGGCGTCGATATCGGTCGCCATTTCGGCAAGGGCGGACTGCGTCATCTGGAGGTCGGCGAGGGTCCCGCCCAGCATCTTCCGCGCGGTGACATGCGCTAAGGTCTCGTCGAAGGCGCGGCGGGCCAGGCCGACAGCCGCGGCGCCGACCGTCGAACGGAAGACGTCGAGCGTCGCCATCGCCACCTTGAAGCCCTCGCCGGCGCCGCCGATCCGGTTGGTCGCCGGAACGCGACAGTCGTCGAAAACGATCCGGGCGAGGGGGTGAGGCGCCATCGTTTCGATTCGTGCGGCGATGCTGAGACCGGGCGTATCGGCATCGACCAGGAAGGCGGTGAGACCGCGCGCCCCGGGCCCTTCGCCGGTCCGCGCGAAAACCACGTACCAGTCGGCAATGCCGCCATTGGAGATGTAGCTCTTCTCGCCGTCGATGCGGATGTGGTCGCCGTCCGGCGCCGCGGTCGTGGCGATGGCGGCAACGTCCGATCCCGCCTCGGGCTCGGTGAGGGCGAAGGCGGGAATCGCCTTGCCGGCGGCAACGTCCCCAAGCCGGCGCTTGTGGTCCCTGTCGCCGAACAGGGAGACCGGACCGCTGCCCAGCCCCTGCAGCGCGAAGGCGAAATCGGCCAGACCATCGTGGTAGGCGAGCGTCTCGCGGGCAAGGCAAAGAGTGCGGACATCGAGACGGGGAACGGCCTCCGAGACGACCGTCGGCGCGAGCAGGTCCGCTTCGCCGAGCGCCACCACCAATCTTCGGCAAGAGGCGTCGGCGTCTTGATGGTCCACCAGCCCTGCCACGCGGGTCTCGGCGAATGCCGCGACCCGCTCCCGCCATGCGGCGTGCCGCGCCTCGAAGAACGGCCAGCGGAGGAAGCTCAGGTCAGCCAAGACGCGGATCCTCCAATCGACGGGAGAGGAAGCGCCGCCCCGCCCGCACCGACGCCGCGCATTCAATTCCCCTCGAACACCGGCTTCCGCCTGGCGGCGAAGGCCTCGTAGGCGCGGCGGAAATCCTCCGTGGTCATGCACAGCGCCTGAGCCACCGCCTCCGCCTCGATCGCCTCGTTGACGCCCATCGCCCACTCCATCTCGAGCATCCGCTTGGTCATGGCGTTGGCGAAGGTCGGGCCGGCGGCGAGCGAGGCGGCAAGGTCGGCGGCCTCCGATTGAAGCGCTTCGGGATCGACGAGGCGATTGAGGAACCCCCAGCGCTCGGCCTCGTCGCCGGAGAGGGTGCGGCCGGTGAAGAGCAGCTCGGCGGCCCGCCCCTGCCCGACGATGCGCGGCAGGATCGCGCAGGCGCCCATGTCGCATCCGGCGAGCCCGACGCGGTTGAAGAGAAAGGCGATCCTGGCGCGGGCCGTACCGATGCGGAGGTCGGCGGCCATGGCCAGGATCGCGCCGGCGCCGGCACAGACGCCGTCGATCGCCGCCACGACAGGCTGCGGACAGGCGCGCATTGCCTTGACCAGGTTGCCGGTCAGGGTGGTGAAGGCGAGGAGGCCCTTCGTGTCGCGCTCGATGAGCGGGCCGATGATCTCGAACACGTCGCCGCCGGAGGAGAAGTTTCCCTCGGCGCCGGTGATCACGAACGCCTTCACCGCCTCGTCCGAGGCTGCCGCCTGGAACAGCGCAACCAGCTCGGCATAGGAATCGAAGGTGAGCGGATTCTTCCGCTCCGGCCGGTTGAGCGTGACGGTCGCCACCCCGCCATCGACGCAAAGGCCGACATGGCGGGCGGCGAAGGAAGCCAGAGGAGCCGCGCTCACTTCTCCTCCCGCCCGGCGCGGGCGATGGCGGCGCTCACCGAGTCCTTGACCTTGGCGAGGCGCTCCATGGTGGCGGCGAGATCCCTCTCGCTGAGGTCGGCGAGGAGTTCCGCCACCCATTGCTCATGGGCGGCGGCCATGCGGCCGAAATGCTCGCGGCCGCGATGGCTGAGGCGGATGAGCTGGGAGCGGCGGTCGTTCGGCGCCGGTCGGCGCTCGACGTAGCCCGCCTTGACCAGCCGGTCGACCAGGCTGGTGACGTTTCCCGCCGAGACCATCATCCGCCTGGAGACTTCGCCCAGGGTCATGCCGGTGTCGACGCGCTCGAGCTGCGCCATCAGGTCGAAGCGCGGCAGCGTCTCGTCGAACCGGCGGCGGAGCCGCCGTCGCACCTCGGCCTCGATCAGCGTCGTGCAGGTGAGGAGCCGGAGCCAGAGCCGAAGCTCGGCCTTGTGATCGACCTCGGCGACCTTGGTCTCGGCATCGAGCCGGGGATTGTCCTGGTCGTTCACGGCGTCTCTCCGCCGTCGATGGCGATCGCCTGCCCGTTGACGGCGGCCGCCTCGTCGCTCGCAAGCCAAACCACGGCGCCGGCAACCTCCTCGACCGTGATCAGCCGGCCCTGCGGATTGTGCCGGTGGAACGCCGCGGTGATCTCCTCTCTCGGGCGGCCGGTCTTGGCCGCGACTCGCGCCGCTCCGTCGCGGACGAGATCGGTGTCGACGTAGCCCGGACAGATCGCGTTCACGGTGACGCCGCTTCTTGCCACTTCCTGCGCCAGCGCGCGGGTCAGTCCGACGACGGCATGCTTCGAGGCGCAATAGGCGGTGACGTAGGGGTAGCCCTTGAGGCCGGCCACCGAGGCGATGGAGACGATGCGGCCGAAGCCGCGCGCCAGCATGCCGGGAAGCACGGCGCGGGCCGCGGTCACCACGCTTTCGAAGTTCACCGTCATCAGCCGGCGAAACAGCGCCAGGTCGGACCTTGCGAAAGGTGCGCTGTCGGCGATACCGGCGTTGTTGACGAGGATGTCCACGTTCAAGTCTCCGAGGATCGCCGAAAGCGCCGCCTCATCCGTCACGTCGGCGACGCGGCAGGCGGCCGCCTCCCCGGCGGCGACAACGTCTTCGAGCGCCGCCGCGGAACGGCCGAGAACGGTCACGTCAAGCCCGCTGCGGGTGAGCGCCGCCGCGACCGCGCGGCCGATGCCCCGACCACCGCCGGTCACCACAGCCCGTCGCCCCGCGGCTGCCATCCGGCGCTTCCCTCCGAAAATCGTTTAAGATTAAAATATCTCAATCGGGGTTCCGTGCAAGGGCGGGATCGGTCAGGGAGGCTCAGGCTGGCGGTGGAGACCAAGCTCCGGGAGGATCGGCCCGCCGAGCATGTCCGGCGTCTGACGTTCGACGACCCGCCGACACGGAATGCCCTCACCCTCGAGTTGCGGGCGGCGCTGGTGGCGGCGCTCACCGCCGCAGCCGGCGATCGGGACTGCCGCGTCGTGATCGTCACCGGCACCGGCAAGGTCTTCGCCTCGGGCTCCGATATCAGGATGCTGGCCGCGAGCACGCCAGAGGACGTGGTGCGCGACGAGGTCCGCGCGATATGGGCGGCGCTTCTTGGCTTCCCCAAGCCGCTCGTGATCGCGCTCAACGGCCACGCTCTCGGCGGCGGGCTCGAGCTGGCGCTTTGCGGCGACATCATTCTGGCCGCGCGCGGCGTCAAGCTCGGCAATCCCGAGCCGAAGATCGGGATCATGCCCGGCGGGGGCGCAACCCAGCGGCTCACGCGCTCCCTCGGCTGGCATCGGGCCATGCGCATGCTTCTCACCGCCGAGCCG
>DASSPO010000510.1:0-15092 GCA_035699585.1 Bauldia sp.
CAAGTGGATCCTCCGCGATACGCCGGGCTGGGACGCGGCCACGATCGATCAGATGTTCGTCAACGGGCAGCGCGTCGACGCAAAGGTGGCGAAGCCGGTGCCGCTCTACTGGGTCTACGTGACGGCCTGGGCGAATGTCGACGGCGTCGTCCACTTCCGCAACGACATCTACGGTCTGGACGGGCTCGAGCAATACGCCCAGCAGACCGGAACAGCGCTGTAGATACGGCGGCCGAAGAGCGCTGCACCGAGACGCCGCCGGCCTCTCGCGATCCTTTCGGCGAGCTGGAGTCCCTGGCGTTCGTGCCGGGCGGACCGTGCTCCGCTATTCCGCCCTACGCCCGACTGTGATAGTCCCTCGGCACCCCGCTGACAGGACGAACTGCCCATGTCACTGACCGAACCGGCCGTGAGCGCCGACAACCCATTCTTCTCCGCGACGCTCGAAGAGAGCGACGCCGAAATCGCCGACGCGATTCGGAAGGAGCTTCATCGGCAACAGGAAGACATCGAGCTGATCGCGTCGGAGAATATCGTCTCCCGTGCGGTGCTCGAGGCGCAGGGTTCGGTGCTCACCAACAAATACGCGGAGGGCTATCCGGGCAAGCGCTACTATGGCGGCTGCGAGTTCGTCGATATTGCCGAGACGCTCGCCATCGAGCGGGCGAAGAAGCTGTTCGGCTGCGCCTTCGCCAATGTGCAGCCGAACTCGGGAAGCCAGATGAACCAGGCGGTGTTCCTGGCACTGCTTCAGCCGGGCGACACCTTCATGGGCCTTGATCTTGCGGCGGGCGGACATCTCACCCACGGCTCTCCGGTCAACATGTCGGGCAAGTGGTTCAAGGTCGCGCCCTATGGCGTCAGGCGCGACGACCATCTGATCGACCACGATGAAGTGCAGAGGATCGCGGAGGCGGCAAGGCCGAAACTGATCATCGCCGGCGGCACCGCCTATTCGCGCATCTGGGACTTCAAGCGCTTCCGTGAGATCGCCGACTCGGTCGGCGCCTACCTCATGGTCGACATGGCCCACTTCGCCGGACTCGTGGCCGGGGGACAGCATCCCTCGCCGTTTCCCCACGCGCACGTCGTCACCACGACCACGCACAAGTCGCTCCGCGGTCCCCGCGGCGGCCTCATCCTTACCAACGACGAGACCATCGCCAAGAAGATCAACTCAGCCGTTTTCCCCGGACTCCAGGGCGGACCGCTCATGCATGTCATCGCTGCGAAGGCAGTTGCCTTCGGCGAGGCGCTCCGGCCAGACTTCAAGATCTACGCGAGGAACATCGTGGCCAATGCCCGGGCTCTTGCCGAGACTTTGAAGAGCGCCGGCTTCGATATCGTCTCGGGCGGGACGGACAACCACCTGATGCTGGTCGACCTCCGCCCGAAACGGCTCAAGGGCAACGTGTCGGAGAAGGCGCTGGTGCGCGCCGGGCTCACCTGCAACAAGAACGGCGTTCCCTACGATCCGGAGAAACCGATGGTAACCTCCGGCATTCGGCTAGGCACGCCGGCCTGTACGACACGCGGATTCGGTATCGCCGAGTTCAGGCAAGTCGGCCAGTTCATCGCCGAGGTGCTCGATGCGGTGGCGCAGTCGGCGGACGGCGAGGCGCCACTGACCGAGGCGTCGGTCAAGGAGAAGGTCCGCGCGCTCACCCGCCGTTTTCCGATCTACGCGCAGTAGGAGCCGGACACCGGTCGATGCGCTGCCCCTATTGCGGCAACCCCGACACCCAGGTGAAGGACTCGCGTCCTTCCGAAGACAACACCGCGATCCGCCGGCGGCGGGTATGCACCGACTGCGGCGGGCGATTTACGACCTTCGAGCGCGTGCAGCTGCGCGAGCTGATGGTGGTCAAACGCAACGGCCGGCGGGTGCCGTTCGACCGGGACAAGCTGATGCGGTCGGTGCAGGTGGCGCTTCGCAAGCGCCAGGTCGATCCGGAGCGGGTGGAGCGGATGGTGAACGGGATCGTCCGGCAACTGGAAAGTACAGGAGAATCAGAGGCTTCTTCGGAACAGATCGGGCACCTGGTGATGGAGGGCCTGCGCGGGCTCGATACCGTGGCCTTCGTCAGATTCGCTTCTGTTTACAAGAACTTCCGTGAGGCGAAGGACTTCGAGGCCTTTGTCGGCGAATTGTCGACCGATGGGCCGATGGCCAAGCCCAGCGAGGAATGAAACGGGATGGCTCGGTCGAATGGCGTGACGGATTTCGATCGGCGCATGATGGCGGCGGTGCTTCGGCTCGGTCGGCGCAACCTCGGTGCCACCCGTCCAAACCCAGCGGTCGGCGCGATCCTCGTCAGAAATGACGGGGGCCAGCCGGTCGTCGTCGGGCGGGGTTGGACGGCGGCCGGTGGGCGGCCCCATGCCGAGACGGAGGCGCTCCGCCAGGCGGGCGAGGCCGCGCGCGGTGCCATCGCGTACGTCAGCCTCGAGCCCTGCGCCCACCACGGGAACACGCCCCCCTGCAGCGAGGCCCTGGTCAAGGCGGGGGTGGCGCGGGTGGTCTATGCCATGGAAGATCCCGACCCGCGGGTCGCGGGAAAGGGAAGGGCGGTTCTCGAATCCGCGGGCATAGAGGTGACGAGCGGCGTCCTCCGCGAGGAGGCGGCGCGCGACCATGCCGGGCATATTTCGCGGGTGACCCGCGGCCGGCCCCACGTCATCCTCAAGCTCGCCGTCTCCGCCGACGGCATGATCGGCCGGCGCGAGGGCGAGCGGATGATGATCACGAGCCCGCCGGCGCTGACGGCGGTTCAGGCGATGCGGGCCGAGATGGATGCGGTGGCGGTCGGCATCGGCACGGTGCTGGTCGACGACCCTCGGCTGACGGTCCGGCTCAAGGGCCTGGAAGGACGGTCGCCCCTTCGCGTCATCTTCGATGCCACGGCGCGTTTGCCGCTTCAGTCGAAGCTCGTGACGAGCGCCCGGGAGGTGCCGGTGGCGGTGATCGCCGGCCCGGAAGCGCCGACGGAGCGGAAGGAGGCGCTGGCCGAAGCCGGCGTCAGGATCGTGGAAGTCGGCGGCAACGGCTCGGGCGGCGTCGACCTCGAAGAGGGATTCCGCCGGCTCGCCGAGATGGACGTGACCCGCATCCTGGTGGAGGGCGGATCGCGGGTCGCCTCCTCGCTGGTCGCGGCCGACCTCGTCGACGAGGCGGTCCTGTTCCGTGCCGAGGTCGTGGTCGGGCCGGACGGCGTGCGCGCTCTCGACGGCTATGCGCTTTCGGCCATCGAGCGGAGCCCGCGCTACCGCCAAATCGACGCCGCAATCGTCGGGGACGACCAGATGCGGCGGTATATCAGGGCCTGATACGGGGCGGCATGTTCACAGGCATCATCACGGAAGTCGGCACGGTCGTGTCCAATACCCAGCGGAACGATGTGCGGCGAATCTCGATCATGTGCAGGATCAGGCCGGAGGAGCTTCCGATCGGCGGATCGATCGCCTGCAACGGCATCTGCATGACGGTGGTGGCGCGCGACGGGGCAGAGGGCAGCGAGACCGTGTTCGAGGTCGACGCCGCGCCGGAGACGCTCGACGTGACCACCGCCGCGGGCTGGGACATCGGCCGGCGCATAAATCTCGAAAGGCCGCTCAAGATCGGCGACGAGCTGTCGGGGCACATGGTGAGCGGCCATGTCGACGGGGTGGCCGCCATCGTTCAGCGCGACGACCTCGGCGAGACGACGCGCTTCTGGTTCGAGGCGCCGGGGAGCCTCTCCCGCTTCATCGCGGCGAAGGGCTCGGTTGCACTCGACGGGACGTCGCTCACGGTGAACACGGTGAAGGGGGCGCGCTTCGACTGCCTGCTCATCCCGCACACGCTGCACGCGACCAACTGGAACGAGCGGAAGATGGGCGACAAGGTCAACCTCGAGGTCGACATGATGGCGCGCTACGTCGCGCGCCTTGCCGAGACGGCGACCTGGGGGGCGGTCACGGACTGACGGGAGGGGCGAACCTCAGAGACCGGTCATCTTCTCAAGGTGTTCAGCGGCGGCCGCTCGGGAGCCCGTGTCGAGGGAGGTTCAGGTTCCGGGGGCTGAGCGGATCACAGGATTGTCATGGCGGGGCGCGCAGGGCCGCCGGCGTGCTCCTCGTGCATCCGCGCGGCGACGACGACACCGGAGAGGAGCGTGAGCGCGGCGACGATCCACATCGCGCCGGCAAGCCCCAATGCGTCGGCGGCGATGCCCCCGATGAGCGCGCCCGCCGCATAGCCGAGATCGCGCCAGAGGCGGTACACGCCGACCGCGGAGCTCCGCCATGCGGGATGGGCGACATCGCCGATGGCGGCAAGCAGCGTCGGGTAGACCATTGCCGTGCCGAGACCGAGGAGGACGGCGCCCGCGGCAAAGCCCGGGAAGCCGGTGGAAAGGATGACGACGGCGATGCCCACGGCCTGGAGCCACATGCCGGCGGCGATCAGCCATTTCCGTCCGAGGCGGTCGGACAGCGCGCCGGTTCCGAGCTGGGCGACGCCCCAGGTAGCGGGGTAGAGCGCGGCGAGGATGCCGATCCGGTCGAGGTTCATCCCGGCGGCGGCAAAGAAGAGCGGGAACAGTCCCCAGGCCATGCCGTCATTGAGGTTGTTGACGAGCCCGGCCTGGCTGATCGAGGAGAGATTGCGGTCGGTGAAGCTCGTGCGCCGGAACACCTCGCCTTGCGACATGGGCTCCGTGCCGTGGCCGCCGGTCCTGACCTCGTGGGCGACATGATGGCTGGTCTCGCGCACGACCAGGACCGACAGCAGGAGTCCGGCCGCGACGAAGCCGACGCCGAGATAGAACGGCTGCGGCCGGAGGCCGTAGCGCGCCGCGATCCAGCCGGTCGCAAGCGCGCTTCCCGCGACCGCGACATAGCCGGCGAACTCGTTGAGACCGGTGGCGAGACCGCGACTCTTGGGTCCGGCAAGGTCGATCTTCATGACCACGGTCATCGACCAGGTGAGGCCCTGGCTCATTCCGAGGAGGGCGTTGGCGGCAAGCACCCAGTTCCAGTCGGGCGCCCACATCAGCATGAAGGGCACCGGCACGGCGACCAGCCAGCCGGCGACGAGCACGAGCTTTCGGCCGTAGCGGTCGCCGAGGCGGCCGGCGAGGTAGTTGGACGCTGCCTTGGTCAGCCCGAAAACGGCGATGAAGGAGAGAACGCCCACCCGCTCGGCGACGTGGAAGTCCTCGACCGCGATCGCCGGCAGGATGCTCCGCTCCATGCCAACCATCCCGCCCACCAAGGCGTTGACGAGAACGAGCAGCGAGAACTGCGCGAGATTCGCCCTCAGGCCAAAATGGAGAGCGTGATCGGTCAACCGACCGGCTCCGGAATTCCCCGGTTGATGCGGAGGATGCGGATCATGTCGGCTGGCTTCTCCGGCACGTCGGCAAGGGCCGCGACGAAGTCGGCCCTCGGCCTCTTGAGCATCGCGTTCCAGCGCTTCTCGAAGGCAATCGTGCTCGACGGCTTGCCGCTCATCCCGGCGCCGCAGAGCGACCCGGCAAAGTGCCCCGGATAGACCTCGATGTCGTCGGGGAGCGACATCAGCCGCTCATGGATGCTGGCGTAGAGGCGCGCGGCGTCGTCGCCGGCATGGGCGTGGAGATCCGGCCGCCCGACCGAGCCGACGAACAGCGTATCGCCGGTCAGCACGAACCAGGGCTCGGGGCCGCGGCGGCGGTCGGTGACGAGGAGACAGACGCTGTCGCGGCTATGCCCGGGGGTGTGGATCACCTCGATCAGCGTATTGCCGAGTTCGATGACCTCGCCGTCGTGAAGCGGCGTGAAGGGGAATGCCACATCGGCGGACTCGTGGAGCGCGTATTTCGCGCCGGTGCGTTCGGCAAGCGACCGACCGCCGGAAAGGTGATCGGCATGGACATGGGTGTCGATCACATAGGCGATCCGCATGCCCTTTTCCGCGGCGAAGGCGATGTAGGCGTCGACGTCGCGGGCCTGAGGATCGACCACGGCGCAGAGGCCCATGGTGCCGCAGCCGAAGAGATAGGCCGCGCAGCCGGTGTCGTAGTAGTAGAACGGCCGGAAAATCATCGGTCTGTCCTCGCGGTCCCGCAGCGCGCCGGTTCAGTGCGGCACGAGGCCGAAGAACCGAAGCGCGATCAAAGGCCCGACGTGCCAGGAGAGTCGATCCGGCACGGCTCAGATTCCTTCGGCAGAGAAGGATTCGATCGGCAACCCGGCGGCCTTCCATTCCGGATAGCCGTCAAGCAGGCGGCGTGCCTTTCGGCCGCTCTTGCGGAGGAGCTCGACCGCCCGGTCGGCGTAGATGCAATAAGGTCCGCGGCAGTAGGCGACGTACTCCTTGCCCTTGGGCAGCTTGGCAAGCCGCGTCTTCATCTCGTCGACCGGCACCGACAGGGCGCCCGCGATATGGCCCGCGGCATACTCGCTCGCCGGCCGGGTATCGAGGATGACGACGCGGCCGGAGCGGGCGCGGTCGATCAGCTCCTCGATGCCGACCGGCTCGGGGTCGGCGCGATCGCCGAAGTGGTCCCGGACCAGGCGGTCGAGTTCGGCAAGACGCCGCTCGGCGACCAGGCGGAGGGCCCGGGAGAGACCAAAGACGGAATCGTCGGCGAGGCGGTAGTGGACATAGAGGCCGGCCTTCCGGCTCTCGACCAGGCCGGCCTCGCGAAGACCTTGCAGGTGCTGCGAGGCATTGGCGAGGGACAGGCCGATCTCCCCGGCAAGCGACTCCACGGTACGCTCGCCCTGGGCGAGAAGCTCCAGGATCTCAAGCCGGTGCGGGCTGGCAAGCGCCTTGCCGATGCGCGCGAACTGGCCATAGAGGCGGTCCTTGAAGGCGCGGTGGGCGTCGTCGTCGCTCATAGTCAATTAGTCTATTGATCACTTGACTAGTCTGTCAAGTGCGACTATTCAAGAATGTGCTTGAGTAGTTGGAGGATCCGCGAAGGCCGGAATCGGCAGCGGGCCGAACAGGGAGAGAAGGCGTCATGTCCACCATCCAGTCAGTCGCACCATTCGACGCCAGGGAGCTCGAGGCGAAGGTCCAGGCGATGTACCGCGACGTCGCGGAGCATCCCGAAGGCAAGTATCACTTCGAGATGGGACGAGCGCTCGCCGAGCGGCTCGGCTACCCGCCGAGCGACCTCGACCGGGTGCCGGCGGAGGCGATCGAATCGTTCGCCGGCGTCGGCCACTACTTCCATCTTGCCGGCGTGGAGCCGGGCGAAACCGTGGTCGACCTCGGCAGCGGCTCGGGCATGGACTCGTTCCTGGCGGCGCTGAAGGTCGGTCCCAAGGGCAAGGTGATCGGCATCGACATGACCGACGCCCAGCGCCTCAAGGCGGAGCGCCTCCGCGAACGCAGCGGATTCGCGAACCTCACCTTCCTCAAGGGATACATCGACGCGGTGCCGCTTCCCGACGGATCAGCCGACGTCGTGATCAGCAACGGCGTGTTCAACCTCGCACCCGACAAGGCGGCCGTCTTCGCGGAGGTCGCGCGTCTGCTCCGGCCGGGCGGACGGATGGCGATCGCCGACATCGTCACCGACGTGAAGCTGCCCGAATCGATCTCGTGCAATACGACGCTGTGGGCCGCCTGCATCGGCGGGGCCGCCCAGCGCGACGACTACCGCGCGATGATCGAGGCGGCGGGGCTCACGGTCGAACGGGTCGAGGACAACGACGCCTACAAATTCGTCTCCGACAGTGCGCTTGGGGCGACGCGGAAGTACGGGGTGAAGAGCGTGTCGATCAGGGCCGTGCGCCGGTGATCGCAGGCGTCGCGGCGCAGGCATCGGCTCGGGCGGCGGCACGGCCGGCGCGGTGAGGCGTCGGCAACCGCCCTCCGGGCGCGATTTTCCCGCTGGACAACGGTTCGAGCGCATGGTTGCTCTCTCGACGGTCTTCCCGGAGCTCGAACCTTGCCGCATCTGCTCATCATCGACGCGCGTTTCTACGAGGACCTGGCCGACGAGCTGGTGAGAGGCGCCGTCGCCGTCCTGGAGCGCGAAGGCGCCACCTACGACCGGGTCTCGGTGCCGGGGGCGTTCGAGGTGCCGGCGGCGCTGTCGATGGCGCTCGACGCGGCGAAGGACGGCGGCGCCGACTACGACGGCTATGTGCTCCTCGGCTGCGTGATTCGGGGCGAGACCAGCCACTACGACATCGTCGCGGGCGAGAGCGGGCGGGCGATCATGGACATTGCCATCGCCGAGGCGATCGCCGTCGGCTACGGGATTCTCACCGTCGAGAACGAGGAGCAGGCCTGGGTGCGGGCGCGGGTGGGCGAGGGGAACAAGGGCGGCGCCGCCGCCGAGGCGGCGCTGCGCATGATCGCGCTCCGCGAACGATTCGGGCTGTGAGGGTCGCGATGGACGACCATCCTTCCGGCGTAGAGCGATGAGCGCGGAACGGCAGCCGCGACGGAGCGTGCGTCCGGCGAACCAGCGGGGCGCGGCGCGCCTTGCCGCAGTGCAGGCGCTCTACCAGCTCGACATCGCCGGGGCGACGCTGCCCGAGGTGCTGGCCGAGTTCGAGTCCTACCGGCTCGGGCGCGAGGTCGACGGCGAACAGTACCGCGAGGCCGACGCCGCCTTCTTCCGCGATATCGTCGCCGGCGTCGTCCGCGACCAAAGGACGCTCGACCCGGCGGTGCATGCGGCCCTCACGCCGGGCTGGCCGCTCCAGCGGATCGACGCGACGCTGCGTGCCATCCTCCGCGCCGGCACCCACGAGCTCCTGAGCCGCGCCGACGTGCCGGCTCGGGTCGTGGTCAGCGAATATGTCGACATCGCCCGCGCCTTCTTCGATGCCGACGTCGCAGGGATGGTCAATGCCGTGCTCGACACGCTCGCGCGGAAGTTCCGGCCGGCGGAGTTCTCGGTGGACATCTCCGACGCGGGGGCGTGATGGCCCGCCCCGGCGAGTTCGAGCTGATCGAACAATACTTCCGTCCGCTCGCCGGCGACCCGGGGGCGTTGAGCCTCACCGACGACGCGGCCGTCTATTCGCCGCGCGACGGCGACGAGGTCGTGCTCAAGGCGGATCTTGTCGCCGAGGGCGTCCACTTTTTCCCCGACGACCCGCCGAGGTCGATCGCGATGAAGGCGCTGCGGGTCAACCTCTCCGATCTTGCGGCCAAGGGCGCCGCGCCGGTGGGATATCTCCTGTCGCTCGCGCTCAAGGCGGACTGGACCGAGGACTGGATCGCTGGGTTCGCGGCAGGGCTCGCGGCCGACCAGGTGCGCTACGGGGTCACGCTCTTCGGCGGCGACACCAGCCGTGCGGCGGGCGGGACGGTGGTATCGGTCGCGGCGTTCGGGGCGGCACCGCGGGGGACGATCGTGCGGCGGGCGGGGGCAAAGCCGGGCGATGCGATCTTCGTTTCCGGAACGATCGGGGACGCGGCGCTCGGACTCCGCATCCGCCTTGGCACGCTCGACGCGATGCCGGCCGGAGGCAGCGCCGACCATCTTCTCGACCGGTACCTCCACCCGGAGCCGCGGCTTCAGCTTGCGCCGGTGATCCGGCGTTACGCCACCGCCTCACTCGACATCTCCGACGGGCTCGTCGGCGACTTCGCTCATATCTGCAAGCAGTCGGGCGTAGGCGGGGAGATCGAGGCGGCGGAGGTGCCGCTCTCGGCCGGGGCGAAGGCGCTGGTTGCGGCCGACCCGTCGGCCCTCGCCACGGTGCTTACCGGGGGCGACGATTATGAGATTCTCGCGACGGTGCGGGCGAAGGACGCCGACGCCTTCGCGGAGGCGACGGCGGAAGCGGGGGTGCCAATGACCCGGATCGGGCGCGTGACGGAAGGGAGCGGCCCGCCGGTGGTGCTCGGCTCGGACGGGCCGATCCGTCTCGATCATTTCAGCCACGTCCACTTCTGAAGGATACGGGCCTCAGTGCGCCGGCCGCCACATGGTGATGATCTCGGGGTAGCGGGGGAGGCAGATCGTCGCCCTCGTCGCGAAGCCGTGGCGGGCATAGAAGGCGGCGGCGCGACGGGTGGTCGCCTCGAGATAGACGGGCATGCCTTCGGCGGCGGCGCGGGCGAGGCCCTCACGCAGGAGCGCTCCGCCGATCCCCATGCCCTGAGCCTCGGGAACCACGCCCATCCAGGTCAGGTACCAGTGCGGCTCCTCGGGACGAGCATTGGCCCGCGACTCGTAGCCACGGGCGAGCGGGGCAAGCCGGCTCGCCGGCACGCTCACCTCCAAGTGGTTCATGACAGCCTCGCCGTCGGGTCGGACCCCCGGCGAGAACCAGAGGGCGGCGGCGCGGCCCTCGGCGTCCTGGTCGACGGTGCCATTGGCAAAGGCCGGGCCGCCGAAGGCCATGAGGAAACCGGGGAAGAAGCGGACATATTCGAGGTCGGTGGGGTAAAGGGCGCGAGCGGCACGGTCGTCGCGAAAGGCCGCGACAAGCGTCGCCACCACCTCGTAGCGGTCGACCTTCGGCGCGGCGCGCACCTCGGCAAGGGAGGCAGTCATCGGTTTATCAACTCCGGGAGGTTGGAGCCGCGTCGCGCTCCCACGGAGGTTGCAAGGAGCAGGCGGGTCACGCGGCCATTTTGCCGGCGCATAGCAGAACGCCGATGGCGCCGAAGTGACGGATATCACAAGACAGGGAGGGGTGGTCGAAACGACGCAGGCCCCGGTGTCATGGCGACCCTACCGCCGTCCGTCTATAGTAGGCGTTCTCCCGGAGGCCGAATGTGACCGATACAGCGCAACCCGTTGCCGCGGCGGAGCACGCCGAAGCCCGGCGAAACGCCCTGGTGCTCGCGGTTGCCTCGGCCATTTCGGGCTCGGCCCCGCCGATCGCGATCACCCTCGGCGGCCTTGCCGGGCTCTACCTTCTCGGCGACGACAAGTCACTCGCAACCCTGCCGGTGAGCGGCTTCAACATCGGCGTGGCCGCAGGCGCGATTCCCGCGGCGATGCTGATGCGCGCCGTAGGCCGGCGGGCGGGGTTCATGACGGGGACACTGGCAGGCATCGCGGGCGGCATCGTCTCGGCGCTCGCGGTGATCTACGGCCTCTTCATCGGGCTCGTCATCGGCTTCGCACTGGTCGGCGTCGCGGCATCCTTCGCGCAGCAGTTCCGCTTTGCCGCCGCGGACGCGGGCGATGCGGCCTTCCGGGCTCGCGCGATCTCCTGGGTGATGGTCGGCGGCGTTGCGGCGGCGATCATCGGGCCGCAGACGGTGATCCTCACCCGCGACCTGCTCAGCCCGATTCCCTTCGCGGGCGCCTTCTTCGCCATGGCCGTGCTCGCCGCGCTGGGCCTCGTGGTGCTTTCCTTCCTTGGCGGGCAGGCGCGAGCGGCACCGCCCAAGGCCTCCCGCCAAGGCGGCCGATCGCTTGCCGAGATCGCGCGACAGCCGCGCTTCATCGTGGCCGTCCTCTGCGGCATGGGTGCCTTCTCGCTGATGTCGCTGGTAATGACCGCTGCACCGCTCGCCATGGTTGCGTGCGGCCTTGGCGAGGACAATGCCGCGCTCGGTATCCAGTGGCACGTGCTCGCCATGTTCCTACCGAGCTTCTTCACCGGGGCGCTGATCGCCCGGTACGGGGTGGACGTGATCGTCACGATCGGCATGGCGCTCCTTGCGGCGTGCGGGATCGTCGCGCTCGCGGGCATCGATCTCGCCAATTTCTGGATCGCGCTGATCCTCCTCGGTCTCGGCTGGAACTTCGGTTTCATCGGCGCGACGGCGATGTTGACCGAGACCTACCGGCCGGAGGAACGCGGGAAGGTGCAGGGCCTCAACGATTTCCTGGTCTTCGGCTCGGTGGCGGTGGCGTCCCTCGCCTCCGGCTCCCTGCTCACCTCGGTGGGCTGGGACTGGGTGAACTACCTGATCTTCCCGGTGGTGGGGATTTGTATCCTGGCCGTGGCGAGTGCCGCAATTCTGCGCCGTCGCTCCGCAGGATAGGCAGGATATCAGGACCTTGACGCCTGCCGACTGACAGGCCATACCCTCGCCCGGTTCAGTCCACGGTCCGCGGCGCGGGGGCCCGGCCGTTCTTCATGCGAGATCGCCCGGAACGGGCAGCACTATTTCATCCGGGCCAAGTGGCCGGCGGACGAAGGGGAACAGACCTTGCTTTACATCATCATTCTTTGCGGCCTCCTTTCGGTGGTTTACGCCGTGTGGGCGGGGCGGTCGGTGCTTGCGGCCGATGCCGGCTCGCCACGGATGCAAGAAATCGCGGCGGCGATCCAGGAAGGCGCCGGCGCCTATCTCAAGCGCCAATACCTGACCATCGCGATCGTCGGCGTCGTCGTCTTCATCCTGGTCGCGTGGCTGCTATCCGTTCCCGCGGCCATCGGCTTCCTGATCGGCGCAATCCTCTCCGGCGCCGCGGGTTTCATCGGCATGAACGTTTCGGTACGGGCCAACGTCCGCACCGCCCAGGCGGCAACGCAGAGCCTGGCTGCGGGCCTCGGCATCGCCTTCCGCGCTGGCGCGATCACCGGCCTGCTGGTCGCCGGCCTCGCGCTCCTCGGCGTGGCGATCTACTACCTGATCCTTACGCAGATCGCGGGATACGCCCCGAGCGACCGCGTAGTGGTGGACGCGCTCGTGGCCCTCGGCTTCGGCGCCTCGCTGATCTCGATCTTCGCCCGTCTCGGCGGCGGCATCTTCACCAAGGGCGCCGATGTCGGCGGCGACCTCGTCGGCAAGGTCGAGGCAGGGATCCCGGAGGACGATCCCCGCAATCCCGCGACGATCGCCGACAACGTCGGCGACAACGTCGGCGACTGCGCGGGCATGGCGGCGGACCTGTTCGAAACCTATGCGGTGACCGTGGTCGCCACCATGGTTCTCGCCTCGATCTTCTTCGCCGGTACCGAACTGGCGGTGACGGCAATGATCTACCCGCTCGCGATCGGCGCGGCCTGCGTGGTCACCTCGGTCATCGGTACCTTCTTCGTCCGGCTCGGCTCGAACAACTCGATCATGGGCGCGCTTTACAGGGGCTTCATCGCTACCGCGATCCTGTCACTGATCGTGCTCTATCCGGTGACCTGGGTCGTCTTCGGGGACATGGGCGCGACCCTCACCAGCCCGGCCCTCGGTACGACAACCTTCACGCCGCGCGACCTCTATTTCTGCGGCGTCGCCGGCCTGATCATCACCGGACTGATCATCTGGATCACCGAGTACTACACCGGCACCGGGTTCCGCCCGGTCAAGTCGATCGCCAAGGCCTCGGTCACCGGTCACGGCACCAACGTCATCCAGGGCCTTGCCGTCTCGCTCGAATCGACGGCGCTGCCGGCGATCGTGATCATTGCCGGCATCCTGGTGACCTATTCGCTGGCCGGACTGTTCGGCATCGCGATCGCCGTCACCACGATGCTTGCGCTCGCGGGCCTGGTGGTGGCGCTCGATGCATTCGGTCCCGTCACCGACAACGCCGGCGGCATCGCCGAGATGGCGGGCCTGCCGAAGGAGGTGCGGAAGTCGACCGACGCGCTCGACGCCGTCGGCAACACCACCAAGGCGATCACCAAGGGCTACGCCATCGGCTCGGCCGGCCTCGGCGCACTGGTGCTCTTCGCGGCCTATACGGCGGACCTCGACTACTTCTCGGGCAACCCGACCGAGTTCCCCTACTTCGCCAACGCGGGCTCGATCGATTTCTCGCTTGCCAATCCGTATGTCGTGGTCGGGCTGCTCTTCGGCGGTCTGCTCCCGTACCTCTTCGGCGGCATCGCCATGACCGCCGTCGGGCGCGCGGCGAGCTCGATCGTCGAGGAAGTGCGGCGGCAGTTCCGCGAGAAGCCGGGCATCATGCAGGGCACCGACAAGCCGGACTACGGCAGGGCGGTCGACCTCCTCACCCGCGCGGCGATCAAGGAGATGATCATCCCATCGCTGCTTCCGGTGCTCTCGCCGATCGTCTGCTATTTCGTGATCTATTGGATCGCGGGGAAGGGCGCGGCATTCGCGGCGCTCGGCGCGATGCTTCTCGGCGTGATCGTCACCGGGCTCTTCGTGGCGATCTCGATGACCGCCGGCGGCGGCGCCTGGGACAACGCCAAGAAACTGATCGAGGACGGCATCTATGGCGGCAAGGGTTCCGACGCGCACAAGGCGGCGGTGACCGGCGACACGGTGGGCGACCCCTACAAGGACACCGCCGGTCCGGCCGTCAACCCGATGATCAAGATCACCAACATCGTGGCGCTTCTGCTTCTGGCGGTGCTCGCGCACTGATCCTGCCACGGCATGCTCGCGGCAACGCTCTGCCGGTACGTCCATCTCGAGCGGCGTATCGGAGAGCGTTGACCGGTCCCGGGCGGAGCGCGCCCCGGAGAGGACGATCGTCCTCAGGGCATTGCCGTGGAGCGAACGCGGTCCCGAAGTCGACGCCGTCGTGACGCTCGACATGGCATCAGCGCGGCGTCGCGTTCTTCCGTCACCGTAGACGTACGCCAGCCTGGCCGAGCCCGCCTTGGGAACCGAAGCCTACCCGAACCTACCCTCCGCCGAAGGGGCTGCCGCCACCGGTCTTGCCGCCGATGACGCCGCCGAGAACCTGCTGCAGGAAGTTCTCGTCCTTGCCGGCGGTCGGCGTGGTGCGGCTGACGAAGTCGAAGACCTTGCCATCCTTGAGGCCGTAGTCGGCGATCCGGGAGACCGTTTCGTTCTCGTCGAAATAGACGGCAAGCACGCGCTGATCGACGACCTTTTCGGGCATGAAGGCGACCGGTTGCCGCCGGGTCTGGCTGATGTAGTAGAAGGCTTCGCCGCCGAAGTTGCCGGTCGTAGACGGCGAGCCGAGGGCGATCAGCACCTGGTCCTTGCTCGATCCGACCGGAACTTGTTCGACAGCATATTCCGGAACGACATAGCCGTGCTGCGTCTCGATGCTCGTGCAGCCGGCAGCGCCGAGCGCGACGAGCAGCCCAAAGACCACCCTCCGGCTCCGCAACCCGGTTCCGCGAATCATACTCAACCCATTGCCCATCTTGGCATTTCCCCTAGCGTGCGCGACCTCGGCCGGCAAGACCAGACTGGCCCGGATCGAGGGGAGCCCGCTATGTTTGCCCGTTTCCGACGCGCACGCCTC
>DASSPO010000511.1:0-8296 GCA_035699585.1 Bauldia sp.
TCGCGCTGCTCGCGCTCTTCGGCGCGGGTCAGCTCGGGGTGGGGTTGATCCTGCTCGTGACCGGCGCGCGGCTGATCCCGGCAACGCAGTCCGCTCTCCTCGGCATGCTCGAACCGATCCTCGGCCCGGCCTGGGTGTGGATCTTCCTGGGCGAGGAGCCGGCGACGATGACGTTGGTCGGGGGGGCGATCGTCGTGGCGAGCGTCTTCGCCAACACCATTTCGGTTACCCGGTTGCGTTAGGCAGGCACTGCTCCAAGCAGCCGCACGATGGCGGGATCGGCGAGGAGGTCGGTCCGCATCGCTTCCGGGATGGGCAGGAGCGGGGGTCGCACCGCGAGCCAGTCGGGATCGCGGTAGCGCTCGGCGAGCACCGCCTTGAGCGACGGGATCATCCCGCGGCTCTCGACCGCCTTCCTGACTGCGTTGAGTTCGGCCTGGAGCGCCTCTGCCTCGGGCTCGCGCCAGCGGTCGTAGAGCCGGCGGATACCTGCGGCGTTGATATTCGCGCTTGCCGAGATGCAACCCACCGCCCCGGCGCGAAGTGCACGGAGGAGATAGACCTCGGCGCCGGGGAAGACGGCGAAGTCCGGAAACGCCTTGATCATTGCGAGGGTGTTCTCGGCATCGCCGGAGGAGTCCTTCATGCCGGCGATGATGCCGGGGAAGGCTTCCCGGAGCCGGGCGATCAGCTCGGCCGACCAGCCGACCATGGCAACCGGCGGGATATGGTAGAGCATGATGCGCGGCGCGCGACCGCCGCAGCCTTCGATCAGCCTGGCGACGAACGCAAACAGACCGTCGTCGGAGACCTTCTTGTAATAGAAGGGCGGGAGGAGCAGTACCGCCGCTGCACCATGTTCGCCCGCGTGCCGGGTGAGCGCTATGGCGTCGCCGAGGGCGCAGGCTCCAGTCCCCGGGATCAGCTTCTCCGCGGCAATACCGGCCTCGATAAGGGCGTCGATCACGCGCCGCCGTTCATCGAGGGTCAGCGAATTGGCCTCGCTGGTGGTGCCGAGAATTGCGAGGCCGTGCGCCCCGTCGGCGAGGAGCCGCTTCGAGTGCCTTGTAAGCCGCGTTTCGTCGACGCTGCCGTCGGGGCGAAACGGAGTTGCGACAGGCGGCCAAAGGCCGGCGAGGGGAGGGGCCATTTCTTGGAGATCCCGGAGGCTGTGACGGTCGGCCCGCGACGTTAGCAGACGGTCGCGGCTCCGGCCATCGTGCAGCCCGGACCTGATACCCAGCGCCGCCGGCTACGAATCGCGCGGCGGAGGAATGGCTTGCTTTGTGAGCCGCCAAAGAGCATTGAGGCCCGCGCCCGTTCCGGCCGTCTGCGATTGCATGAGCCTTCTCGTCTTCTCCGCGCTGCTCGCCGCGGCCCTGCTTCATGCCGGGTGGAATGCGCTGGTCCGCGGGGATCGGGATCGGAACGCGGCCACCGTGGCGATCGCGGCGGGCGGCGTCGTGGTCGGTCTCGCAATGGCGCCCTTCCTGCCGCCGATGGATGTCGCCGCGATCCCGTTCGTGCTCGGGTCGAGCTGCTTTCACATCGTCTACTACGCCCTGATCGCGCGGGCATATCGCCACGCCGATCTCTCGGTCGCCTACCCGATCATGCGCGGACTGGCGCCGGTGATCGTGACGGTGATAGGCGCCGTCTTCCTCCGCGAAACGGTCGGCGCCCTGCAATTTGCCGGAATCACCATTGTGGCGGCGGGTATCGTCTCGCTGGGGCTCGAGGGCCGGGGGAACAGCAGGAGCGGCATCGCGGCCGCGCTCCTCAACGCGGGCGTGATCGCCGGCTACACCCTGGTCGACGGCCTCGGCGCCCGGGCGAGCGGCGCGCCGGCGACGTACACGGCATGGATCCTGGTGGGCGGCGGAATCCTCACCCTGATCTGGAATATCGCCCGGCTGGGGACCCCGGTCCTGCGCGCCACCGCGACCCGCGCCGGCATGGGATTAGCGGGTGGAATCATGGGGTTCGGCGCCTATGCGATAGCGCTTTGGGCGATGACGGTGGCGCCGATCGGGGCGGTGGCGGCGGTGCGGGAAAGCTCGGTCCTTTTCGCCGCCGCCCTCGGCGCGATCTTCCTCGGGGAACGGTTTGGACCGGGGCGCTGGCTCGCGGCGGCGCTCGTGGCGCTGGGCCTGGCGATGGTGCGGTTCGCCGGGGCATGACGCCGTGCCAGCCATCCACAGGCGTCACGAAAGCGAAACGGGACCGTCACACGGTTGTCGCCGCCTTCCCGTAGGTGAATCGCGCCCGAGCAGGAACGGTGTCAGTTGAGTTTCAGGAGTCTCGGCCCGATGACCGATGGCGGCCGTGTTTCGTGCCGCCGGCGACCCCCCGCCCGCCGCAGGGGTTCGCCAAGCGGCGCCATAAGGGACCTGCTCCGGTTGCTCGAGGGGAACTGAACGACAGAGCCGACGAGGGCTGGGGTTCCGCGTTTACAGCCTCGATCGCCCTTCGGGAGGACGTGCGGCGCCGAAGGCCCCCTCGGCGCCGCACGCACCCGTCTCCGCTATTCCAGGCTTTCCCCCGATTCTCGGACTGGTCCGCCGTTCATCGGAATGCTACCCAATTGACCGGTCACAGTGTCCGGCGCGGCGCGCGTTTTGCGGGCCGGGCCTCGGCTGCCGGGCGAGCGAGGAGGCGGAAGTGAAGGTGAGGGTCAACGTTACCGTTCTGCGTACGGGATTGGCTGCCGGTCTGCTTGCCGGCACGACCGGGCTTGCCGCGGCGCAATCCTATGAGCTCATCGCGGCAGCGAAGGAGGAGGGCGCGCTGACCACCATGGCGCTCGCCGACGACTGGTGCGGCTATGGCGGGCTGATCGACGGGTTCGAGGCCAAATACGGCATCGAGATCACCGACCTCAATCCCAACGCCAGCTCCACCGAGCAGCTCGAGGCCCTCAAGGCCGACCAGGAGCGCACCACCAAGGAAGGTCCGGACGTCGTCGACGTGACGCTGGCGATCGCCGCCGAGGCCGCCGCCGCCGGCCTGACACAGCCCTACCGGGTAGCAACCTGGGACACGATTCCCGACGGTCTCAAGGACGCCGAAGCCCGCTGGATAGCCGACTATTACGGCGTCATCGCCTTCGAGGTGAATGCCGACGTGGTGAAGAAGCTCCCCGAGAACTGGGCCGACCTGCTCAGCTCCGACTACGCGAAGTCGGTGGCTCTCGCCGGCAATCCAAGCGCCTCGGTCCAGGCGCTCCAGGGCGTGCTGGCGGCGGGGCTTTCCAACGCCGGGGGCGACCTCTCGAGAGCCGCCGAAGCGGGTCTCCAGTTCTTCGCCGACCTCAACGCCAACGGCAATTTCCTGCCCGTGGCGGGCGGCGTCGCCACGCTCGCCGACAAGAGCACGCCCATCGTCATCCGCTGGGACTACCTTGCCCTCAAGGACAGGGACGCCCTCAAGGAGAGCGGTCCCAAGATCGAGGTGGTCGTGCCCAAGACCGGCGTGATCGCCGGCGCCTTCGCCCAGGCGATCAGCGCCAGTGCGCCGCATCCCAACGCCGCGAAGCTGTGGATGGAGTATCTCTACTCGGACGAAGGCCAGCTTGCCTGGCTCAAGGCCTATTGCCATCCGGTGCGCTTCAAGGACCTCGTGGAAAACGGCAAGGTCCCGAAGGAGATCCAGGATACCATGCCGCCCGCGGCCGCCTACGAGGCGGCGGTGTTTCCCTCGCCCGCCGACCAGGCGGCGGCGGGAAGCGTGATCAGCGAGCGCTGGAGTGCCACCGTGGGCGCCGAGGTGACGCGTTGAACGCGGGCTCCGCCGGTTACGGGTCGGTGTAGCCCTCGACCCGGAGGACCAGGCGGCGTTCGCGCGGATCAGCGGTGAAGTAAAGCCCCCCACGCGCAATCGAGTGCTGGGCGACGAAATCGAATGTGACCGTGCTCTCCTCGATCACGGTCCCGTCGGCGTCGAGCAAGGCACCGCTCACTCCGACGCCGGCGCCGGTGACGTGACCGTGATTCTCGACTTCGATCGGCACGAGGAAGGTGCCGTCCGATAGCGCGACCGGCGTCTCGCCGACGACGGCTATTTCCGGATATGCCTGGGGCGGCAGTATCGTGCCCTCGTAGATCAGGTAGCCGACGATCGCGCCAAGGATGAGGCAGCCGATGCCCGCGGCAGCCCATTCCCACGGCGACGTGCCGCCGTCGTGCTTCGGCTGGCCGCGCTGCCGCGTCCGGACGGCCTTGTCCGGCTGTTCCCCGGCAGTCTTGGTGCGTCGTCTCGCCATCAGAGGAGAAGCCGTGCCGCGGCAGCGCCGATCGCGCCAGGAAACGAGAGGACGATCGCCGCGCTCATCACCTCGGCCAAGGACAGGCCATCGGCCCGCCCGAACACCCAGAGCAGAAGAAGGCTGACGGCAAGCACGATCACGTAACCCACGACGGTGAACCTCACGAACAACCCCGCCAGGCTCGCTCCGGGCTCGATCGGCACCTTGGCGCGGAATTCCACGAAATAGACGAAGACATGCATGACGACGAGCGAAAGCACGACAAGCGCAATCTCCTGCCACGGCGCCATCATATGCGCGATGTGGACGACCTCGTCGGTGGGCGCGACGCTGAGCGACAGGAAAAGCGCCCCGACAAGCATCAGGAACAGTTCGCCCATGTAGGTCGGCTGGGTGATGCGCCGACGTTCCGCGCCGTCGGGCTGCTGGCCCAGCTGGCTCCGTGAGAGCATCGCGCCGATGCTGCCGGGGACCACCTGCATTCCCACCCGCCCGGCCAGCTCCCGCGTCGCCATTCCCGCCTCGAGGAGGCCAAAGAGGCCAAGAAGGAGAGCGGCGCCGAGGGCAGCCACTCCGATGGCGACAAATGCGTCGGCGAGGTGGTCGACAAAGTTCGAACTCTCCCGGAACCCGACATAGTGGGCGAGGCCGATGAGAAGAAGCGGTATCAGCGAGAGAAGAATCGCCAAGCGGATCGGATCGGCGGAGTGGCCCAAAGACCACATTTCCAACGTCATCAGCATCGGAATGGCGAAGACCAGCGCACCACCACTTGCGCGCGCAAGTCCCGCAAGAAAGGTCTTATCCGGCCATTTCATAGCGAATCCAACGCAGTGGCTGACGTTCCGATATAATCGGCTTGTTGTCGACAGAAGCGAATACCTCCGTCCCGGGCTGTGTAAACGCCTCGACATCAAGGTCTTCGGGGCGCTAGAATCGCCACCGGGGATAAGGGCGGCGCAAAAAGGGGCGCAGGCGAATCATGCACGAAAGCATCAAGTACCTGCTCGACGAAACACGCCTGCCCAGAAGCTGGTACAACATCGCCGCCGACCTGCCGACACTCCCGCCCCCGCTTCTCGACCCCGCCACCGGCAAGCCCGTCACCAAGGACTCGCTCCTCCCCCTCTTTCCCGAGGCGGTGCTCGAGCAGGAGTTCTCGGTCGAGCGCGACATCGAGATCCCCGGGCCGGTGCGTGACATCTACCGTCAGTGGCGGCCCTCGCCGCTGCACCGGGCCCGCCGCCTCGAGAAGGCCCTCGATACGCCTGCCCGCATCTACTTCAAATACGAGGGCGTCTCGCCCACCGGCAGCCACAAGCCCAACACGTCGGTGGCGCAGGCGTTCTACCACAGGGAATCCGGCGTCAAGCGCCTTGCGACCGAGACCGGCGCCGGGCAGTGGGGGTCGTCCCTGGCCTTTGCGGGCAGCCTGTTCGGCCTTGAAGTCGACGTCTACATGATCCGGGCTTCCTTCGAGCAAAAGCCGTATCGGCGCGCGCTCATGGAGACCTACGGGGCACGCTGCGTCGCCTCGCCGTCGAGCGAGACCGTGATCGGCCGTTCGACCCTCGCCAAGAAGCCCGACCATCGCGGCTCCCTCGGCCTTGCCATGTCCGAGGCGGTGGAGGTCGCACGTCGCCGCGACGACACCGGCTACGCGCTCGGTTCGGTCCTGAACCACGTGGTGCTTCACCAGACCGTGGTCGGCATCGAGGCGATGGCCCAGATGGAGATGGCGGGCGATCATCCCGACATCGTGATCGGATGCACGGGCGGGGGGGCGAATTTCGCCGGCATCGCGTTCCCCTTCATCGGCGCCCAGCTTCGTGGCGGTCCCAAGACCAGGATCATCGCGGTCGAGCCGGCGGCCTGCCCGAGCCTCAGCCGGGGCAAGTACGCTTACGATTACGGAGATGCCGGTCACCTCCTGCCGCTGGTGAAGATGCACACCTTGGGCTCGAACTTCGTACCGCCGGGGTTCCACTCGGCCGGGCTGCGTTACCACGGCATGGCCCCTCTGGTGAGCCACGTGATGGAGCTCGGGCTGATGGAGGCGCGCGCCTATCACCAGTCGAAGATCTTCGAGGCCGGCATTCTCTTTGCTCGGACCGAGGGAATACTCCCGGCGCCTGAGGCCAACCACTCGATCCGCGGCGCGATCGACGAGGCGCTCCGCTGCCGGACTGAGGGGAAGTCGGAGGTGATCCTCTTCAACCTCTGCGGCCACGGCCACTTCGACATGCAGGCCTACATGGACTTCGCGGACGGGAAGCTCAAGGATCTCGACTACGACGAGGGCGAACTCGCCAAGTCGATCGCCGCGCTCCCGACCGAGCGAGTGGCCGCCGCCTAGGCCAGCACGGGCCATCGCGGCCATCCATGGCGACCGTCGACGTTCCGCCGGGCGGCTATCGCTTCATCCCCGGAGTCTTCCAATACTCTGCCGGCGTGGCGGCGCTCGACGGGTTCCGGATCGAGCGCGCGATGTTCGTCTCCCCGCTGCCGCTTGCCGCGGGCTTCGCGCGGATCGATGCGTACCTTGCAGCCATCGGCCGCCCGCGAGCGGCATTCTGCGCCTGCGAGCTTCGCTCGCCCGAGCCGATGAGCGAGGCCGCATTCCAAAGCTTCAACGAGCGCTACGTCGCCACGCTGTCGGAGTGGGGGATCATCCGGGACGGGTTGAACCCGGTGGCGCGCAGCAATGTCTGTCCCGAGGTCACCCCGCCCGCCGAGCCGTCTTTCCACGCGTTCTCGTTCACCGTACCCACTTCGGACACGGCGGCATCGTTCGTCGTCGCCGGCAGCGGCGAGGTTCCGGAAGGCAAGGCGAACTATCGCGACCATATCGTGCGGCCGGGCGATACCAGCGCGGCCGGCCTCCTTGCGAAGGCGACGTTCGTCCTCGACGAGATGGAACGGCGGATGTCGGCGATCGGATTCGGCTGGGGCGACGTGACCGCGACGCAGGTCTACTCCGTCCGGGACATTCATCCGCTGCTCGCCAGCGTCATCCTTCCCCGCGGCGCCGCGGCGAACGGGATCACCTGGCATTACTGCCGGCCGCCGGTCGCGGGCCTCGATTTCGAGATGGACTGTCGCGGGATCGCCGTCGAGCGGGCCATGTGAGGGTTTGAAGCCGCGTCGTTGACTCCGGGCAGTCAGCCGATGACGAAAAAGTCGTCGTAGTCCAGGCTCGAACCCTTGGTCACCTTGACGAACTTGATCCGTCCACCGGCGTCGCCGTCGGGCGTATAAAATGCGACGCCTTTGTCCTCGTCGTAGAGGATGCGGGTCTTGGGGCTGGTCGCATCGCTCCCGGCCTCGAATTTCTTGGCGGGGAGCGTCTTACCGCCCTGGCCGACGCCATCGAAAATGCTGCGGCTGAGCGCGATGCGGTCGGTACCGGGCTTGAAGTCGAGAATCTTGTCGAAGTTCTCCTGCTTGTTCAGTTTCGTTGTGAAGTAGAACCAGTCCTTGCCGGACCCTCCGGACAAAGTGTCGTTACCGTAGTAGCCGTTCAGGTCGTCGTTTCCGCTTCCGCCGTCGAGATAGTCCCATCCGCCGTATCCGAAGAGAGCGTCGCTCCCGGATCCGCCATACAGCTCATCATCGACGTTGTAGCCGACGAGCTCATCGTCGCCGTTGCCGCCATAGAGGTAATAGGATCGATCGGTGACCGTGCCCACGAGGGTGTCGTCACCTCCCAGTCCGTACTGGTTTTCCTGAGGCCCCTCGTGATAGTTCGGGGCATCGTTTCCCCACCAGGTTGCCATATCCGCATTCCTTCGATCTTGGTGACGGCCGCCCAGTCGTCCAGCTAAGTCCGTGGTCGAAGCTTAACGGGCCGCGCGGGGGGCAGTTCCGCTCCTTCCGCCCGGGGCGCGAGGCGCCGGGGCCGCGCGGAAAAAAAAGCCCCGGCGCGGCGCCGGGGCTTTGGGACGGGATTTGCGTCCGGCTTGGTCAGGCGATGATGTAGAAATCGTCGTAGGCGATCGGAGTGCCCTTCGTCACCTCGGCGAACTTGGTCTT
>DASSPO010000512.1:0-2461 GCA_035699585.1 Bauldia sp.
TCGGAATGGGCGGTGAGATCGGAAGCCTCGCCCCGGGTCGCCGCGCCTACCCGAAAGCGGAGTCACGAAGCGGCGCAGCTCGGCGGCTTCGCGCAAAGCATTGCGGAACAGGACGTGTGCGGACGAGCGCGACCCGCCGGCCTTGTCGGCGCCGGTCTCGCCCAGCTCGACGAACTGGAAGAGGCGGGGACGAGTGATCGCGTTCATGTCGCTGCCGGTGTCGATCACGGCGCCCTGGCCGGCAAAGATGTTTTTTCCCGCCGCCGGGGCGACCAGCGCCCGGGTGATGCCGTCGGCGCGGTTGACCGCGATGGTGGAAGACAGCGGGTTGACCGACGGCGCGACATCGATCGCCGCGCTGAACGGGCTGCCGTTGGCGCTCGTGTCATCCGAGCCTTCCGCCGACAGGTCGACTTCGGTGAGGCCGAGCCGGCTGAAGCCCGCGACGATCCCCGGGGTCACCCATTTGCCCGTCGCGTCGATCACCTGCGCGCCCGAAGGAATGCGCACTCCAGCGCCGGCCGCCACGACGCGTCCGTCGCGGATGACGACGGTTGCGCCCCGCACCGGCTCCGACCCGTCGCCCGTGGCAACAATGCCGTTGGTGATGGCAACGGTCTGCGCCCCGGCGGGGGCCGAACAGATCATCGTCATTCCCGCGAAAGCGCACAAAATCCTCCCCCACCGGGGGAGGGGGACCGCGCGAAGTGCGGTGGAGGGGTGATGCAATTTCCCGCACCCCTCCGTCAGCGCTGCGCGCTGCCGCCTCCCCTCAAAAGGGAGGAGTTTGCGGGGGGCCGTCACTTCACGTCTCCCTCGCCCGGCTGGCCGAGCTCGAAATCGCTCACCGGCCGCCGCTTGGGATCGTTGGCGTCGTACATCAGCGCGCCGTCGATCCATACCCGCTCGGGCCGCGTGTAGTCGCTGAAGGGATTGCCGTTCCACAGCACGACGTCGGCCATTTTCCCGGGCGCGAGGGTGCCCGTCTTGTCGAGGATCCCGAGCGCTTTGGCCGGGTTGCGGCTGAGCCACTGCCACGCGACCTCGTCGGGAATGGCGATCCCCACCCGGCGGCCGTCGGCGAGCGCCTTGGCCGCTTCCTGGTTGAGCCGCTGGATTCCGTTCGGGTCATCCGAATGGACAATCGCGCAGGCGCCCGAGTTCTGGACGAATGGGATGTTCTCCTTGATCGCGTCATAGGATTCCATCTTAAAGCCGTACCAGTCGGCCCACATCGCGGAGCAGATGCCTTCGCGAGCGAGGATGTCGGCGATCTTGTAACTTTCCACGGCGTGGTGGAACGTGCCGATCCGGTAGCCGAACTCATGGCTCATATCGATCATGTTCGCCATTTCGTCGGCCCGGTAGCAGTGGTTATGGATGATGATCTTGCCGGCCAGCACGCCGCGCAACGTGTCCATCGCCAGGTCGCGCTCCGGCATGTCGCCGCCGGTTCGCTCATATTTGTCCCACTTGCGCTTGTAGGCCTGCGCCTTGATCCACACCCCGCGTGCGTAGGCGATATTGCCCATGCGGGTCGCCGGCATGTTGCCCTTGGAGCCATAGACGCGTTTCGGGTTCTCGCCGCACGCCATCTTGAGCCCGTAGGGCGCGCCGGGGAACTTCATGCCCTGCGCCGTCCGTGCCGGCACGTTCTTCACCGTCACCGAGCGGCCGCCGAACAGGTTCGCAGAGCCGGGCAGGATCTGCAGCGTGGTCACGCCGCCGTTCATCAGCGCCCGCGAAAAGCCCGGATCCTGCGGCCAGACGCTGTGCTCGGCCCACACTTCCGGCCGCGCCGGCGAGGTCGCCTCGTTACCGTCGGAATGCGATTGCACACCCGGCGACGGATAATCGCCGAGGTGGCTGTGCACGTCGATGATCCCTGGCGTCACCCATTTGCCGGTGCCGTCGATCTCGACCGCGCCCGGGGGCGTGACGAGGCCTGCGGTCCCGACGGCCTGGATCGCGCCGTCGGCGAAGACCACCGTTCCATTGTCGAACCGCCGCCCCTCGCCGTCGAACACCGTCGCGTGGCGGATGACCGTCGGGACGCCCGGATAGCGCTGGTAGGTCGAGGGATACGGGTCTTCGTTGATTCGGATCGGCGGCGCCTTGGGCGGCGGCGTTTGCGCGCACGCGCCCGCCATCATGGCGCCGGCCAGCACCCCCGCGAGCTTGAGCCTCATGCCGGCCGCGGAGCGGTTTCGTCCTCGGGGTGCACTCCGGGCGCCTGGGGCTCGGCGAGCTCGTCCCGGCCCGCGAGGTCGCGGGTGTCACGCAGCGTGTCGAGGTGCATCCACCGGTTCACGATCGGCGACAGGGCAAGCACGACGACGCCGATGCCGACCGTCCACCAGCCTATGGTGTTGTAGATCGACAGCGCGGCCTCCTTGGTCATCTCACCCGATTCGCCGCCGGTCGCCTCGCCGATCTTGCCGGCGACGAAATTGCCGACCGC
>DASSPO010000513.1:0-17942 GCA_035699585.1 Bauldia sp.
GTGCGGACAACCGCGATCTCGGCTCCCAAAAAACGAAAAAGCGCGGGGCCGTGCGGCCCCGCGCATCCGAACGGCGCCGAGAAGGGGCTTACTTCGCGGCGGCTTCGACGTTGTCCTTATTGTAGACCGAGAATGGTCCCATCAGGACACGAAGGCCGACCGGGCGGGTCGGATCCTTGGTGATCTCGTAGTCGCCCATCCGGCCGGCGGTGAACTTGGCGCCTTCCTCCGCCTTGATCGTGTCGGTCGCGAGCAGATAGGCGGTGTAGTAAGTGAGATAGCCGAGATCGACGAAGCTCCAGAGCGCAAACTCCGGCGCGCAACCGTTCAACGTGTAGGAAACCATCTCGGCCGGCAGCCCGAGGCCGCTCACCTTGACCTTGTCGCAGAGACCCTCGTCCTGCATGGCCTTCGCCGCAGCCGCGATGCCGACCGTGGTGGGCGCCATGATCAGCTCGAGATTGGGGTGCTTGTCGACGAGCGCCAGTGCCTGGTTATAGCTCTCCTCCGACTGATCGTTACCGTAGACGAGGTCGACCTGCTTGAGCTTGGCGTACTTGGGATCCTTGAGCGCCTCGCCCATCGCCGCGATCCAGGCGTTCTGGTTTGCGGCGTCGGGTGAAGCGGAAAGGATCGCGAACTCGCCCCCGTCCTCGCCGAGGATCGAGAGGGCCATGTCGGCCATGACCGTCCCTGTCTCGGAGAAGTCGACCTGGGCGACGAACACATCCTCGCCTTCCGCGGACGGGATCGGCGAGTCCCACGTCACGACCGTGATCCCCTTCTCCTTGGCCGCCTTGGCGGCGGGAGCGATCTGATCGCCGGCATTGTTGGAGATCATGATTGCACCAACGCCTTGGGTGGTGGCGTTGGTGACGATCTCGATCTGCCCGGCCACGCTGTTCTCTGGCGTCGGACCGAGGAACTGGACTTCGGACGGGTTCTGGAGCTCCTTCTGCGCCTCGACCGCGCCGTTATGCGCCTGGTCGAAGACGGCGATGCCGAGGAACTTCGGCAGGAGCACCATCTTCACATCCTTTCCCGGGGTCGCTTTGGCCTGCGCCAGCGCCATCGTCGGTGCCGCGGCGAGCAGCGCGACCGCCGCGGCGGAAATCAGATACTTCTTCATGCTTCCCTCCCTTTCCACTTGTTGCCGATCATTTGCGCAAGATTCGGAACGAGCACCGACAGGATGAGCAGCGCTCCGATGACGCTTGTCTGGGTATTGCCGGTGATGTTGGCAAGCCCCATTCCGTTGCGGAGACTCAGGATCAGGAGGATCGACAGGCCGACCCCGAGGATTGTTCCCGAACCGCCGAAAATGCTTACGCCTCCGAGGAGGACGATGGTGATGATGTCGAGTTCGAAGCCCTCCGCAGTGTCGCCCCGCACCGAACCGAGCCGCGCGGCGTAGAGGATGCCGGCGAAGGCGGCGACCAGACCCGAGGCCACGAACAGGATCATCTTCAGCCGCGCGACGCGGACACCAGAATAGCGTGCCGCCTGAAGGTTGTTGCCGATGACATAGACGAGCCGGCCGAACGCCGCGCGGTGGAGGACGATCGCCACCGCCACGAACATCGCGAAGAATACGATGATCGACAGCGTCAGCGGTCCAAGGATCGGCTGCTGGCCAAGATCGTTGAACCACTGCGGATAGCCGCCGATGGCACGGTCCTCGATGAGAATGCGCGCAACGCCGCGGAACCCGATGAGACCTGCGAGGGTGACCGCCAGCGACGGCAGCCCGGCATAGGCAACCCAGAAACCGTTGATCGCGCCCGCGATTCCGCCGGCGGCGAGGCCGCCGAGAACGGCAAGTGGCATCGGCACGTCCGCGTACTGGAAAAGAAATGCCATTGTCGCGGCGGCAAGTCCCATGACCGAGGCTACCGACAAGTCGATCTCCGCGTTGATGATGATCAGCGTCATCATCAACGCCACGATGATCTTCTCGATGGAGAGCTGGAAGAGGTTGACGATATTGCCGACGCCGAGAAAGTACGGCGAATAGCTCAGATTGAACACGATGACGACCAAAAGGAGCGCGAGCAGCAGCCCCTCCCAGCCCCTCAGGCGCACAAGCGCATTCATGCCGGTCTGGCGCCCGGTAGCGCACGGACACGAGCGCGATCAGGCAGCGACATTAACCTGGTCAGGGCCGTTCCTCCCATCGCCGGCCAAAGTGGACAGACCACTTTTTTTTCGATATTTCAGCCAAGCGTCGGGTGAAGTCAAGCCAACGCAAATTGGTCGTCCCCCGCACTCGGGGAGGATGCCGTATTTGTCGCCGCGCCTGCGGCTGGCTAGGCTCACGCGCGAGAGACCGGATTTGATCCGGCAGGACGCGGCAGGGGAGGAAGGCGGTTGGAGCCGGGTCTGGCGGGTACTGACGCGCCGCGCGAGATGCCTGGGCCCGTTCTCGAAATGCGGGGCATCGCCAAGCGCTTTGCGGGCACGCAGGCGCTCGACGACGTTTCGCTCGCTCTCTTTCCCGGTGAGATCCATGCCCTTCTCGGTGAAAACGGGGCCGGCAAGTCGACTCTGATCAAGATCATGACCGGCGTGTACCAGCCGGACCGCGGCGAAATCCTGCTCGCCGGCTCCCCGGTGACGGTCGGCAGCGCCGCCGAGGCGCAGCGCCACGGCATTGCCGCGATCTACCAGGAGCCCCTCCTCTTCCCCGACCTCAACGTCGCCGAAAACATCTTCATCAGCCACCAGGACCGTGGCGCCTTTGCCCACTGGCGCGAGACCTTCCGCAAGGCCGAGGAGATTCTCGGCGAGCTCGGCGTCTCGCTAGACGTTCGGAGCCCGGCCCGCGGCCTCACGCTCGCCGCGCAGCAGTCGGTCGAGATCGCCAAAGCCATCTCCCTCAAGGTCCGTGTTCTGATCATGGACGAACCGACGGCGTCGCTTTCCGCGCATGAGGTGGCGAAGCTGTTCAAGCTGGTCATGGACCTGCGCGCCAAGGGTGTCGCCATCCTCTTTGTGAGCCACCGGCTGGAGGAGGTGTTCGAGATCGCCGACCGCATTACCGTGTTCCGCGACGGTCGGCATATCTCGACCCGAACCCGCGCCGAGACGACGCCACAAAGGGCCATCGCCGACATGGTCGGCCGCGACATGGGCTTGCTTCAGCCCCGCGCGTCGCTTCCGCGCGGCGAATTGCTTCTTTCCGTGCGCGGCCTTGCGCGAGAAGGCGTGTTCGAGGGCGTGAATTTCGACGTCCACCGCGGCGAGGTGCTTGGATTCGCCGGGTTGATCGGCGCCGGCCGCACCGACATCGGTCTCGCTCTCTTCGGTATTGAGCCCGCCACCGCCGGCGAAATCGCCTTCGCGGGGAAGACCGTCGTCATCCGTCGGCCCGATGAGGCGATGGAGATCGGCATCGCCTACGTTTCGGAGGACCGCCGCCAGCTCGGCCTTTCGCTGCCGATGTCTATCGCGGCCAACATCTCGCTTCCCGCCCTTCGCCGCTATCTCGACCGGCTCGGCCTCATTCGAACGCGCGAGGAACACGAGACCGCGGAGTTCTACCGGAAGCGCCTATCGATCCGGACGCCGTCGGTCGACCTTCCCGTCGGCAAGCTTTCCGGCGGCAACCAGCAGAAGGTGATGCTGAGCAAGTGGCTCAACACGCATCCTTCCCTGCTCATCCTCGACGAACCGACGCGCGGCATCGACGTCGGCGCCAAGGTCGAGGTCCATGCCATGATCGCCGAGCTCGCCCGCGAGGGCATTGGCATCATCCTCATCTCGTCCGACCTCCCCGAGGTGCTCGCCATGTGCGACCGCATCCTGGTGATGCGCGAGGGGCGGCAGATGGCGATCCTCGACCGCGCCGAAGCCGACGCGGAGACGGTGATGACCGCCGCCATGGGCCAGTCCGCAACCGTCGATACCGGGGCCCGGCAGTGAATTTCATCCAGCGCAACATCCGGCCTGAACAGATACGGGAGTTGAGTCTTCTCTTGCTGATCGTGGTTGCGATCCTGATCTTCGGCTCGCTGATCGACGGCTACTACACGTCCCGCACCTTCAATCGCGTCGCCTCGAGCGTTGCCATCATCACCGTGGTCGCAGTCGGCCAGACCCTGGTCGTGCTGACGCGGAATATCGACCTCTCCGTTGGATCGATCGTCGGCTGCACCGCGTACTTCGTCGGCACCCTGCTCGCGCTTTACAACGACATGACGCCGATCCTCGCGATCCTGATTGCGGTCGCCCTGGGCGGTGCGATGGGGGTGGTCAATGGTCTGGTGGTCGCCTTCGGCCGCGTCCCCTCGATCATCGTCACCCTCGGCACCCTCGCCATTTATCGTGGCATTCTTATCGAGTTCTCCGGCGCCAAGACCGTCACTACCGACAGCCTGCCGATGTGGGTGGTCGATCTTCCGCGGCTGACGCTGTTCACCGTCGGCGGGCTCGAAATCCGCGCCATCGTGGCGCTCGCCGTCGTCATCGTCATCGTCTTCCAGTTCGGCCTCGCCTATCTCAATGTCGGTCGGCGTTTCTACGCGATCGGCTCCAATCCCGAGGCCGCCGAGCTGATCGGGCTGCCCGTCCGACGTCTCGTCTTCATTGCCTTCGTGCTCTCCGGTGCGCTCGCCGGCCTTGCCGGCTTCATGACGCTCGCCCGCTTCGGAACGATTACCGTCGAGAACGGCCGCGGCCTTGAGCTGCAAGTCGTCGCCGCCGTGGTGGTGGGTGGCGTCAACATCTTCGGCGGTTCGGGAACCGTGATCGGCGCGATGCTCGGCGCGGTGATGATCGGCACGCTGGAACAAAGCCTGTTCCGGCTCCAGATCAGCCAGTTCTGGCTCGACGCGCTGCTCGGACTGCTGATCCTGCTCGCGGTGGCGAGCGATGCGATCATCCTCAATCGCCTGCGGGCGCTGTGGAGCCGCACCGAGCTGAAGCTCGTGGCGCGATCGACTGACGGAAAACCACCGTCCCCGCGAGGGCGATGACTTTCAGCGCCGGCCCTCGCGCGCCCGCATTGCCGATCCCATCGCCATCGTCCGCCGCGTCGATTCCTCGATATGGTCGAGATGTGCGCCCATCGCCCGGCCGGCTGCATCGACGTCGCGCCCCGCAATCGCCGCCACGATCCGCGCGTGGTCCTCGGTGCTCTCGCGGATCATGTCGCGGTCCTCGGTGGCCCGCCGGCGGATATCGAGCCCCATGTTGTAGAGACCGTATGCGATGCGTTCGAGAACCACATTGCCGCCCGCCGCGGATAGCTTGAGGTGGAAGCGGGCGTCGAGAATGCGGAATCCGACCGGGTCGTCGAGGATCGCCTCGTGGGCCGCGATCATTGCGTGGAGGTCGTCGATATCGGCCTCGCTCGCCTTGACCGCCGCCTTCCGCACGATCTCAACCTCGACGATCCGCCGGCTCTCGAAAGAATCGGCGAGATTCGCCGGCGACAGCGAGAGGAAGAAGTCGAGCGGCGCGAGCAGCGTCCGCGCCTCGAGCGAGGTCACGAAAGCCCCGCCGCCGTGACGCGACTCGATCACGCCGAGCATCGACAGCGCGCGTAGCGCCTCGCGAAGCGACGGGCGACTGATGCCCAGGATCTCGATCAGTTCCCGTTCTGACGGGAGCCGGTCCCCGGCGCGAAGATTGCCCGTCCTGACCATGTCGAGGATGCGGTTCACGACCGACTGGGCCACGCCCTCATTGTCGTTCGGGCGAAGCGCCGTTGCGAGCGTGAGAAGCCTTGCATCGGTCCTTCTCGCCATGCGGCATGTCCCGCGTTTCGAGGGTGGATCGCACCCTGGCCTGCCCAGCGAGGTATCCGCTTGAGACTTGCCCTGTCAATCTGGCGAAGCCCACGGTCGCCACATGGACGCTTCCCGGGCCGGCCCCGAAGGAATGGCGAAACCCCTGACTGCCCGCCGGAGCGAGCCGATCACCGCAATCCTCCCGCGAGTGACGCGCCTGGGTTCCCCTCATCCGGCAAGAATGAGCGCGACGAGGCTCCCTCTTCCCGAGGCGGGCACGTCAGATCCGGCCGAACTCGCTCAGCAAGTCCTCGACCGTCTTGCCTTTTGCCACCCATTCCCGCGTGCGCTGCTCGCGCTCCGCCTGTTCCCTTGCCTTGACGAGCACCTCTTCCGCCCGGCCGAGCGGGACGACGGTAACGCCGATCGTGTCGGCGACGATGAAGTCGCCGGGATTGACCGGTACCCCTCCGCACTGGATGGGCACGTTGATCGACAGCTCCTCCTTGCGCTCCGAGAACATAGTATGAGTCCCGCGGGCGGTGATGGCGCGGGTCCAGATCGGCCAGCCGATATCCTCGAGTTCGTCGATATCGCGGCCCGCCCCGTCGACAATCATGCCGCGGATTCCGCGGTTCTTGGCGAGACCCCCCATCAGGCCGCCGCAGACCGAGGTCTGCCGGTCGCCGCCGGCGTCGACAACGATGATATCGCCCGGCTGCCCCATCTCCAGCGCCTTGAGCGGATCGACCAGATCGCCGGGGGACAGCTGCACCGTCAGGGCCTGGCCGACGGCCTTCGCCCGGAACGGCGGTTTGATCTCGGAGTCCATCACGCCCTGGCGGTACTGTACGTCGGCGAAGACGCAGGACGCGCTCAGACACCGCGCCACCTCGTCGAAGGCTGCAAGCAGTGTGGGCCGGCGTTCGAAATCGTTGAAGACCTTCAGCATGGTCAAGGCTTTCCCTATCTGCGGGCCGCTGCGGCGCGATCCGGCTGGTTCACGGGATTGAGCGGCTGCTCACCCCTCAACACCCGCGCCACTTCCGACGCCGCGGTCTCTCGGGCGAGGCGGATCGATTCTTCCGAGTAGTAGGCGGCGTGCGGCGTAACGATGACGTTCTCGAGCGCGAACAGCGGATTGTCGGCCGGACTCCAGTTGCGTCTCTTGGCCGGCTCCTCTTCCGGATCGTCGAGGCCCGCGGCCGCGACGCGTCCGTCCACCAGGGCCCGGTGAAGCGCGCGGTTGTCGATCGTCGGCCCGCGCCCGGTATTGACGATCACTACCCCCGGCTTCACCCGTCGAAACTCCGGCTCGCCAAGGAAGTGCCGTGTCTCGTCGGTCATCGGGACCTGCATCATCAGGTAGTCCGATGCGGCGAGTATCGTCTCCTTGTCGACGCGGCGGACGCCATGCGCGCTGGCGACGGCATCGTCGATATAGGGGTCGTAGGCAAGCCTTTCGACACCGAACCCCTTGGCCCGCTCGGCGATCGCACGCCCGATTTTGCCGAAAGAGACTATCCCCATCGTGCGGCCTCTCACGCGATGGACCGGCGCACCGCTCCGCCAGTGCCAGATGCCACGGTGGGTCGCGATGTTGTAGACCAGCAGCTTTCGGACCAAAGCGAGCCACAGCGCGATCGCATGATCGGCGACCTCGTCGATGCAGTAGTCGCGAACGTTGGTGACAAGGATGCCTTTGCGTGTGGCCGCTTCGACGTCGACAATATCGACCCCGACGCCGTAGCGGGCGATCACTCGGCATCGTTCCATCCGCTCGATCGTAGCGGCACCGACCCGGGCGTACTGGTTCATGATCGCGTCGCAGTCGCGCGCCTCCTCGAACAGCTCGTCCTCAGACTTGGCCTGGAGCGCGACCACGCGCGCGCCCGCTGCCTCGAGGATCGCCCGCTCGATCTCGACGTCGCCATAGTCGTAGTCGGTGATCACCACCTTCGGCTGAGACGCCATGTCTTCTTTCCCGTTAGACGTAGGCGCCGGCCGAATAGGTGAGTTCGTAGGAGTGGCTGTAGAGTTCGACGATATTGCCGAACGGATCTTCGCAATAGACCATCCGGTAGGGCTTCTGGCCTGGATAGTAGTAGCGGACCTGGCTCATGCGTTGCTTGCCGCCGAGCGACTCGATCCGCTTGACGCGCTCCTCGAGATTCTCGTCCTGCAGGCAGAAATGAAAGAGGCCGGGTCGCCAGTACTCGAACGGCCGTCGCTCGGGCGTCGTGTTGGGGAACTCGAACAGTTCGATGCCGATGCCGTCGCCGGTGGCAAGATGGGCGATGCGGAAGCTGCCCCAGCCCTGCCCGAAGACATCGTCGCACATCTGACCGATCGCGCTGTCGTCGTGGCGGACCTCGGTTGGCGGCATGATCAGGTAAAGGTCAAACGCCTTCCGGTAGAACTCGACCGCCCGGTCGAGGTCGGGGACGGTGATCCCGATGTGGGAGAAGGTCGTGGCAGTCATGAGGTTTCCCTTCGCTGGCGATGTTGGTTGCCTGCGGCGCCTCGGACGCCGGCAAGACGGGAGAGCAGTCCGCCGATCTCGGCGCGCCACATGTCGAGGCCGACGGCGATGACGATGATCGCACCGATGATCACGTTCTGCGCCGAGGCCGGCACGGCATTGAGGTTCAGCGCGTTCTGAACGATGACGATGGTGAGCGCGCCGATCAGTGTGTCGATCACCGCGCCGCGGCCGCCCGCTAGGCTCGCCCCGCCGATCACCGCGGCCGCAATCGCTGATAGCTCGAGGCCGACGCCATAGTTGGGCGAGCCCGAATTCAGCCGGGCGCTCATCAGCACCGCACCGATGCCGGCCATGGCGCCGGCGATGACGAATGCCAGGAAACGGATCCGGGCGACGTGAAGGCCGGACAGAGCGGCCGCGCTCGGATTGCCGCCCACCGCATAGAGCGAGCGGCCGAAGCGGGTATATCGGAGCACGAGGAAGAACACCGCGTAGAGCCCGACCACGTAGAACAGCGGAAGAGGAATGCCGAGCACGGTCCCGTAGAAGATCAATTCAAGCTGCGGATGCACCGAAAACACCGGCGAGCCGTTGTTGAACATGAAGGCCAGGCCGCGGAATGCGGAGAGCGCGGCGAGCGTGGTGATGAAGGAGGGGATGCGGAGATAGGCGGTGAGCAGCCCGTTGACCGCCCCGAGCAGGGCACCGATCGCGACGATCGCGACGATCGCCCCGCCGATCGGCACCCCCCAGAATTTCACGGCCATGGCAAAGATCATGGTCATCAGCGCGATCGCCGACCCCGGCGAGAGGTCGATGCCGCCGCTGATGATGACGATGGTCGAGCCGATCGCCACGATCGCGACGATGCTCACCTGGAGGATCAGGTTCGACACGTTGCCGCCGTCGAGGAAGCGGTTGGTGGTGAGCGCGACCACCAGGGTCACCAGCACGAGCGCGGACAGCGGTCCGAGAGTGTGGCTGGAGAGGAGCTTCCTCATGCGGCGACCATTTCGACTTTCGCCGAGCCTCTGACCAGGTCGGTCTTGGTCATGGCGTCGGCGGGCACGATCGACATGATCCGTCCGTGGCTGACGATGCCGATTCGGTCGCTCATCGCGAGCAGCTCGTCATGGTCGGAGCTGATCAGGATGACACCCTTGCCGGCGGCGGTCAGCTCGTTGATCAGCTCGTAGACCGCGATCTTGGCGCCCACGTCGATGCCCTGAGTCGGCTCGTCCAGAATGAACAGATCCGCCTCGGCGAACAGCCAGCGGGCGATCACCACTTTCTGCTGGTTGCCCCCGGAGAGGTCGCCGACTGGAGTCGTCTCCGCCGCCGGCCTGATCTTGAGCTGCCGGATCAGCCCGCGGCCTAGGTCGCGCTCGCGCGCGAGGTCGAGGAACGCCTTGCGGAGCAGCCGGTCGAGGCCGGCGATGGTGATGTTCTCAAGGCCCGGGAAGTTGAAGAACAGGCCGTCGAACTTTCGGTTTTCGGGCACCAGTGCGATCCCCGCGGCAATTGCATCGCGGGTGCTCCTCAGCCGCAGCGGCGCGCCACGGAGTCGGATCTCGCCGCTGGTCAGTGGATCGACGCCGAACAGCGCTCGTGCAATCTCGGTGCGGCCCGAGCCGAGCACGCCGCCGAGGCCGAAAACTTCGCCGCGTTTGACGTCGAAACTGGCCCCGGAAACCCGGTTGCTGGTGTGAAGCTCGACCGCTTCGAGGAGGATCTCGTCCGCGACATGCCGCCTTTTCGGATAGTGCTCCTCGACCCTTCCGACCATCGCTTCGACGATCGCGTCGAGCCGCACCGGCGTGACATCGGCCGCCGAGACGACCCGCCCGTCCTTGAGCACAGTCACGTCGTCGACCAGGTCGACCACCTCGTCGAGGCGATGCGAGATGTAGAGGATCGTTCGGTCTCCCGCGCGAAGCGACCTGAGCAGGCGATGAAGGTCGGCGATCTCCTCGATACCAAGCGCGGTCGTCGGTTCATCGAGGATGATCATGCTGGCGTTGGCCGCAATCGCCTTGGCTATTTCCACGAGCTGCTGCCCGGCGATCGAGAGATCCGCCACGATCGCATCCGGGTCGATCGGTGCGCCGATCTCGGCGAGTACCCGTCGCGCCCCTCCCCGCATCTCCGCCCAATCGACCCGGCCGCCCCTTGCCGGTAGGCGGCCAAGGTAGATGTTCTCGGCGACCGACAGCGTCGGCACCAGGGAAAACTCCTGGAAAACCGTCGCGATGCCCGCGCGCCGGGCCGCTATTGGATCGGTGAGGGTGACCGGCCTCCCCTCATGAAGAATCTGGCCGTCGTCCGGTATGTGAACGCCGCACAGCGTCTTGATCAGCGTTGATTTGCCGGAGCCGTTCTCCCCGACGAGGCCGTGAACGCGGCCGCGATAAAGCCGCAGCGAGACTGCGTCGTTCGCGACAACGCCGGGGAAGCGTTTGGTAATTCCCCTCAGCTCCCAGACGGGCACTTCGCTCATCGTATCGGTCCGGGCGCGGTCCGGCGGCGCGAAGCCGCCGGAGCCATCCTTCACGCCATCAGTAGGAAGCCGACGGCTTGGGATAGAGCTTGTCAGGCTGCTGCAGGACCGGCAAGACATTGTCCTTGTCGACGATTTCGGTGGGCGTCTCGACGAAGCCGCCGGGATACGAGCCGCCGATCACATCGAGCGCCACCTGAAGGGCGATCTGCCCCATGACGAAGGGCGTCGTGTTGACCGTTGCGGTGATCGTGCCCTTTTGGATTTCCTCGAGTGCGGCCGTGTCGCCGTCGTTGCCGAGGAGGATCAGGTCGTTGCGGCCGAGGGATTTCGCGGCGAGCTGCACGCCCATGATCATGTAATCGTTGGCGGCGAAGATCGCCTGGACTTCCGGGTGAGCCTGGAGCAGGTCCATGCCGGCCGTGTTGCCCCCCTCGACATTCCACCCGCCCGGGATGCTTGCCACGATCTCGACATTGGGCTTGCCCTGCACGGCGTCAAGGAAGCCGCCGACCCGTTCGGTCGAGTGATACCCGGGGAGGCCCTCGATGACGCCGACCTTGACCGGCTGATCGCCGATCTTCTTGAGCAGGTACTCGCCGATCTTGTGCGTGCCCTTGCGCTGCGAGTAGCCGACCACGGCATGAATCGGCGTCGGGAAGTTGGCGATATCGGAATTGACGATCACTACCGCGATGCCCTTGTCGACCGCCTGTTTGACCAGCGGTGCCGCAGCCGCCTCGTCGTGGGTCGACAGAATGATCGCATCGACGTCCTGGGTGATCACGTCCTGGATCATGCCCATCTGGCCGTTGATATCGGCGCCGCTCTGCGGGGCGAGCATGAAGGTCTCGATATTTCCCGCCTCGGCCGCCGCGGCTTTGATCCCCTCGCCGATGGCGATGTAGTAGTTGAACTCGGTCGCCGGCGGCATGTAGGCGATCCGCAGGCTGTCCTTCGCCTCGTGCTTGGCGATCGGCGCCTGCGCCCCTTCCTGCAGCGGTTGCGGCGCGGCGTAGTCGATGGCGCCAGCGCTGCCGGCGGTCAGTGCCAGCATCGCTGATGCGGTCAGCGCGGCAATCAGTCTCTTCCTGCGGGACATCATCCTGATTCCTCCCATGTGGACACACGAAGTCAGCCGGCGAACGGCGCGTCCACCACGCCGCGAACGCCGGGTTTGAAGACGTAGAGCGATCCGGACGACGGCTCGGCGGCGAGTTCCTCCGGCGCCATCTCGAGCCGCGATGTAGTGATATAGAGCGTGTCGAGGTCGGGGCCGCCGAAGGTGCAGCACGTCACTTTCGGCGCCGGCACTTCGATCACGCGGTCGATCCGGCCGTCGGGCATCACCCGCACCACACGCCGACCGTTCCATTCGGCGTTCCACACCGCTCCCTCGGCATCGACGCAGGAGCCGTCAGGAATACCTGGTTCGCCCTTGAAGTCGTTGAGGACGCGGGGGTTCGACGGCGTGCCGGTCGCTGGATCGTAGTCGTAGGCCCAGATCGTGCCGACGAAACTGTCGGCGAAGTACATCTGCCGTCCGTCCGGTGTGAAACACGTGCTGTTGGCGCAGCCGACACCGTCAAGGATTGTGGTGACCGATCCGTCGGGATCGACCCGGAGCACGCTCGACGTCTCGCTCCCGCCGGCCTCGTTCATTCCGCCGGCGATGAACCGGCCCTGGCGGTCCGTGCGGCCGTCGTTGAGGCGCGTGCCCGTCTTGTTCGGCTCGAAGCTGTGGATCTCCTTGGTGACGCCGCTCGCCGGGTCGTAAAACGCCACCGACTTGGCGAAAGCTACGATAAACCCCCCGGACCGCCGCGGCGCGAAGCAGCACACGCGATCGGCCATCGGGATCGACCCGGCGCGGCGACTCTCCGGCTCGTACCACCATAGATGCTTCCCGTGGATGTCCGTCCACCAGACGCGCCCGTCCGCCGGGTTCCACAGGATGCCCTCGCCGTGAAGATTGCGGCAGTCGAGCAGGAGCTCGGCCTTGTCCATCCCTCCTCCCTTCAGGATCCCGGTCCTGCCGTCGCGAACTGTTGTCGTTCGATCTGGTGTCTGATATACCAGTTCTGAAATGGCAAACAAGACCAAAAGCACTCGTGGAAGCGTCCGCCGGATGGAGCGACCGAAATCGCTGGCCGAAACCGCGCTCGCTCACCTTCGCACCCTGATCGTTCACGGCGACCTCGCCCTCGGACAACCGCTGTCCGAGCGCCAGCTCGCCGACGACCTCGGCATCTCCAAGACCCCCGTGCGCGAGGCGCTCGCGCAACTCCGTAACGAGGGCTTGGTCAACATCTACCCGCAGCGCGGCGCCTTCGTCTTCACGCTTAGCGCGCGAGAGGTGGCGGAGATCTGCGAGCTCCGCAGTGCGCTCGAAACAGCGGCACTCGAGCTTGCGATATCGCGCAATCCCGACGGCTTCTCCGGCGCGCTGGAGGGAATCGTCACCGACATGGCGGCCGCGCGCCGCCGGGGCGATCAGCGCGCGTATCTGGCGCTGGACACGCGCTTTCATGCGGCCTTCTTCGAGTTCTGCGGGAACGCCTATCTCCGCGATTCGTATGAACGCTACGTCGGCAAGATCGCGGCCCTGCGCACCCATCTCGCGATGAAGCCGCTCCACACCAAACTCTCGTTCCAGGAGCATCAGCAGATGCTCAAGACGGTCCGCGGCCGCGACACGGCGGCGACCAAGGCGATACTCGCCGTTCACATCGGCCGCACGCGCGAAACCTACTCCGCCGGGATCGAGGACATCGCCGCCGCCGACAAGGCGCTGACCAAGGCGTCGTGATGGCTGCGCCGCTTCTTGCGCTCAGCGGCGTTTCCAAGGCGTTCGGCACGACTCAAGCCCTGGCCGGCGTTTCCTTCGACCTCTATCCCGGCGAGGTCCACGCTCTGGTCGGCGAGAACGGCGCCGGCAAGTCGACGCTGCTCGCCGTCCTTACCGGCGTCGTCACACCGGATAGTGGCACGATCGCCATCGACGGGAAGCACGTGACGATCGACGGGCCCGCGCGGGCCCAGGCACTCGGCATCGGCACCGTCTTTCAGGAGTTGAGCCTTGCCGGTTCGTTGACGGTGGCCGAGAACATCTTCGCCGGCCGCCTCCCGACGATGGCCGGCTTCGTTCGGTGGAAGGAACTCCGGCGCCGAGCGCGTGAAGTTCTTGGTGCGTTTGGCATGGAGATCCCCGTCGACCGCACGGTCGACTCGCTGCCGGCCGGAGCCCGCCAGCTCGTCGAGATCGCCAAGGCGCTATCGCTCGACTCGCGGATTCTGTTGCTCGATGAACCCACGTCGGCGCTTACCAACGACGAGGTCGAGGCGCTCCTCGGCATCGTCGCGCGCCTGAAGGCGCGCGGCATGGGCGTCGTCTATGTGAGTCACAAGCTCTCCGAAGTCTTCCGCATCGCCGACCGGATCACGGTGCTTCGCGACGGGTGCCTCGTCGGCACACGGCCCGCCGCGGCGACCTCGGTCAGTTCCGTGGTCCGCGACATGGTGGGTCGCGACCTCGCGCCCTCCGATGAGGATGCGCGGAGGACGCCCGGTGCCATCGCGCTCAAGGCTCGCGGGCTCTCGCGGCATGGCGAGTTCGCCGACATCGATCTCGAACTCCGGTCCCGGGAGATCGTCGGCCTCGCCGGCCTTGTTGGGTCGCGACGAACGGAGCTGGCGCGGACGCTGGGCGGCCTTGCTGCGCCCCACTCCGGCGCCGTGGAGGTACGCGGCAGTCCGATCCGTTTCGGCTCACCCCGGGATGCCATGGCCCTTGGTGTCGTCTATGTTCCCGACGACCGGAAATCGGAAGGCCTCTTCCTGTCGCGCTCGGTGATGGACAACGCCGTGGTGACGACGCTCCGCCGACTCAGCCGTTTCGGAGTGATCAACGCAGCCTCGAGCCGGATGGTGGCCCACCATGCGGTCGACCGTTTCAGGATCAAGGCGCGCGGGATCGACCTCCCGGCAGGAAGCCTCAGCGGCGGCAATCAACAGAAACTGATGCTGGCCAAGTGGCTCGCCACCAACCCCGGGATCGTCATCGTCAATGAGCCGACCAAGGGCGTCGACATCGAAGCAAAACGGGAGATCCACAATCATCTCCGGCGTCTTGCCGAGGCCGGCGCCGCAATCCTGGCCGTTTCGTCCGACCTGCTCGAGCTCCTCGCCATCAGCGACCGTATCGTGATCATGCGCGAGGGGCGGGTTGTAGGAACCGTCGGAGGTCGCGCGGCGACCGAAGAAGAGATCATGCGGCTTGCTGCCGGCGCCGGTCACCATGGCGTGGGGGAGGCGGCATGACCTTCGGGCGCAGCCAGTCCCTCGCCGGGCTCGACCACGGGCGGCAGGCCTTCGGGGCCGCGTTGCGCGCCCGAGAGCTCACGCTCGCCGTGCTGATCGTCGCGGTCGTCATCGGCATGGCCCTCGCCTCGCCACACTTCCTGTCACTCGCCAATTTCCGCGCGATCTCCATCGGCCTTGTACCGATCGCAATCTGCGCTATCGGCATGACCGTGCTCCTCGCCTCCGGGGGATTCGATCTTTCCGTGGGATCGGTGCTTGCGCTCTCCAGCACGATCGTCGCGCTGCTTCTGATCGCGGGTGCGCCGATCCCCGTCGCGGTTGCCGGCGCGCTGCTCCTCGGCGTCGCCGTCGGCCTGGTCAACGGCCTGGTGGTCACGAAGATCGGGGTCAATCCGCTCGTCGCTACGCTCGGCAGCATGCTGATCGCTCGTGGGATCGCGCTGGTCATCACCGAGGGGTTCTCGCTGAGCAGTCTGCCTCCCGCGTTCGGCTGGGCGGGCCGGGCGGAGATCGCCGGCGTCCCCTTCCTGCTCTGGGTGACGCTGTTTCTGGTGGTCGGTTTCGACCTCGCAATGCGCCACGGCAGCTTTTTTCGCAAGATCTACTACATCGGCGCCAACGAGAAAGCGGCGCGGCTTTCCGGCCTCGCGGTCGATCGCATCAAGATCGTCGCGTATGTGCTGTCCGGCGCCCTTGCCGCGCTCGCCGGCGTCCTGCTCGCCTCGCGGCTGATGAGCGGCACGCCGACTGCGGGGAACGCGCTCGAGCTTCAGGTGCTCGCCGCGGCGGTGATCGGCGGCGCAAGCCTCAAGGGCGGCGAGGGCACGATCCTCGGCGCCTTCCTGGGCGTGATCTTCGTCGCGCTCCTCAACAACGCCATGACCATGCTCGCCGTCTCGATCTACTGGCAGATGATCGTCACCGGCGCCGTCCTCATCGCCGCCGTCGCCTTCGACATGCTGGTGCGCCGCGGCGAGGGGTAACGCGAAACTGATTCAGGACCACATCGGTAAAAGGGAGGAAACGCGATGCTGGATGTGAACCGAAGGAACCTGATGTCGATCGGCGGCGCCGCTCTCGCCGGCTCAGCGCTCGGCCTGATGCCGAGATTGAGCGATGAGGCGCTCGCCCAGGGCGCGGGGATGGAATACGTTTTCCTGTCCTGCGTCACGCAAGTGCCGTTCTGGGTCGACCATCGCAACGCGCTGGACGACGCGGCGAAGGCACTCAACGTGACGACGAGCTTCACCGGCCCGCTCGATTTCGACACCGCCGCCCAGGCCCGGCAGCTTGACGAGCTGGTGGCGCGGAAACCGGCTGGAATCCTGATCTTCCCAGGTGATCCCGCGGCGCTCGCGCCAGGAATCGACCGGGCTGCGGAAGCCGGCATCCCCGTCGCGATGATCATCGGCGATGCACCGGGGACCAAGCGGAAGGTCCATCTTGGCATCTCGAACTTCGACGCCGGCAAGATCGGCGGCGCCATGCTCGCTGAAGCGATCGGCGGCAAAGGCAAGGTCCTGCTCGGGACGTTCCCGGCCCCGCCCGTGCTCGAGCGGGTCGAGGGCTACAAGGCCTACTTCAAGGAGTCCGCACCTGAGATCGAGGTGGTCGACGTCGTCAATGACAAGGCCGATCCATCCTACGCGCCCACCGCCTACAGCCAGGCGCTGCTCGCCCATCCCGACGTCGTCGGCATCGGCGGCACTGACGGCGACAGCGGCAAGGGAGCGGCGATCGCCGTCACCGAGGCCGGTCGCCAGGGCGAGATCAAGATCGTCGCCATGGACAGGAATGACGACATGTTGCCCTATATCGAGGACGGCACGATCGTCGGCGCGGTGGCGCAGAAGTCCTACCTCGAAGCTTGGCTCGCCGTGCATCTTCTCCATTGGCTCAACACTGACGCCATGAAGGTGGTGCCGGACTGGAAGGCGGCCGGGATCAATCCCCTTCCCGAGACGGTCGTGACCGGCATCATGCCGATCACGAGAGAGAACGTCGGCCAGTTCAAGCACTGACTCGAGTGAGCGCGGGACCTGCCCGGTCCCGCGCCCATAGTCCCAACTCAAACCACGGCGTCGACCCGGCTGCCGGGAGGATCGGCGCGGGCCGGTCTCGTGGCGAGCGTCGTACTGGGGTAGCATGAGCCTGGCTCGAAAGATGGATTCATGATCCCGCCCCTCTTCCTACGGATGAGCGTACTGCTCTCGGGGACCACCTTTCTGGTCTTTGCATTTGGGTTCCACGGTCGGATGCAGTGGGCCATGTCATTCTGGCCGAGCGCGAGTTATTTGGGGGAGAGTGGGTTCTCAAGTCTATTTGTAGGAGCGATCCTTGCCGCCATCGGTGCCGGGGCCGTGTATGCCGCCTGGCTTGGCGACATGCGCGCGGCCACAGGTGGTGCCCTCGCGCTCTTGGTAGCCACCGCCGGAATGGCGGTAAGCACGGCGGTCTATTTAGCTGCGAGTCCGAGCCCAGACCTTCGTATCCACGTCGTGGCCTTCGCAGCCATTGCGTTATTGGCCGGGCTGTTGCTGATCGCCAGCCTTCGCCTGCCACAAGTCGACCGGCGACCGATCCCCCGTCTTGTTCGTATTGCCTTCTGGATCTTCTCGGCGCTCCTCGTCATCACCGGGACCATGTTGGTAATGCGGACGGCAGGCGTCTTCCCATGGCCGCTGCAACCGCTTTCGTCGGTCCTGTATGGCTGCATGTTTCTCGGGTTTGCCGCCAACTACGGCTATGCGGCGCTTTGGGGAAAGATGGCGGACGCCAAGGTGTCTCTCCTTGGTTTCCTTGTTTATGACGCCGTCCTCATCGTCCCTTTCATTCGTCACTTCGCTGTGGTTGCCGACGAATACCGTTTCAGCCTCGCCTTCTACACCGCCGTTCTCGTGTTCAGCGC
>DASSPO010000514.1:0-11663 GCA_035699585.1 Bauldia sp.
GAGGGCTTTGATCCATCGCGGCCCATCCGTCTCGTCGAGGCGGAGTGGACGGACGAGCTCCGCGAGTATCAGAGCGGCGTTTCCTCGGTGGCCAACTACATGAACCGCACGTTCTCCCTGTTCAAGGTTGCCGAGTCCCGGCGGCCGAAGCAGCTTCTCAAGCGGAAGAACCGGGAGAAGTCGCGAGGCGCCTCGGATTGAGCCTCGGCCGGTCGTCGTGGCCGGGCTTGATGACCGCCATCCCACGCGCGACCGCCGGGCGCGATGCGATCCGTTCAAACCACCGGTTCACGTTCGGGTAGTCGGCAAGGTCGATGCGGTGACGCTCGCGACGCGCCACCCAGCAGAAAATCGCAATGTCGGCGATCGAATACTCGCCCGCCGCCACGAAGTCGTAAGTTCCCAGCCGCTCGTCGAGCACCTTGTAGAGTCGACGCGCGATTGCGGCATACCGCTCGATCGCGTAGGGAACCTCCTCCGGTGCGGCAAGGTTGAAGTGATGCGCCTGCCCGAGAAAGGGGCCGAAGTTCCCCATTTGCCACATCAGCCACTCCTCAACGGCGACCCGCCGTCGCTCGTCGTCGAGGGGGTAGAGGCGTTCGAATTTTCGCGCGAGGTAGAGAAGGATCGCACCTGACTCGAAGACCGTGATCGGACCGCCGCCGGGGCCCTCGGGATCGCGAATCGCCGGAATCTGGTGGTGTGGCGACACCGCTGCGAAGCTGTCGCTCCATTGCTCGCCCTTGCCGAGATCGACGAAGGTTACGCTGTAGGGGACGCCGAGTTCTTCGAGCATCACGGTGATCTTCCGCCCGTTCGGCGTCGACCAATAGAAGACCTCGATCGGCTGATTCTGGATGCGCATGGCCTGTTGGCTCACCTTCCGGCCGGCAAGGGCGCAAAATTGCCTTGAGCTTGAGGAGAGTCGCAACATGGCAATTCCGCCTGCCGGAAGGCTCTCGCCATGCACGCCGCGATCCGCCTGCTCCTTGCCTCCGCCTTCTGCCTCGGTCTTTCCGCCTGTTTCACGAGCCCGGATCCGCTTGTCGGCGCCGCGGACGCCGTATTCCCGTTCGAACGCCTGGTGTTCAGGGAGCAATCGCTACCCGACGACCGTCAGACCATGACCCGCGAAGGCGATGCATACACTTATCGGACTGACGAAAGTGAGGAACGTGCGGCGCTTGTCAGGTTCAGGGAGGTCGGCGCCAACCTCTACGTGGCGCAGATGGAGGTCACCGAGGGCGGGAAGGTCGAACGGCTCTATGCCTTTCTCCGCGCCGATCTCGCGGCTCGCCGGGTCGATTCCTATGCCGCGGTCAAGCCCGACGACTTCGTGGCGCAACCGGGCCTGTCGATCTGCGACACCTCGGTCTGCATCGAGGATCTCGACGCGTATGTCGCCTACGGAAAGGCCCTGATCGATTCAGGTCGTCCGCCGGATGTCCAGTACGTGATCATCGAGATGGAATAGGACGCGTGCCCGCCGCGGCCCGATTGCCGCATGATGGCGCCCTTTGCACCGATGCGCTACGCTGGCGCAGCCTGAAAGGCCCGGTAGGGAACACTGGTGTGAGCACCGGCAAGCTCATGGCCGCGGGGGCAGCGGCCTGCCTCGCGCTCGGCGCGGCAGGGATCCCCGTCGGCGCCGAGGAAATGGCCGTTGACCTGGAGCTGGTCATCGCCGTCGATGTCTCGGGCTCGATGGATCGTGAGGAATTTGCACTTCAGCGCGACGGCTATGTCGCAGCGATTCGACATCCCGAGTTTGTCGGTGCCGTCCGCTCGGGCGACTTTGGGCGGATCGCCCTCGCCTATGTGGAATGGTCCGGGTCCGACCGTCAGTCGGTGATCGTGCCCTGGCGCGTGATCGACGGCGCGGAATCCGCCGACGCCTTCGCCGACGCCCTTGCCGCACAGCCCCTCGTGATCGATCGCGGCACATCAATCTCCGCGGCGCTCATCTTCGCCACCTCGCTGTTCGCGACGAATGACCTCGACGGGCAACGCCGGGTCATCGACATCTCCGGTGATGGACCGAACAATTTCGGCCCCACGGTCACCATGGCGCGGGACTACGCCGTCGGCGAAGGCGTCGTCGTCAACGGTCTGCCGATCCTGATCCGGCCGTCGCCGCTGTTCCCGGCGATGGACCGATACTACACCGACTGCGTCATCGGCGGGATCGGCGCTTTCGTGCTGCCGGTGCGCGCGAAGGACGAGTTCGCCCTCGCCATCCGCCGGAAGCTCGTGATCGAAGTGGCTTCACGGCCGGGCGATCCCCAACTCCTGCACGCTGCCGCGTATCAGCCGGCGGACTGCATGGTCGGCGAGCGGCTTCGCTCAAAATACGCCGACCCGTACCTTCCCGGCCTCTAGGCCGTCATCACAACCCCAGCTTCTGCTTGAAGAGCGCGTTCACCGCTTGCGGATTGGCCTTGCCGCCGCTCGCCTTCATCGCCTGGCCGACGAACCAGCCGAGCATCGCCGGCTTGGCGCTCGCCTCGGCGGCCTTGGCCGGGTTGTCGGCGATGATCTTGTCGACGATCGCCTCGATCGCGCCGGTATCGGTGACCTGTCTCATCCCGCGCCGGTCGACGATCTCGCGCGGGTCGCCGCCCTCGGCCCACACGATCTCGAACAGGTCCTTGGCGATCTTGCCCGAGATCACGCCCTCGCCCATAAGATCGAGGATCGCGCCGATCTGGGCGGCCGAAACCGGACTCTCGGCAATCCCCTTCCCTTCCCGATTAAGGCGGCCAAACAGCTCGTTGATCACCCAGTTGGCCGCCGTCTTGGCGTCGCGACCCTTCGCCACCGCTTCGAAATAGTCGGCGCTTTCCTTTTCGGCGACGAGCACGTCCGCATCGTAGGCGCTGAGGCCGTACGCCGAGACAAACCGCGCCTTCCGCGCATCCGGCAGCTCCGGAAGGCTCGCCGCCAGCGCATCGACATAAGCCTGGTCGAGTTCAAGCGGCAGAAGGTCGGGGTCCGGGAAGTAGCGATAGTCGTGGGCCTCCTCCTTGTTGCGCATCGGCCGCGTCTCGCCGCGCACCGGATCGAAAAGGCGCGTCTCCTGCTCGACCTTGCCGCCATCCTCGATGATGCCGATCTGCCGCCTCGCTTCGTATTCGATCGCCATGCCGAGGAAGCGGATCGAGTTCACGTTCTTGATCTCGCAGCGCGTTCCAAGCTTCTCGCCCGGCCGCCGCACCGAGACGTTCACGTCGACACGGAGGTTACCCTTCTCCATGTCGCCGTCGCAGGTACCGAGGGTACGGAGGATCGAGCGCAGCTTGGCGACGAAGGCCTTTGCCTCCTCCGATGAGCGGAGGTCCGGTCTCGATACGATCTCCATGAGCGCCACGCCCGACCGGTTGAGGTCGACGAGGCTCATCGTGGCGTGCTGGTCGTGTATCGACTTGCCGGCGTCCTGCTCCAGGTGAAGCCGCTCGATTCCGACCGTGATCGTCTCGCCGTCGGGAAGGTCGACCGTGACCGTCCCCTCGCCCACGATGGGCTGCTTGTACTGGGAGATCTGATAGCCCTGCGGCAGGTCTGGATAGAAGTAGTTCTTGCGGTCGAAGACGCTGCGTAGATTGATCTTGGCCTTGAGGCCGAGGCCGGTTCGGACCGCCTGGGCCACGCACTCGGCGTTGATCACCGGAAGCATGCCGGGCATCGCGGCATCGACCAGGCTGACATGGGAGTTCGGCTCGCCGCCGAAGGCCGTGGGGGCGCCGGAGAAGAGCTTGGCATTCGAGGTCACCTGGGCATGGACCTCGAGCCCGACCACGACCTCAAAGTCGCCGGTCGCCCCCTTGACGAGTTTCTGCCGGCTGCTTCCCCGGGGAGCATCGTTCATTGGCCATCTTCCTCTGTTCCGGGTATTGAGCCGGCCATCCCGGCCGTCAAGGCTCGATGCGCCGCGTGACCTCTAACCCGAGGTCCGGATTCGAAGCGCATTGGGCGGATTCCCGCGATTTCCTTTTGCATCGCAACACATATGACGGAATTGTGTTGCAATGCATCAACCGCATCGCAGCCATGCGAAATCTCCGTCTGCACAGGCCGGTCGGCCACCACTACCTTCCCTCGCGAGCGACGACGTTGAGTGTGTCGCAACGAGTTTGTGACTGAAAGGGCTACGACCATGACCAACAGGTTCGTCCAAGGCTACCGCAACTGGCGGAAGTACCGGGACACGTATAACGAGCTGATGCGGCTCACCCAGCGTGATCTGGACGATCTCGGCATCAACCGTGCCGACATCCCGGCGATCGCCCGCCAGTCGGTGAAAGTCTAACGGAATTCGTCCCGGGCGCCCTCCTCCCGCGCCTGGGGTGAAAAGAGGGAACCGAGGCCCCTCCTCCCTGGCCTTGGTTCTCACTCTAGAGAAACGCCCGCCGATCCTTCCTCCCCGGCGGGCGTTTTTCTTTTGCCGCGATCCCGGCAGGCCGTTTACGGCGCTAGTCGTGGATCGTGATGCGGCTCTTTGATACCCAGCCGCTGCTCTGGAGATACCGGGCCTTGCACCAGTACTTGGTGCATTCCGATACCGTGAACCGCACGCCTGGCCAGGCGAGACAGACCGCGGGATAGCTGGTCCCCGGGCCGGACCGGATGTAGGCGAAGAGCCCATCCTTGGTTGTTGCGGTGCTGTTGGCGAAGGCCGGTGCGCTCAAGCCGGCCAGCAGGAGTCCGAGCGCAAGAGAACGAATCATCATTCCCTCCCTGATCGGGTTTCTCCGTGAGCTACTGCATCGCCCCTGCACCGCCGATTCGATCCGGTGCGGGCGATTCAACCGGCGGTACATGGCCCCGGTTTTTCGGCGCCGCGATTTGGCGTCAGGGGCCAGAGCCGCCTTCCGCCACCGGAACGGTCTGACGGACGCGGGCGATGCCTGCGACAATGATGCCCGAGGTCGCCGGTCCTGTCGAGAAAAACCGCCGGCCTAGCCGGTCTCCGTCGTCATCACGACGAAGTCATCGACCGTCCGCGTGTCCTCGCTGAGCGGTGCATCGACGGTGATCATCACGGTTCCCGGGTGCATCCTCGTGCGGATCGCCTCGATCACCGCGTGGTCGCCGCGGATACGCTGGATCGTGGCGAGGTCGGCCTGATCGACGTCGTCGCCGACGGCATGGCCGTATCCGAGCGTGTGCCAGTGGAGCTGGCCGTCCTTGTCGTTCACGTCGGACAGGATGAAGACGTGCTGACCCAAGGGCTGAGACGGATCGGCGATCGTCGCCGTGCCTTCGGCGACAATCTGCCCGTTGTCGAGCACCATGATCTTCTTGTCCGTACTCGAAACCAGGATCGCGGTTGCCGGCACGGGCGAGGTTTCAGCGGTGGTCGGGGCCGGCTGCGGCGATGCGGCGTCGGACGCAGACGCCCCGGCCGAAGCGGTCGCATCCGACGTTGCGGCTTGGGTCGCCGTGGGGTCCCGCGGATTGATATGCGGGTCGGGCACGTCGGCGGCGTTAGGTGCGGTCGAGGCGGCATCGACCTGCGCGACCGGTGTTGCTGACGGTGGTGTATTGGCCTTCGTTGCCGCGACATGGGCGAATTCGGCTTCGGCATCCGCCGACAGCACCTGGCCGGGATGAACGACGTCGGCCGGAGCCGACGCAGCATTGGCGATGATCACCGGCGTGCCGAGATGGGTGATGGTGAAGAGCTTCGCCGAAAAGTCCATTGGCAGACGCACGCATCCGTGGGACGCCGGATAGCCGGGCAGCTGCCCGGCATGGAGGGCGATGCCCGACCAGGTCAGACGCTCCATGTTGGGCATCGGCGCGTCGTTGTACGTGCTCGAATGGTGGTTCTTGTCCTTCTGCAGGATCGTGAAGACGCCGGTTGGCGTCGCATGCCCGGGCTTGCCCGTCGAGCAGGTGGACACCGCGATCTCGATCCCATTCCGGTAGACGTAGACCCGCTGCTCGGGGAGCGAAACGATGATCGCCACCGGACCGCTCGGCGAGAGTTCCGGGTTCCAGGTGAATTCGCCGGGCTTCAGGTTATCGACCGCCCAGGCGATCATCGGCAGGCTTACCGCTGTAGCGCCAGCCGCCCCCATCAACAGAAGCGCCTTGCGCCGTGTAACCGGATTCTCCGCGCGGATCATGCGATTCTCCCTATGGTTCGGATCATCTCGCGCGCCTGCCTTCACCCGGGAACGCGCGTTCTTCTCACCGTCGCCGTCCCGCCTTCCTGCCACTGCCCGCGGAGCTGCACAACCAAAAGAGGGTTAACTTCTTCCGAGCGGAGGTCGCCCCTCTTCAAAACCCTCCGAACATCACGTCGAGCAAAAAGAGGACCCACATGAGGAGCAGGATCGCGGCGCCCGTGACGAACAGATAGAATCGCCGGCGCATCTCGTTGGTGGTGACGTGGACCAGCGCATGCAGCAGGCGGCTCGCGACGAACAGCCATGAAAGCACCACGAGCGTCGCCGTCATGTGCGCGCTGAAGAAGGCGAGCACCACGAGAACATAGAACAGGACCGGCAGCTCCAGCTGGCTCTGGTAGGCGTTGCTGATCTGGGTCGTGCGCTCGGGCCAGTTTGGCTGGCGAAGAGCCACGTCGCGCATCTTCACCACCCCGCTTTGGATCGCGGCGATGCGGCTGCTCCCCGTCCAGAAGAGCAGAGCGAAGGTCAGCGCAACCTGAACGAAGATCGGCGCGAAGGCGGATAGAAGGCTCATTATTTGGTGCTCCCGTTACGCGCCCCCCGCGCCCTTGGGAGAATCAACTGCAACGAAGCCTACACCGCGCCCGGATAGTTCGGGCTTTCTCGTGTGATTTTCACGTCGTGGACGTGGCTCTCCTGAAGCCCGGCCGACGAGATGCGAATGAAACGGGCCTTCTGCCGGAACTCGGCGAGATCGGCTGCCCCGACGTAACCCATTGCGGCGCGCAGTCCTCCGGCAAGCTGGTGGAGCACGCCGGACACGGGTCCCTTGTAAGGCACCTGCCCCTCGATCCCTTCCGGCACGAGCTTCAGTGTGTCCCGAACCTCGGCCTGGAAGTAACGGTCGGCCGAACCCCTCGCCATGGCCCCGATCGAGCCCATCCCGCGATAGGCCTTATACGACCGTCCCTGGTGCAGATACACCTCGCCGGGGCTCTCATCCGTGCCGGCGAGCAGCGAGCCGATCATCGCCGAGGAGGCGCCCGCGGCAAGCGCCTTGGCGAGATCGCCGGAATACTTGATCCCGCCGTCGGCGATGACCGGTACATCGGCATCCGCGGCCGCCTGCGCGGCATCCATGATGGCGCTGAGTTGCGGAACGCCGACGCCGGCAACGATCCGGGTGGTGCAGATCGACCCGGGACCGATCCCGACCTTGATGGCGTCGGCCCCCGCGTCGATCAGTGCCTTGGCCCCATCGGCGGTAGCGACATTGCCGGCGATCACCTGGACACGGTTCGACAGCGCCTTCACCCGCCTGACCTGCGACAAGACCCGTTCGGAATGGCCGTGGGCCGTGTCGATGACCACCAGGTCCACCTCGGCCTCGATCAGCCGCTCCGCCCGCGCAAACCCGTCGTCGCCGACGCTCGACGCCGCCGCCACGCGGAGGCGCCCCTGCTCGTCCTTGGTGGCGAAAGGATTTAACCGGCTCTTCTCGATGTCCTTGACGGTAATCAGCCCGACGCAACGGTTGTCGTCGTCGACCACGAGCAGTTTCTCGATCCGGTGCTGATGAAGGAGCCGCTTGGCCTCGTCCTGGTCGACGGTCTCCCTCACCGTCACCAATTGGCGGGTCATCAGCTCCGCAACCTTCTGCGAAGGGTCGGAGGCGAAACGGACGTCGCGGTTGGTGAGGATGCCCACCAGCCGGCGGGGTGCCGGCCCATCCTCAACCACCGGGATTCCCGAGATGTTATGCGTGCGCATCAGCGCAAGCGCCTCGGCAAGCGTTGCGCCGGGATGGATCGTGACCGGGTTCACCACCATCCCGGACTCGAACTTTTTGACCTGCCGGACCTCCTCCGCCTGTTGCTCCGGCGTAAGGTTGCGGTGGATGACGCCGAGCCCGCCGGCCTGCGCCATGGCGATGGCAAGGCGCGCTTCGGTCACAGTGTCCATCGCGGCGGAGAGGATCGGGATATTGAGGGCGATCGACCGGGTGAGCCGCGTTCTTATGTCCACCTCGCCCGGGAGCACTGTCGAGTAGCCCGGCGTAAGCAGCACGTCGTCGAAGGCGAGAGCCTCGCGAGCTCCATTGAGTTCCACCAGTCGGGCCATGCCAAACCCCGGGAAAATGCGACGAGGCGCCGGCGGGCAGCTCCCTGCCGTGGCGCGTTCGTCTGGGTCGCGTCGCTTGAGTTGGCGGCGGGCAATACCACGCCCTCCCCGATTCTCAAAGCGCGCTGCGGCCCGACTGCGGACCCTGCTCCCGATTTTTTGTGAGTGATGAGATTAAGGTGACCTTGGCACCGCCGTGATCGAGACGGCGCGTGTCGCCCTGCGCCGCGCGATCCTCGGCTACTTCGGAATGAGGGTCTCCGTCCCGACCCCGTCCCGGTCGACCACGGTCCATAGCCCCTCCATCCGGCCATCCGGGCGAATCTCGTAGATGACCAGACCGGTGGTGTTACCGGAGCCGTAGGTTGCGGCGAACACCTTGCCGTTGCGCATGCAGATGCCTTCCGACACCGAACCGACGTTCCAGCGAATGCGACAGGTGTTCTTCGAGGTGACGCTGATCTCGGCCGTGCCGCGGTAGCGGGAGCCGTCGAAGTTCCGACCCTCCACGGTGTAGAGGCCGCTCACGTCCTGTGCGACGGCGGCAAGCGGAGCCAATCCGAGGCCCAGGGCCAATGCCACGCCCGCGATCCTCATGTCCTGCCTCTCTCCCCTGCTTCCCTGACAAGCGCCGCAAGCGCCCGGAAGTCGCGTTCGCGCGGCGAGGTTCGTCGCCAGGCGACGCCGATGGTGCGGTTCGGCTCCGGTGGCGCAAAGCGGACGACCACCAGGCGGGGATCCCCCGCAATCCCGGCGTCGACCGCAAGCTCTGGAAGAAGCGTGACGCCATGGCCTGCGGCCACGAGCTGCAACAGCGTCGCGAAGCTCGTGGCGCCGAAACTCCGGAGCCGGCGCGGATCGATCGCAAGACAAACCGCAAGCGCCTGATCGCGGATGCAATGACCGTCCTCAAGCAGGAGCAGCTCATCCGCCGAGATCAGTTCGGCAAGCGCGGGCGATTGCATGGCGTGCGGAGTGCCGGCCGCCGCAGCGAGGAGGAAAGCATCGTCGAAGGCGGCCTGCTCTTGCAGCTCCTCGTTATGGAGCGGGAGGCTCACAACGATCGCATCGAGCTCCCCACCGACGAGTTCCTCGACCAGCGTGGCCGTGACGGTTTCGCGGATCAAGAGGCGGAGCCCGGGAAAGCGGGCGGACGCAACCTGAAGAAGACGCGGCAAGAGAAACGGCGCGACCGACGGGATGATGCCCAGGCGGAGCGATCCGCCGAGCGCTTTGCCGCGGGCCAGTGCGAGAGCCTCGAGATCGCGGACGGCGGCCAGAATCCGGCCGCCCCGCTCGGCCACTTCGAGCCCGAGCTCGGTCAGCCGGGCGCCGCTCGCAGCCCGCTCGACAAGCGGCGCACCGAGGGCCCGTTCCAGCCCGACGATCTGCATCGAGAGCGCCGGTTGGGTTACGCCCGCACGCTCGGCGGCGCGGCCGAAATGGCCCGATGCGGCGAGCAGGTCGAAATAGCGAAGCTGTTTCAGTGAAATCACGTGATTAGAATGCCTTATCGCCGTGGCCAGTCAATATGATTGGATTTTATCGCACCTCTCTGGCACGATTCCAATCAGCGTGGCTGGCCCGAGGCTGTGGCCAGACGCCCAAATTCCAAAGACGAGGGAGCGATGGACGCAAAGACTGATGAGAAGACCACGGGCAAATGCCCGGTGGTGCACACCAATCGCGACTGGTGGCCGAACCAGCCGAACCTGCGTGTTCTCCACCAGCATTCCGCCCTGTCCAACCCGATGGGCGATGCCTTCGACTACGCCAAGGAATTCAAGAGCCTCGACCTCAACGCGGTGATCGCGGACCTCCATGCCCTGATGACGGATTCGCAAGACTGGTGGCCGGCCGACTTCGGCCACTACGGCCCGCTGTTCATCCGGATGGCGTGGCACAGTGCCGGGACATATCGGATCGGCGACGGCCGCGGCGGAGCAGGCGCGGGCCAGCAACGCTTCGCACCCCTCAACAGTTGGCCGGACAACGCCAACCTCGACAAGGCGCGCCGGCTCCTGTGGCCGATCAAGCGGAAATACGGCCGGAAGATCTCGTGGGCCGACCTGATGATCCTTGCGGGCAACGTTGCCCTTGAGTCGATGGGCTTCAAGACCTTCGGCTTCGGCGGTGGGCGCGCCGACACCTGGGAGCCTGAGGAGGACATCTACTGGGGCCCGGAAGGCAAGTGGCTGGCGGACGAGCGCTACAGCGGCGATCGCGAACTCCAGAATCCTCTCGCCGCCGTGCAGATGGGCCTCATCTACGTCAATCCCGAAGGGCCGAACGGGAAACCGGATCCCGTTGCCGCGGCGCGGGACATCCGCGAGACGTTCCGGCGCATGGCGATGAACGACGAGGAGACCGTCGCCCTGATTGCCGGCGGTCACACCTTCGGCAAGACCCATGGCGCGGGCGATGCGACGCTGGTCGGTCCCGAGCCGGAAGGCGCCGAAATCGAGGATCAGGGCCTGGGGTGGACAAGCCGGTACGGGACCGGCAAGGGCGCCGACGCGATCACCAGCGGCATCGAGGTCATCTGGACCCAGACGCCGACGAAATGGAGCAACAACTTCTTTGCGAACCTTTTCGGCTTCGAATGGGAACTGACCAAGAGCCCGGCCGGCGCATACCAATGGACGCCCAAGGGCGGCGCCGGAGCAGGCACGGTACCGGACCCGTTCGACACATCGAAGCGTCGCGCGCCGGCGATGCTCACCACCGACCTCGCGCTCCGCTTCGATCCTGTCTACGAGAAGATCGCCCGGCGCTTCCACGAAAACCCGGATCAGTTCGCCGACGCGTTTGCCCGGGCATGGTACAAGCTCACGCACCGCGACATGGGCCCGATCGTGCGCTACCTCGGCCCGCTCGTTCCGAAGGAAGAACTGCCCTGGCAGGATCCGATCCCGGCCGTCGACCATGAACTGATCGGCGAGCAGGACATCGCCGCCCTGAAGGCGAAAATCCTCGCTTCGGGCCTGTCCGTTTCGCAGCTCGTTTCGACGGCCTGGGCCTCGGCGTCGACCTTCCGTGGTTCCGACAAGCGCGGAGGAGCAAACGGCGCGCGCATCCGCCTTGCTCCGCAGAAGGACTGGGAGGTCAACCAGCCGGCGGAACTGGCGAAGGTCCTCCAGAAGCTCGAGGCCATCCAGAAGGAGTTCAACGCCTCGCAGACCGGCGGCAAGCGCGTCTCGCTCGCCGACCTGATCGTCCTCGGCGGCGCGGCGGCGATCGAGAAGGCGGCGAAGGACGGCGGCCATGACGTCAAGGTCCCCTTCGCACCCGGACGGATGGACGCTTCGCAGGAACAGACCGACGTCGACTCCTTCGCGCCGCTCGAGCCGCTCGCCGATGGTTTCCGCAACTATCTCAGCGGCGACCAGCGTCTCTCCGCCGAGGAAT
>DASSPO010000515.1:0-5250 GCA_035699585.1 Bauldia sp.
AGCGCAGCCCCTGCGTCGTGTTCGACAGCACCGGAAAGAACGCCACGATCCACGCGCAGATCAGCAGCGCCTGCTGCGTGGTCTGCGTGTAGATCAGGATCAGCGGCGCGATCGCGACGATCGGCGTCACCTGCATGATCACCGCGTAGGGGAAGAAGGCGAGCTCCACCCACCGCGACTGGACGAGAAGGATTGAGAGCAACACGCCGCCGACGAGCGCGAGAATGAGGGCGAAGAAGGTGGTGCGGAGGGTAATGAGGAGTGCGCGACCGAGGATCTCCCAATCGGTCGAAAGCGCTTCCGCGATGCGTAGCGGGCTCGGCAGAATGTAATGCGGAACCTCGGCCAACGTCACGTAGAGCTGCCAAGCGACGACTACGATCATCAGCATCCCGACCGGGATGGCGATACGGAGCGTGCGCTCGCCGAAGCTCGCCTGGGGCGGCGCCGGCGGGGCGTCATCGGGCAACGCCTCGTGGGAGGCGTGCCGCTCGGCTTCGACGGCGGTCATGGCGCGCTCGCCTCCATCGCGGCGTGGAGCGCGTTCGACGCCTGGCGGCAGTAGTCGTTGTAGGACTCCGACATGCGGAAGGATTCGTCGCGCGGATAGGGCGCGTCGATAGCGAGGTCGGCAAAGACGCGGCCCGGCCGCGCCGCCATCACCACGATGCGGTTCGAGAGATAGACCGACTCGAACACCGAGTGCGTGACGAAAACCACCGTCCAGCCGAAGGTCTCCCAAAGGTGAAGGAGGTCGTCGTTGAGCTTGAAGCGGGTTATCTCGTCGAGGGCGGCGAAAGGCTCGTCCATGAGTAGCAGCTTCGGCCGGGTGATGAGCGCGCGGGCGATCGACACGCGCATCTTCATGCCGCCGGACAGCTCGCGCGGGTAGGAGCCGGCGAACTTCTCGAGGCCGACCATCTGAAGTGCCTCCATCACCCGGTCGCGGGCGGCGCTTTTCGTGATGCCGCGGAGGCGCAGCGGAAGCCAGACGTTGTTGAAGGCCGTTGCCCAAGGCATCAGCGTCGGCTCCTGGAAGACGAAGCCGATCTCGCGGTCCGGTCGTCCCGCGGCGTCATGGCTCGCGCTCGGCCACTCGACGGTGCCCGACGTCGGCTCGCCAAGGCCGGCGATGATCCGGAGCACGGTCGACTTGCCGCACCCGGACGGCCCAAGCAGGCTTACGAACTGCCGTTCGCCGATGTCGAGCGAAAGATCGCGAAGCGCAACGGTGCCGTTCGAGAAGGTCTTGGAAATGGCTTTGAGTGAAACCAATGGCCCGCCGCGGACTGCGGCCGGTCGTTCCGGCGCGAGGTCGGTAACGGTCGGTCTCAGAATGGCTGCGGGCACGCTCTGCCTGTTCCCTGTCGCAATTCTTGCGGTGGGCGGCGGCCGCGCCGCCGCCCCATCAAGCGCGGAGGTCAGCTCTTCTTGAGCTCCATGCCGACGCCCTTGCAGACATATTCCGTCGTGTAGGCGTTGGAAAGGTCGAGGCCGTCCTTGACGACGCCGGCGTCCACCATCTTCTTATAGAATTCGGCGACTCGCTCGTCGGTCATGCAGCCGATGCCCTTCTCCAGCGCCTCGCCCGATTCAAGCAGGCCGTACTCCTTCATCTTCGCGATCGTGTACTCGATCTGACCGTCGGTCATGTCGGGGTTCTGCGACTTGATCAGGTCGTTGGCGACCTTGTTGTCGCCGTAGAGGTAGTTGTACCAGCCGACGATCGAGGCCTCGACGAAGCGCTTGGTGACGTCGGGATTGGCCTTCACGTACTCGCTCATGCCGACGATCATCGTCGAGTAGGTGGTGTAACCGGCGTCTGCCATGAGGAAGACGTCCGGAGTGAACCCGCCCTCGCGCTCGACGGCGTAGGGTTCGGACGTGAGGTATCCTTGGTTGCCGCTCATCTTGTCGGCGAGGAATCCGGCAAGGTTGTAGGGATATGGCTTACGCTGCTCGTCCTTGAAGCCGGGATAAGCGGCCTTCATCCATTGCCAGCCGGTGACGAAGAGGTCGTCGCCGATGAAGAGCGTGGGGAGCTTGGCGAGGTCGGCGAAGGTTTTGATGCCCGCCTCGGGATGGGACATGAAGATCTGCGGATCCTTCTGGAACATCGCCGCGACCGAGATGACGGGGATGTCGTTCTGAACGGCGTCGAAGGTGCCGAGGAGGTTGCCCTCCATGTAGAAGGTGAGCTTGCCGCCGAGCAGCATCGCACGTTCGGCCTTGGGGATGATCGTGACCTTGAGTCCGTATTTCTCATAGGTCCCGTCGGCCACCGCCTGATAGAAGCCGCCATGCTCCGCTTCCGGCACCCAGTTGGTGCCGAAGACGACCTCGTCCTGGGCCATCGCCGGCACCGCCAGTGCCGACGCGATGCCAACGGTCAGCGCCGCGGCCATCCTGCTCAATGTGTTCATATTCGTGTTCTCCGCCTTCCCTGTTGTGGCGGCCCGAATCGGCACGCCAATGCTTCAAATTCCTCACCCGGCGGTCATGCAGCCGTGCATCGGCGCCCCTCCGCCCTGCCCTGGCCGCAACCGCAACGCAATCCGCCAAAGTCGCAAGAGACATGCCATGTGAACGAGCGTCGATCCATGGCCGGACCAAGCGGGCCGGCTTCGGCATCCGGCAGAAGCGGCAGTTTACGGCATGTGGAATGCACACGAAAGCGGCAGGCGTTCGCCGGTTTCGACCGGCCCATCCGGCGCGGCTTTTCGGCTGCGTCGCCTTGAAGTGGGGTTCGTCGATGGCTATAGAAAGGCGGCCAACGGCCGGCTCCCTTCGTCTAGCGGCCCAGGACGTCGCCCTCTCACGGCGAAAACACGGGTTCGATTCCCGTAGGGAGCGCCAATCCTTTCCAAGCCATCCGCGAGCTGGTTCGACCAAGACTTGTCCAATATGCGCGGACAGTTGCAGGTGGATTGCACTTGCCACGGGCCGCTTGCCTTGAGCGGCTTGCCGCGCCGACGAGGCCGTCCCGCCAGCCCTCTCCCCCGAGCGTCCCCTTTTCCTTTCGCCCCCTCGAAGGTCCCCTGAAGCCCGCGGTGCCCTAAGCCCACCTACTTGCTTGTTCTTTTTCCTTCGCCTTTGAAGACTCCGAACCGGGCGAGAATCTCAAACTACTCACGTTCGAGAGCGTGAAATGCTCGTTCGACCGCCTTCACGAGCAACCGGGGATCATAGGGCTTGGCTATCCATCCGAGCGGCCGCGCGGGCTCCGCCCGGCGGCGCATCGCCGAGTCGATGTGAGCGGTCGCGAACAAGCACCTGATCCCGTGTTCCCGGAAGAGTTCGAGGGCGGCGTCAACGCCGTCTCCGTCGCCGACAAGCCTTATGTCCATTACGACGAGATCGGGAATCTGCCGCCTCGCATGCTCGATCGCTTCTTCTACGGAGATCGCAACGCCTGTTACCTCAAAGCCCGCATCCAGCAACGCCGCTTCGATCTCGACCGAGACCAGATGATCGTCCTCTGCAATCAGCACCCGCCGCGACGACAGGCGTTCTTGCGGGCCGCGAGGACCTTCCGGAGCAAATGCCGGCAAGTGATGCTCCACCGAGTGCGCGGGCAGCCCGATTTGGCGGGGGAAAGGCACGGATTGAGTTTGGCTCACTGTACTGCCGCCCGCCGCTCCGGAAAGCGCACGATGCAGCGCGCGCCCTTCCGACGCTCGACCGAAAAGCTTCCGCCAAGCTGGCGGGCCAGCCCGTTTACGAGCCCGAGCCCCGAAGATCGCCGGTGAGTTGCGGCGGCGAGTTCAAAGCCGGGCCCTCCATCCTCGACCGAAAGCTCAAGAGCCTCTGCCTCCTTGGCAAGACGGACGCGAATGGTCGCGCCGCCACTGCCGTTGATACCGTGCTTGACCGCATTGGTCAGAAGCTCGTTCAGGATCAGCGCCAGCGGCATGGCGGTATCGTTGGACAGAACGCCCGACGCCTCCTCGACAAGGATATTCACGTCGCGGTCAAAGGAACTCTTGGCGGTCGCGCATACTGATTCAAGAAAGTCCTTTGCACCGAAGCTCGTCGGCTTGTCCTCCTCATGAAGCACCTGCTGGGCGGCTGCCATAGCCGCCACCCGCCGCCTCGCGTCCGCGAGAACCGCGCGGGCTTCCCCGCTCGTACTCTCGCGGTAGGCGGAGTTAAGGAGCGACTGCAGCATTTGCATATTGTTTTTGACGCGATGATTGAGCTCGCGCAGCAGAACGAGCTGGCGTGTCTCAGCCTGCTTTCGCTCGCTGATATCGATCAGCATATTGACGGCCCCGACCACCCGGCCATTGGCGTCACGCAGCGGCGTCGGATAGGGGAGGAATGGCACAAGTCCGCCGTCAGGGCGTTCCGCGATCGCTTCTACGTTGCGGATCTGCCGGTTTTCCTTGAGCGCGATCGCCATCGGGCACTGGTCGTGGGGGAGCGGCTGTCCGTCCGGAGTATAGATCTTCCACGTGACGCACCATTTGTCGGAGCCGAGCTCTGGCTCACGGCCGGACAATTCGACGGCAGCCCTGTTGTAATAGGTGATGCGCCCTTCCGCGTCGGTGGTGTAGACGGCAGCCGGCAGGGCCTCCAGGAGCTGCCGGAAACGTTCCTCCGCGTCGGCGGCCCTCGCCTTGGCCAGCTTCTCCTCCGTCACGTCGATCGTAAAGCAGCGCGTGTTGACGAAGCGGCCGTTCTCGAATTTTGCGCTGGAGGTGATGAGCACATGTTTGACAGAACCGTCCTTGGCTCGGAGCCGCGCCGGGTAGCGGTCGAGCTTCTCAGCGCGTCGAAGACGCGCGAGAATGTCGTCGATCGTCCCCGCATCCTCATGGAAGTCTGCGATCGGGCGACCGACATATTCGTCCGACGTGTAGCCGAGAAAATCGAGCTCGGCCTTGTTGGCTCGCAAGATTATGCCTTCGCCTGAAACGAGATGTAGCGGTACGGCACCGTTCTCGAAGAAATCTTCCAGCTCGGCTTGCTTGTTTCTGAGATCGTCGCTGATGCGGTGAAGCTCTGTCGTGTCGTGGAAGCAGTTGATCGCACCGACGACGCGCCCCCGATCGTCCCTTACCGGTTCGATATGCACCATCGCCCAAACGCGCGAGCCGTCCGGACGCTCCACGATTCCCTCGACGCCCTGCACCGCTTCGCCGGTGCGCAAAGCGTGAGCCATCGGAGTTTCATCGCGGTCGATCGGGCGCCCGCCGAAATACAGCCGATAGGACCCGCAGAAGAGCTCGGTGCTGTCCCCAATGCGAG
>DASSPO010000516.1:0-6307 GCA_035699585.1 Bauldia sp.
GACCCTGGCGTGAGCCCCTGCGACGTCGTCATCGTCGGCGGAGCGGCGCACGGCGCCTCCGTCGCCTACCATCTGGCCGCCGACCCCTCGTTCGCGGGCCGCATCGTGCTCATCGAGAAGGATCCGACCTTCGCCCGCGCCGCGACGGCACTGTCCGCCGGCGGCATCCGCCAGCAGTTCTCGACCCCCGTGAACGTCAGTCTCTCGCTCTACGGCATCGACTTCCTCCGCCGGGCCGGCGATCTCCTCGCCGTCGACGGCGACCGGCCCGACGTCGGGCTGGTCGAGGGCGGCTATCTGTTCCTCGCCTCGGCCGCGGGTGCCGAGGTCCTGGCCGGGAACCACGCGCTGCAGACAGGCCTTGGCGCCGATATCGTCCGCCTTGATGCGGCGGGGCTCGCCGCCCGTTTCCCGTGGCTCTCGACCGAGGGGATCGTCGCCGGCTGCTTCGGTCAAACCGGCGAGGGCTGGTTCGACGGCTACGCCTTTGCCCGGGCGCTGCGGCGCAAGGCCCAAGCTCTCGGCGTCGAACTCGTGTCGGCGGAGGTGGCAGCGATCGAAGCCGAAGCAGGACGAGCGACGGCGGTCCGCCTCGCCGATGGTTCACGGATCGCCGCCGGCGCGGTGGTCGTTGCCGCAGGCCCCGCCACACCGCGCCTGCTCGCCCGGCTCGGCGTTCTCCTGCCGGTGGAGGCGCGCAAGCGCTACGTCTTCTCCTTCGCCTGCCGCGAGCCTCTCCCCCGGATTCCCCTCACGGTCGATCCGAGCGGCGTCTATGTCCGCTCGGTGGGCGAGATCTACATCTGCGGGGCCTCGCCCCCGGAAGGCTCCGAACCGCCCGCGAGCGACTTCGAGGTCGACCACGGCTTCTTCGAGGAGGCGATCTGGCCGGTGCTCGCGCGACGCATTCCCGCCTTCGCCGCGATCCGTCCGGGCCGCGCCTGGGCGGGCTATTACGACTTCAACATCCTCGACCAGAACGCCATCGTCGGACCGGTCGGCGGCCACCCCAATCTCCTCGTCGCCACCGGCTTCTCCGGCCACGGCCTGCAGCAGGCGCCGGGCGTCGGCCGCGGGCTCGCCGAACTGCTCGTCCACGGCCGTTACGCAAGCCTTGACCTCTCGCCCCTCGGCTACGAGCGCATCGCTGCGCGGCAGCCGCTGGTCGAGATCAACGTCGTGTGAGGCTCAGAAATCGCGACCGCCGCCGGCGAGGTCTTCGAAATCGTGCCGGATCAGCGCGAAGCCGAGGCTTTTTCGATGACGATCTCCACGCGGCGGTTCTTCTGCCGGGCGTCGGGATCGTCGGTGCCGTCGGGCCTCTCGTTCGGCATCGCGGGGCTTGCCTCGCCGAGACCCTTGACCGCGAAGGCGGCGCCATCGAGCCCCTTGCCGCGCGTCAGCCACTCCTTGACCGACCGCGCCCGATCTTCCGACAGGCGCTGGTTGTACGTCTCCGAACCCCTCGAGTCGGTATGGCCCTCGATGCGGACCGCCAGACCGGGGTGCGCGCGGAGAATGTTCGCGACCTCGTCGAGCGCCGCGGCGGCGTCGTCCCGGATCGAGGACTTGTCGAAGTCGAAAAGTATGTCGGCGGGGACCTCGATCCGAATCTCGGTTTCCGTTTCGATGATGTCGAGAGAGCGGATCGTGCCACCGACCCCGGCCTCGTCGAGGACGAGATCGAGCACCTTAAACTCGAGGTCGCTGACCGTGAACTCGAGGTCGCGCACCGTCCCGGCGTCCTCCTCGGCCAGCGAGGACGCCGCGGTGAGGAGAATGGCAAACGCCGCCGCCACGGGAAGCCGCATGGCCGCTCTCCTCATCAGGGACCCGTGATCGGCACCCCTTCGATCGGTTCGAAGAGCGGCACGACCACGGTGACCTTGGCGACCTCCGCCGGCGGGGCGGGATAGGTCGCCCAGATGTTCATCTTCTTGCCCGGTTCGACATTGGCGACATTGCTGCAGATGCAGTTCTTCTCGCTGTCCCGGACAACCAGGTATTTCTTCTTGTTGGCGCCGTCGAGAAGATAGCCGCCGCTGAAGGCCTCGCAGGCGTCGCTGAAGTCGGGGTCGCGCATCCCGCAGTCGTGGTCGAACCGCTCTGTGGAGTCGTTGACCAGCGTGAGGCGCAAGGTGACCGTCCCGTCGCCGGAGCGTTTGAGGTCCCTGACCTCGATGCGCATATCGGGCGTCTCGCCCTCGGCGGAAAGGACTTCCTCACCGAAGGCGCTCGATCGCGCTCCTGCGAGCAGACTTGCGGCGATCAGCGTTCCCGTGAACGTCATGAACCATGCCGAGGCCATGCTCATCTCCTCCCGTAGCTGCCAGGCTTCTTTTTCTTCCATTCTGATGCAGCTTACTCCCTCTCCGGCCCCGGCCAAAACACTCGCAGAACGTGTGAGGGCGTTCGCGGTGACCGTTCCTCGGGCCGTGGCGCGAGCGGCGGAAAACAGAACGGGCGCCACCAGGGCGCCCGTCGCGTCGGCGTGAATTCGGCCCCGGGCTACATCGCCGTCTCGATGCCGGCCTTTTCGGTAACCTCGTGAGTGAAGGCGCCTTCCGGCTTCTTGGTGATCACCGGATCGGAGCCGCCGGAGAGCAGGATGTCGACGGTGCGCTCATAGTCGGCCTCGACCAGCGAGCCGTTCGAGCCTTCGGTGAGCTTGTTGATTTCGCCCATCATCCGCTTCTGGTGGGTTTCGGTCTGGGCGCCGGTCTCGTCGTTCTCGAGCACGATCATCGCCGCTTCGTCGGGATTCTCGCGGGCCCACTCCCAGCCCTTCATCGAGGCGCGGACGAAGCGGGCCATCTTGTCGACGAAAGCCGGGTCCTTGAGGTTGTCCTCGAGCACATAGAGGCCGTCCTCCAGCGTCGCCATGCCCTGGTCCTCATACTTGAAGACCACCAGCTCCTCGGCCGGGATGCCGGCGTCGATCACCTGCCAGTACTCGTTATAGGTCATGGTCGAGATGCAGTCGGCCTGCTTCTGGATCAGCGGGTCGACGTTGAAGCCCTGCTTGATGACGGTGACGCCGTCGGGGCCGCCGGTGGTCGGGATGCCGAGATGCGACATCCAGGAGAGGAACGGATATTCGTTGCCGTAGAACCAGACGCCGAGGGTCTTGCCGCGGAAATCCTCGGGCTTGGTGATGCCGGTGTCCTTGCGGCAGGTGAGCATCAGGCCGGACTTCTTGAACGGCTGGGCGATGTTGACCAGCGGAACGCCCTTCTCGCGCGTGGCAAGCGCCGACGGCATCCAGTCGATGATCACGTCGGCGCCGCCGCCGGCGATGACCTGCGGCGGGGCGATGTCCGGGCCGCCGGGCTTGATGGTTACGTCGAGGCCTTCCTCCTCGTAGAAGCCTTTGTCCTTGGCGACGTAGTAGCCGGCGAACTGGGCCTGCGTCACCCACTTGAGCTGCAGGGTCAGGGGGTCGGCGGCGTTGGCCGAGGCGAGGCCAAGTCCGAGGCCGATAGCAAGCGTACCGATCAGTACCTTACGCATCTGTTTGATCTCTCCCAGTCGAGCCTGTTGAAGCCCGCTCCCTCAGGTCCTGAAGGAGGGGTGCCAGAACGTCACGGCGCGCTCGATCAGCGCCAGGACGCCATAGAACACGGAGCCGGCCAGCGCCGCCACCGCAATTTCCGCCCACACCATGTCGATCGCCAGGCGGCCGACCTCGGTGGAGATGCGGAATCCCATGCCCACGATCGGCGTACCGAAGAACTCGGCCACGATGGCCGCGATCAGGGCAAGTGTCGAGTTGATCTTGAGGGCATTGAAGATGAAGGGAAGGGCAGCCGGAAGCCGGAGCTTGACCAGGGTCTGCCAGTAATCGGCGGCGTAGGTCCGCATCAGGTCCTTCTGCATCGAGTCCGCCGCGGCGAGCCCGGCGACGGTGTTCACCAGCATCGGAAAGAAGGTCATGATGACCACCACGGCCGCCTTCGACGGCCAGTCGAAGCCGAACCACATGACCATGATCGGCGCCATGCCGATGATCGGCAGCGCCGAGACGAGATTGCCCACCGGCAGAAGGCCGCGCTTCAAGAACGGCGAGCGGTCGGCGACGATCGCGACGAGGAAACCCGAGGCGCAGCCGATGGCGTAGCCGGCGAGCACCGCCTTCAGGAACGTCTGCTGGAAGTCGGCCCAGAGGATGTGCGGCGAGGCGACGATCTTGGCCCATATCGCCGACGGCGGGGGGAGCAGGACCGACGGCACCCCCGCGCCACGGACGATGACTTCCCACAGGAAGACGAGCCACGCGCCGAACAGGAGCGGCACGATCACCTTGAGCAGCGCCGACAGAACCCGGCTTGTGGCCCGCACTGCCGAAAGGATCGTCACCAGGCGCCAGGCGAGGAGCCACGACCCGACCACCAGGCCCCAGTAGCCCCATCCGGCGCTGCCCTCGACCAGCGGCAGGAGCACGAGCGCCTGCCACGCACCGAGATGGGCGCCGAGGAAGATGACGAAGCCGTCGGAGAAATGCGTTCGCCGGGGCTCCGCCGCGACGGCGACCGCGACGAGCATCAGGATCAGGACGCCGGCGGGTAGCGGACCGACATCCATGAGCCGAATCCCGTCGCCGTCGGCCGCGAGCGGCGTCACGCCGGCGACGACCACGGCCGCGAGCGCCAGCACCGCCTGCCAGGCGCGGAGGTCGATCATCGCATCCTGCCCGCCATTCGCCGCGCCACCTCCTCACCGGAGAGCCGCGCCCCGCCGCAGGTCTGAATCAGCGGCCCGGCCAGCGCCTCGCCGGCGAACCAGATGCGGTCGGCCACCGGGCGCATCAGCGTCTTTCGCGCCGGCGCCCGTCCGGGCCGGGCCGCGGCATAGGCGCCGCGCGTCCAGCGTTCCGAACCCCATGTCGTCATCGCGCCCTTCTTCACCGCCTTCCGCGCGTTGGAGCCGAAGGTCCGCACCAGCCGCTCCGTCGCGAAATCGACGGCCGCCGCCTCGCCGGCGCACTCCAGTTCCCAGGCGAAGTCGCCGCCGACGAACCCGATCATGACATCGAGGTCGAAGGGGAAGCAGAGGAAGTAGATGTCGTGATGGTTCCGTCGCTCGATGAGCAGGTCGTCGAAGGGCTGCCTGCCGAAGCGCTCGCCTTCGATCGCGAGCGGTATCTTGGTGAGCAGTCCCATCGGCAGATCGTCGAAGGCGGCGTCATACTGCTCCGGCAGGTCCGGCGAGAAACGGATGCCGCCATAGGCGAGCACGCCTGTCGAGACCGTGACCAGGACCTGCCCGGCGCGCAGGGAGCCCCGGTCGGTGACGACCGTGACCCCCGGTCCGTCCCAACGGATCTCGCGCACCGGCGTCGAAAGCTCGACCGGCACGTCGGCGCCCCAGCGCGCGACGATGCTGCCGAAGCCGTCATAGCTGAAGTAGTTCGGATCGAGGTCGGCGGCATTGGCGAAATCGGCGACGGAAATCTCGTCCGGGTCCATCGCAAAATCCATCGGCCCGCCGAACGTCCCTGCCGCTTCGGCGGCGAGCGTTTCCGGCAGAAGAGCGGAAAGCAGGTCGTCGCGGCTCGCCCCGGCATTCGCCATTGCGTCGGCGATGGCGGCGTCGGCGGCCGCCATCGCGGCGAGCGCCTCGGCCTTGGCCTTTGTCCGCCCGAAATAGAGATGGTCGACGCCCATGTCGTGGTGGAACAGGCGCGCGCCCGCGGCATTGGCCTCGGCGTAGAAGGGATTGCGGTCGGCGGCATGGAGCCAGGCGCAGCCGCGGTCGAAGGGGAACCCGAAGGTTTCCGTCTCGGTAAAGGCGCGCCCGCCGATCCGGTTCATCGCCTCGAGGACCTTGACGGACTTGCCGGCCTTCGCCAGCGTTTTCGCCGCCGCGAGCCCGGCGGCGCCGGCGCCGACCACGACGACGTCGACCTCGCTCATGCCGGTCTCATCCCCATCCGGCGGAGCACCGTCGTCTGCGCCAGGCCGACGAGTCCGACCAGGATCGCGGCGAGCACGGCGGCGGTGACCAGCGCCGACCAGATCTGAACCGTCTGCCCGTAGTAGGAGCCGGTGAGCAGGCGCGCGCCAAGGCCGGCCACGGCGCCGGTCGGGAGCTCGCCGACGATGGCGCCGACGAGGCTCGCGGCGATCGCCACCCGCATCGAGACGAACAGGAACGGCACCGACGACGGCCAGCGGAGCTTGCGGAAGGTCTGCGCCTGGGTGGCGCTGTAGGTCCGCATCAGGTCGAGATTGATCGGGTCCGGCGACCGGAGGCCCTTCACCATGCCGACGGTGACCGGAAAGAAGGAGAGGTAGGTGGAGATGATCGC
>DASSPO010000517.1:0-6753 GCA_035699585.1 Bauldia sp.
GCGAACGTTCGAGCGATGTTCTCGGGCCGTGACCGCGATCCCTTCGACCGCATCTGCGACCATCTTCTCGTCCTTGATCATTCCGCGATGGGTGTGCCGGAGATCGTCGGCACCTATCGCCTGCTTCGCCAGGAGGTCGCCGAGAAACGGAGGGGGTTCTATTCGGCCGGCGAGTTCGACATAGCGCCCCTCCTTGCCCGGCACCCGGATCGGGTTTTCCTCGAGCTTGGGCGCTCTTGCGTACTCAAGCCCTACCGGACAAAACGGACGGTCGAACTGCTCTGGCACGGCATCTGGAGCTATGTGCGCCAGCACAATATCGACGTGATGATCGGTTGCGCCTCGTTGGAGGGAACCGATCCGCGCCGCCTCGCGCCGCAGTTGGGACTGCTGCGCCGCGCTGCTCCGACGCCGGAGGAGTGGCGCGTTCGGGCGCTTCCGGGCCGCGGCATCCCGATCGATCAGTTGGCCGATCCCGGCCCGGGCGAGATGGCGGCACTTCGCGAGCTGCCGCCGCTCATCAAGGGCTATCTCCGCCTCGGCGGATATATCTGTGAGGACGCGGTCATCGACTGGCAGTTCGGCACCACCGACGTCTTCATCGTACTCCCCATCGAGCGCATCAACACCCGCTACATCAACTACTACGGCCCGGACGCCAGCCGCCACGCGGCCTGAAGCGTCAGAGTTTGCGCTGCATCAGCACGAGGTCGAGCCAGCGGCCGAACTTGAAGCCAACCTCCGGCATCCGCCCGGTTTCGACGAACCCGTGCCGCCGGTGGAGGCGCAACGAAGCCTCGTTGTCAGCAGCGATGCCGGCGACCATGACATGCTTGCCGAGTGCCGTCGCCCGGTCGACAAGCGACACAATTAGTGCGGAGGCCACGCCGCGCCGTCGGGCGCCCTCTGCCACATACACCGAATGCTCGACGGTGAAACGGTACCCGTCGAAAGGGCGGAAGTCCCCGAATGAGCCGTACGCCACCACCATCCCGCCGGCCTCGCCGACCAGAACCGGGTAGCCAAGCCGGTGGCGCGCTTCCATCCAGGCGCGCCGGTTTTCCAGGTCGACCACCGCATCGTTCCAGATCGCCGTCGTGTGGATCACCGCGTCATTGTAGATGGCGAGAATTGCAGGGAGGTCGGTCACTACGGCGGAGCGGATGGCGATCGTCATGGCAGGCGCTTTTCTCCGGGCTCGCCGCAGTGTAGCAGGAGGTCCGCCCGTTGCCGCAACACGCAAGCCGGTCCGTCGAGGCCAGTCCCCGGAGACCGAATCGTGGTCCGCACTGAACGTCTCTTCGCGCTGATGGACGCGCTCCGCCGCCATCGCCGACCGGTTACTGCGGCCGATCTCGGAACGGAGCTCGGCGTTTCCGTCCGTACGATCTATCGTGATATCCAAGTGCTTACCGGCCTCGGCGCGCCGATCGACGGCGAGGCAGGTCTCGGCTACCTGCTCAGGCCGGGATTCTTTCTGCCTCCGCTGATGTTCGACGAATCGGAACTCGAGGCGTTGGTACTCGGCGTCCGCTTCGTCGGGCGCCAGGGTGACGAGCCGCTCGCCGCGGCAGCAAAGAATGCGCTTGCCAAGATTGCCGCCGCCGCGCCCGCGGATCTCCGCGACCGGATCGCCTCAACCGGCCTCTGGGCGCCTCCGCGCTGGACGCCCGATCCTGACCGGCATCTACTTGCTCCGCTCCGCGAGGCGATCCGCAAGGAGCACAAGGTGCGGATCGGATATACCGACGAAAAAGGTGCCGTGACTGACCGTCTGATCTGGCCGATTGCGCTTGCCTTCCATGAGGATAGGCGCACGGTTGCCGCCTGGTGCGAGCTCCGGTCCGGTTTCCGTCATTTTCGCACGGATAGGATTGGCGATCTGCACGCGACCGGAGAGCGCTACCCGAAACGGCGCGCCGTGCTGGTCGCCGAATGGCGGCGGGAGCAGAAGCTGCCGGGCGGCGAGTGAGCGACATCGCGAGGAGAGGGACGGACTATGGCGGCGAAAGGAGTGGGCTTTGTCGGTATGCGGACCGACCGGCTGGCCGAGACCATCGACTTATTCGAGAACGTGCTCGGCCTACCGCTTACGCGTCACACGGGCGACTTTGCGGTCTTCACGCTCCCCGACGGCGCCCTGGTCGAACTCTTCGGGCCTCAGACGCGCCTCCACAGCGTCTTCACAACCGGCCCGGTGGTCGGTTTTCGGGTTGACGACTTCGATGCCACGAACCAGGCACTGGTCGACGCCGCCGTCGCGTTCGTCAGTGAGGTACAGCATGCCGACGGCGTTAGCTGGCGGCACTTCCGATGCCCGGACGGCACCATCGTCGAAATCACCGGACCGGGAAAGGCGCCGGAAGCATAGGATTGGATCGAGGTCCTTCGACCCGGGCCATTGCTGCCGCATATTGACGTGCCGGACGGTTAGGCTGCATTCCGGCCAGACCCCATTGCCGGAGCATTTGTCGCATGACCCTCAAGACTTACAGAGGAAGCTGTCATTGTGGTGCCGTTAGCTTCGAGGCGGACATCGATCTCGCAGCCGGCACCGGCAAGTGCAACTGCACCTTTTGCACCAAGGTCAGGAGCTGGAATGCGCTGATCAAGCCGGCTGCCTTTCGCCTCCTTTCAGGCGAGGACGACCTGGCCGACTACCAGTTCGGCCAGATGGTCGGGCATCATCTGTTCTGCCGGCGCTGCGGTGTCCGTCCCTTCAGCCGCGGCCACCTCGATGTGCTCGGCGGCGACTTCGTCTCGATAGCGTTAGGTTGCCTGGACGGCGTCGATCCCACAGAGCTCGCCGCGGCGCCCGTCAGCTACGCCGATGGGCGCAACGATGCTTGGTGGAACCGGCCGGCGGAAATCCGCCATCTCTGAGGAACGCGGCAATTGAGCGCCAATCGCTTCGCCCTCTTCGACACCGCGATCGGCAACTGTGGCCTTGCTTGGAATCGGAAGGGCGTTGTCGCCTTGCAGCTTCCCGAGGCAACGCGCGGTGCGACCCGCGACCGCTTGCTTCGGGTCTGTCCAGGTGCCCAGGAGGCGGAACCGCCCGAGGAAATACGGCGGACGATCGAAGCGATCGCCGCGCTGCTGCGAGGCGAAGCGCGCGACCTGTCGGCGGTTGTCCTTGACATGGATGGCGTTCCCCCGTTCCACCGCCGCGTATACACCGTCGCCCGAGCGATTCCGCCGGGCCAAACGCTCACGTACGGCGAGGTCGCAACCCGCCTCGGCGATCCCGGTGCAGCTCGCGCCGTTGGCCGGGCTTTAGGCAGAAACCCGTTCCCGATCATCGTCCCGTGCCACCGGGTCATTGCCTCCGGCGGCCGGCTGGGAGGCTTCTCGGCTAACGGAGGCGCCGCCACGAAGCGGCGAATTCTCGAAATCGAAGGCGTCGGGAAGGACGCGCCGAGGCTGCCCGGTATCGCATAGGCTTGTTGGTCGTCCGTCGTTCGCGGCTTGCCTCTCGGCAGTCGATGGCGCATTCCTCCTCGGGATGAAGACGGGAGATGCAGGCTGTGACTGAAACGATCGGCGGCTGCCTGATCCGACGGCTTATCGAGGAGGGCGTCGGTCATGTCTTTGGTGTCCCCGGCGACTACGTCCTCACCTTCTTCAATCAGCTCGAAAAGAGCCCGATTCAGGTAGTCAACACTTCCGACGAGCAGGGCGCCGGTTTCGCTGCCGACGCCTATGCACGGGTCAAGGGTCTTGGCGCTGTATGCATCACCTATTGCGTAGGTGGCCTGAAGGTGGCCAATGCGGTCGCCCAAGCCTATGCGGAGAAGTCGCCGGTCGTCGTCATCAGCGGCGCGCCGGGCACTCGCGAGCAGCATCGTGACGCGCTACTCCACCATAAGGTCCGCGGATTCGATACTCAGCTCCGCGTCTTTGAGCAGTTGACCGTCGGCTGCGCTCTTCTCGACAATCCGGAAACCGCGGCATCCGAGATCGATCGGGTGCTGGCGCTTGCCCGGCGGCTGAGCCGCCCCGTGTACCTGGAGCTGCCGCGGGATATGGCAGACGCGCCGGTCGTCGCCGCGCCGCGCCGCGAGGTGCCAACCGAGGAAAGTGATTCCGACGCACTGGCAGCTGCGCTGGATGAGGCGGCGTCGGCGATAGCCCAGAGCCGCCACCCGGTGATCATCGCCGGCGAGGAGCTGCATCGGTTCCACCTCGACGACAAGCTCATCGCGTTCGCCCACAAGACCGGCATCCCGGTTGCCACGACAATCATGGGGAAGTCGGTCTTCCCCGAGGTCGACCCTCTCTATCTCGGCGTCTACGAGGGTGCGATGGGCCGCGAAAGCGTTCGCGACTATGTCGAACGAAGCGACTGCACCATCATGCTCGGGGCGATGATGACCGATATGAACCTCGGCATCTACACCGCCCGCATCGACCGTCGCCACGCCGTCTACGCAGCGCGCGACCGCGTCGCCGTCGGCTTCCACGCTTATGACGACGTGCATATGGAAGATTTCATCGCCGGCCTTGCCGCCCGCGACTGGGTCAAGCGCGATTGCCCGCCCTATGAGCATCCTCGGCGGCCGGAACAGCGCCCTGCCACCGACGCGCCGATGAGCGTCGAGGCGCTTTTCCGACAGGTCAATGCCTTCCTCGAGGCAGACGACGTGGTAATCGCCGATCCGGGTGATGCGCTGTTCGGCGCCGCCGATCTCTACATCGAGCATGGCGTCCGTTTCCTTGGCCCGGCTTACTATTGCTCGCTCGGTTTTGCCGTGCCCGCGGTGCTCGGCGTCTCCTCGGCACTACCGGCGCTTCGGCCGGTCGTACTGGTCGGCGACGGCGCATTCCAGATGAGCGGCATGGAGCTCGGCACGATTGCCCGGTACCGGATGAACCCGATCATCATCCTCCTCGACAATGCCGGCTACGGCACCGAGCGGCCGATGCTCGACGGCGCCTTCAACGACATCCACCCTTGGGCCTACTGGCGCATTCCAGAAGTCCTCGGTACCGGCCTCGGCATGCGGGTCGAAACCGAGCGTGACATGGAGGAGGCCTTGTCCCGAGCACGGGCCAACCGCGATGCCTACACGCTGATCCAGGTGATCCTGCCTCGCGACGACCATTCGCCGGCGCTCCGTCGGCTCACCGCTTCCTTGGCGGAGCGAGTGCATCGGGGGAAGGCTTGACCGTCGAGCCGAATTCAAAGCGCCAGGAAAATCCTCAACTCCCGAGAACACTAAACTTCATCAGCCGAAAGAAACGCCGCGGCCGTCACAAGAGCTCGGCCCGCAGGTCGAGGGTCGCCCGCACACCTACATTGGCGTAGTGCCGGTGGAGGAACGCCGCCGCGGCTTCGCGGCCGGCATGGTGGAGTTCTTGGAAGAAGCTCCAGCTCGTGTCCATCTTGGTGGCAGCGTTGTGGTTCCTGAGCGCTTTCGATGCCTCGATGCGGTGGAGTCGGTTCGGCCGGTACTTCGACGTATCGAGCCGATGTTCCGCTAGCAGCCGATTGACGAAGTCGATGGCGCGGAGTTCGCGCAGGAGCGACGCGTTGAAAGTGATTTCGCTCACCCGTTCGACGATCTCACTGCCCGTCCGCGGCACCTCATCGCGCCGGATCGGGTTGACCTGGACGAGAAGGATGTCGTCGGAGCCCTTGTCCTCGAAAAACGGGAAGAGGGCAGGATTGCCCATGTACCCTCCGTCCCAGTAGGCCTCCCCGTCAATCTCGACGGCATGGAAGAGGTTGGGGAGGCAGGCCGACGCCATCACGGCATCGGCCGTGACCTCCTTGCCCGAGAACAACTTGATCTTTCCGGTACGTACATTGGTTGCCGAAATGAACAGGCGTATCGCCTTGCAGTTCTGCACGCGGTCGAAGTCGACAAGCGACTCGAGCAGGTCGCGAAGCGGATTGATGTTGAGCGGATTGAACCGGTACGGGGAGGCAACCGCGGCAAGGCGCGGAAAATACGAGAATGGCTGGAACGAGGTCCGCCAGAAGCCGATGATTTCGTCCAGCACCTCGTGGCCGGGCTCAACCTTGCCGCCGCCGCGGCTCACGCGGAGCCAGAATTCCTGCAGCCTTTCGCGCGCGCCGTCGGGGCCGCCGCGGGCGAAGCCGTCGATCATGACGACCGCGTTCATGGCGCCGGCGCTGGTGCCGGAAACCGCGTCGAAAGTGAGCCGGCCGTCCTCGAGCAGCTTGTCGATCACTCCCCAGGTGAAAGCACCGTGCGCGCCGCCGCCCTGCAAGGCAAGGTTGATCGGCTTGTGATCGTGGTTTTTCTTCTGCATCCGATTGTCTTTGCGGCGTGGGCCGGCTAGTGCCCCGGCCGGTTCTTCTCGAAACCGGCAAGTTTATCCGCGCTGGCTTCGGTCTGATAACGCGACTGCCACTCCGAGTAGGGCATGCCGTAGATGATTTCCCGCGATTCTTCTTTGCTGATCGCGATGCCGCGGGCCTCGGCGGCTTCGCGATACCAGTTGGCGAGGCAATTTCGGCAGAATCCCGCCAGATTCATGAGGTCGATATTCTGGACGTCGGTCCGGGTCCGAAGGTGCTCGAGGAGACGCCGGAAGGCCGCTGCCTCGAGTTCGGTACGGGTTGGCTCATTGGTTTGGCTCATTCCATCCGCCTCGGCGCTTGGATTTGGCTCATGTAATCGGCAATGGACCGGTGCGCGAGCCAAATCCACAGACCTCATGAACGGCCGGGAGCCGATTCAGGTCGGACAAAATCGCTGCAAGCCGCGCCGACCAGCCCTCGAC
>DASSPO010000518.1:0-8751 GCA_035699585.1 Bauldia sp.
AGTCCGCCGTCGACGCGCACGATCTCGCCAGTGATGAAAGAAGCGCGGTCCGAGGCAAGGAAAGCGACGAGCTCCGCTACCTCGCCCGCCTCGCCGAACCGGCCCAGAGGATGCGCCCGATTCCAGGTCGCAATCAGCTCCTCCGGGTTCGGGTGCTCCCGGAAGACCTTCTCGTTGAGCGGAGTCATGATCGTTCCAGGGGCCACCGCGTTGACCCTGATCCCGTGCGGTGCAAGGTCGATCGCCGCCTGTTGAGTCAGCGCGTTAACGCCGCCCTTTGCCGCGGCATATGCGGCCCAGCCCTTGAAGCCGGCGAGCGCCTGCACAGACGACATGTTGATCACCGCGCCCTTCTTCTTTTTCCGCATCTCCGGGACGCAGACTTTCATGCCGCGCCAGACGCTCGAAAGGTTGGTCGTCATCACCCGGTTCCAGGTGATTTCGTCCATTTCATCGACCACGCCGCCGATTGCCTGAGCCGCATTGTTGACGAGGACATCGATCCCGCCGAAGCGGCGGACTGCGGTTGCCGCCATGTTTTCCATGTCCGCCATAGACGTCACGTCGGTGAGCACGAAGAGGGCGGCGAACCCCGCATCGACCAGCGCTTGCGTCGTCGCTTCGCCCGCATCGGCGTCGAAGTCGGCGACGACGACGCGCGCTCCCCTCTCGGCGAAGGTCCGGGCACACGCCGCGCCGATGCCCATTGCTGCCCCGGTGATGATCACCACCCGCCCGTCGAAATCGTGCGCCGTCATGTCATTCGCCTTTGAAGTTCGGATCACGTTTGGCAAGGAACGCGTCAATCCCCTCCTGCCCATCCCTGGTGCCGTAGAGCCGGAGCAGCACCTCCTGCTCGAACCCTTGCGCCACCGGGAGGGCAGCGTCGGCTCCCTGGCGGATCAGCCGCTTCATCTCCGCGGCAGCGAGCGGGGCAACCTTGAGCACCGCGCGCGCGCGTTCGAGCGCTGCCGCCATCAGCTCCTCGTCAGGCACGACCGCGGCGGCGATGCCGAGCTGAAAGGCGCGCTCGCCGGTGATGCGGCGCGCAGCGAGCATGATGTCGGAAGCGGCATGTTTCCCGACCGCGCGGGTGAGCCGCTGCGTGCCGCCGCCGCCCGGCGAGAGGCCGAGCAGGCCCTCGGGGAGGCCGAGCCGCGCGCTCGTCGCGCAGACGACGATGTCGCAGCAGAGAGCCAGCTCGAACCCGCCGCCGAGCGCGTAGCCGCGGACCGCCGCGATCGTCGGTTGGGGCAGCGCCTCGAGCTTGTCGAAGACCCGGCGGCTTTCAAACTGGTAGTCGGCGAACTGCCGGGTTCGGTTCCCCTGGTACTCGCCGATGTCGGCCCCGGCGACAAAGGCGCGATCGCCGGAGCCGGTGAGGATCACCACCCGGACCGTCTTGTCGCGGGCGATCGCGTCGAGTTCGGCCTCGAGAGCCCGGACGAGCGGCGTCGAGAGCGCGTTGAGCTTCTCCGGCCGATTGAACACCAGGCGCACGATCCCGGGCTCGACCGCTTCGCGGAGGAGTGGAGTGACTGCCATCGTCCTATCCGTTCCGGCGTCGGGGAGGACGGGAGGGGAAGAACACGATCGTGAAGCAGGGCCAGCCCATCATCACCCCTTCACCGCTCCCGCCGTCAAACCCGCGACGAACTGGCGCTGCAGCAGGAAGAATACCGCCACTACCGGAATCGAGATCAGCACCGAGCTCGCCATCAATTCTCCGTAGCGGATGCCGTACTGACCGATGAAGTCGTTCATCCCCACCGGCAGGGTCCTCATGTCCTTGGTCGAGGTGAAGGACAGCGCGAACAGGAATTCCTGCCAGGTGACGATCCGCACGAAGACCGCGGTCGCCACGATCCCGGGCCGGCAGAGCGGCAGGATCACCGAGAAGAAGGTGCGAAACATACCGCAGCCGTCGACGGCCGCCGCCTCGTCGAGTTCGACCGGCAGCCGTGCCATGAAGGCGCGAAGCATCCAGATCGCCACCGGCAGCGTCACAGTGATGTAGGCGAGGATCAGCGAGGCGTACGTATTGAGGAGGTTGGCGTCCTTCATCAGCTTGTAGATCGGGATGATGATCGCGCTTGCCGGAAACATCTGCGCCGCCATCACCAGCGCCATCAGGATCAGGATCAGCCGCGTCTGGTTCCGGGTGAAAGTATAGGCCGCCAGCAGTGCGAGGCTCACCACGACCGCGACCGTCGACAGCGAGACGATCATCGAGTTGAGGAAATAGACACGGAACTCGGGACGGAACGCGGTGAGGTAGTTCTCGAACGTCGGGTTGTCCGGCCAGAGGTTGGCGGGAATGGCGAACGGCTCAGCGCCGGGCTTGAGCGATACCGAAATCATCCAGAAGAACGGCAAAAGGATCAGCGCCGCGAGCAGCAATTGCGCGAGGGCGATCCACAGCCGGGTATAGGGCGAGGTCCCGGTCATGCCCGAGAAACCCTCCGGTCGTTACGACCCTGGGCAACGAAATAGAGCGCGATCAGCACCGCCAGCACGAGAATCGAGAACACGCCATAGGTCGCCGCCTCGCCGAAGCGGAACTGACCGAAGCCAAGCTCATAGATCTTGGTCGGGAAGATGTGCGTCGCGTTCTGCGGGCCGCCGCGCGTCAGCACCCATATCATGTCGAAATAGTTGAAGGTTAGGATCGTGGTCAAAACGACGTTGATCACGATCACCTCGCGCATCGACGGGAGGATTACGCTGAACAGGCGCCGGAACCATCCGGCGCCGTCGATGATCGCCGCCTCGACCTGCTCCCTGTCGACATTTTGAAGCGCGGCGAGATAGACCACCGCGGAGAAGGGGAAGCCCTTCCATACCGCGGCGAGGATCGCGGCGCCCATCGCGGTCGACGACTCGGCGAGCCATGCCACGCCCTGGTCGGCGAGCCCGATCCTGATCAGGAACGAATTGATGAGGCCGAGCTGCGGGTCGTACATGAATCGCCACAGGATCGCCGCGACGACGCCAGGGAGGATCCAGGGGAGGAGCACCAGCGAGCGCATCAGGCCGCTGGTCGGGAGCCGCTGGTTCAGGAGCAGCGCCACCGCGAAGCCGATCACGTTCTGAAGAAGGACGACGAACACCGTCCAGACGCACGAGTTCCAGACGATCTGTCCGAAGTCGCCGCCGCCGAGGATGCGTTCGTAGAGTTCGAGGCCGACGAACTGGGGGTTGGGATTGATGAACGAGGTCGAGTAGAGGCTTTCGATGGCTGTGCCGACCATAGGGTAGTACATGAGCACGCCGACGAGGATCATGGCGGGCGCAAGAAATATCCACGCGAGCAGGCGATTGCGGTCCTGCATCCCCCCACGGCCCTCTGGGACCGCCCGGCCGAGGCCGGGCGACCCCGCGACGTTAGCTACGGCCACGAGCCTACTTCAGCGCATCGATGGCTGCACAGGCCTTCTCGGCAGCCGCCTTGGGGTCCATGCCACCGAAGACGTCCTGGGCGAGCGTGACCTCGATGTCGGAAACCTCGAGATAGCGCGGCGAGAGCGGCCGCGGCGCGGCGTTGTTGAGGTGCTCGAGGATGAGCTCGGGACCCTTGCGGTTCGCCTTGAGAAAGGCGTCGGCGGCCTTGACGTTGGCCGGGATAAGGTCGACGACCTTGCCGTTCACGTCCTCGCGCGTCAGGAACTGGATGAACTTCCAGGCCGCTTCCTTGTTCGGCGAGTTCTTGTACATGACGAGGTTCCAGCCGCCGAAGGTGCCGATCGGCGTCTTGCCCGCGGGCGCTGTCCCGTTGACGAAGTCCCAGTTGAGGTTGGACTTCTGCAAGGTCGGCTGCTCCAGGGCCGGCCAGAACTCGATGGCAAGCGAGCCGTTCAGGAACAGTTCCCGCATGTCGCCCGACGAGGCGTTCGCCATGCCGGCCGGCGCGTAGGGCGCGAGCGACTGGAGATAGGCTAGCGCGCCGACGGAGGCTTCGCTGGTCAACCCGCACGAGCCGTCGTCGTTGATCACCTTCCCGCCGTTCGAGAAAATGAAGGAGTCCATGACAACGACCGTGTCCTCGCCCTTGTGCGCGAAGAGCCCGATGCCGAATTTGCCGTTGGCCGCGTCGGTAAGCTTCTCTCCTGCCGCCTTGAGGCCGTCAAAGGTGGCGATCGACGCCGGATCGACGCCCGCCGCCTTGAGCAGGTCGACGTTGTAGAAGCTGAACTGCCAGACGTCGACGTTGAACGGGATGCCCCAAAGCTTGCCGCCGTAGTTGGCCGAGGCCCAGGCGCCGGGGAAGAAGGTGTCGGCGGTGACGCCGGCCTGTTTGGCAAGGTCGTCGAGCGGATCGATGGCGCCGGCCTCGGCAAAGGCCGCGACCCAGATCTGGTCCACGGTCGAGACATCCGGCGCATTGCCGCCCTGAACTGCGGTGAGCAGCCGCTGCTGGTATTCGGGATAAGGGATGGTGGTGACCTCGACCTTGATGCCGGGGTTCTCGGCCTCGAAGAGCTTCACCGCCTCCTGCTGATACTGGCTGAGGCCAGACTCGGTCTGCTGATTGTCCCAGAACTTGAGTACGACTTCCTGGGCCTCGGCTCCCGCGGGCAGAGCGAGCCCGATCGCGGTGGCAAGCAGCAATGTCTTATTCATTTGAGATTTCCTCCCTTTACCGGTTTCAGGCGATGACTTCCGGCCTTCGCAGATTACGGAGTGGACCGTGAGGCCGGTGGGCCGGCCGCTCCTCGTTTCCCGTCTCCTCGTCGTCGGCGATGGTGATGCTGGTGCCGGCCGACGCAAAGGCGAGGCGGTCCGCTGGCAGCGAACCGGAATCGGTGATCAGCTGATCGACGCGATCAAGCGCGACGATGCGGTGGTTGGCGTCCTGGCCGACCAGCGAGTGGTCGGCCATCACGTGGACCTCGCGCGAGGCGTCGGCGAAGCGCCGCGCGGCAAGTGCCATGCGCTCGTCGCTTGCCGAGGGGCCGAAGCGCGGCGAGATTCCGTCGACGGCAAGAAAAGCCTTGTCGACACGGAGCGTCTCGAACAGCGCGCCCAGGCTCGGGCCAACCAAACAGCGGGCCTTGAGATGCGGCTCGCCGCTGGTGAGGATCACCTTGAGGTCGCTCCTGCCGGACAGTCGTTCCAGCACGTCGAGCGAGTTGGTGACGACCGTGATGTCGGTCGCCTCACGCAGCTCCTCGGCGAGGAATTGCGACACCTCGCCATGGTTGATCAAAATGGTATCACCCGTTTTCACTTCCGCAGCCGCGGATCGGGCGATGAGACGGCGGATCGCCTTGATCTCGCGAGCAATACCCGCCTGCGGCGCCGCCATGATGAGCTCCATGCCGAGCTCGTCCGCCCGGTTCTGCATCGCCTTCTGCATGTTCCGGTACCAGTCGTGCGCCGGGTAGTGCGGCACAAACCCGATCCGTGGTCGCCCGCGGCGGTCATGGCGCAACGATGTTGTCGGCGGTCCCACCGCCAGTTCGGCGAGTCCCGGCGCCGGCGAGAACGTCCAACCACTCTCGTCGCGGCGGTAGAAGTCGCGGAGATTGCCGCTGGTGATGACCGCGTGCGGCGTCTTCACTTCCGCCGGCATCGGGCCTCCGGAAAGCGCTTCCGCCAGCACATCGACGGCGCGGGCCCCGACCAGCTCCGGGAAAAGCGCGCAACAGGCGACGAGCTTCTCTCCCTTGAGCAGGGATTCAAACAGCGCTCCGCCCTCGCCACCGACGGAGAAACCGCTCACGTCGCCGAGTCCGAGCCGGTCCGAGGCCTCGATCGCGGCAAGGATGGAATGGTCGTTGACGCCGAACAACACGTTGATGTCGGGATGCGCCTGGAGTGCATCCAGGCTGGCGCGGAGCGCCGAGCGGAAAACGCCGCGCCCGTCGACGCGCCAATGTCTTACTTCGCCATCGAAGGATTTTCTGAATCCGTCCAAGAACCCATCGCAGCGCGCCCGAGTGTTGGGCAGCGCCTCGAGCGAGACAAGGAGTATCCGCGCTGTCTTTATCCTTCCGGCGAGGTGCCGCGCTGCAGCCGCGCCAAGGGCGCGGCCGGCAGCGAGGTTGTCGGAGCCGAGATAGGTGCCGCCGGATTGGGGCGCCGACTCGGCGAGAAACGGGATGCGTCGCCGCCGCGCCATCAGGCGGAGCGTCTCCGCTCCTTTCCCTTCGAGCGGCGGCAACACGATCGCGTCGGTATCGTCGATGGCGAGGCGGATGTCCTCCTCGGTTGCCGCGGCCGGTTGCGGCGACAGGGCGCTGCCATTGACGCGAGACACGCCGCCGTGGCTCCGCCTGAGCGCCCCTTCCGCCGCGAGCCTTGCCGCATCCCGCCGAACCGTTACTTCCGACACGCCGCCAAGCCGTGCCGCGAGGTCGCGAATCGACGCGACGCCGACCTCGTCGAGAATCGCTAGGATTCGTGCGTCACGTTCGGCTTTGATCATTATTGATCATCTGTTGTCACGACAGCGCGACACCATCTAGCAATATTGCAGATCGAATAGTCAAGATTTGTCGCGAGAATGATCGATATTGATCAATTGGGCTGCCCACGAGCCGGAGGGCCGCATGTTGGGGTCGGAGCAGGCGCCCGAGGATCCCGCTCATGTCGAGACAGGCTCGATCAAGAGGCTGCGCCTCGCGGCGCTTTCTAACATCAGATCGTTGCAGGAGCCGCGACGGTGCCGGCGAGACCTACCTGCGTCGGGGTGGCCGGGCGAAAGGCCGATACAGGTGCATCTCCTACCTCGGAAGACCTATGCCGCCACCCAGTGACCGTCGCCGACGTCCAAAATCCTGACGCGTTCTGGCGGTGCCCCGATCGGCCTGATCGGGCTCGGCACCTCGCTCTCAGGTACCGGGAAGGCACCGCGACGGAACGACGGGTCGGGCACCAGCACAGCGTCGAGAAGCCGCCGCGTGTAGCGGTGGCGCGGATCGCGCAGCACCTGCTCGCGCGTACCCATTTCCACGATCTGACCGAGATACATTACGGCAATGCGGTGGCTCACCTGCTCGACCACCGCCATGTCATGCGAGATGAAGACATAGGAGAGCCCCAGCTCGGCCTGCAGTTCCTTGAGCAGCGCGAGCACCCGAGCCTGAACCGAGACGTCGAGCGCCGAGACACTCTCGTCGGCGACTATGACTTTCGGCGACAGCGACAGCGCCCGAGCGATGCAGATGCGCTGGCGCTGGCCACCGGAAAACTCGTGCGGGTGCCGGCGCATCTGGTCGGGGGAGAGGCCAACGCGAGTGAACAGCGCCGCGACCCGGTCGCGAAGCTCGCTGCCGGACGCGATGCCATGGACGGCCATCGGCTCGGCGACCAGATCGCCGGCGGTCATGCGCGGATTCAGCGAAGCGTAGGGGTCCTGGAAAATCATCTGTATCGAGCGGCGCACCGGCTTCATTTCGCGGTGGCTAAGCCCGGCGGTCGGGCGACCGTCGATGACGATGCCGCCGCGCCAGCGGACCAGGTTCAGGAGGGCGCGACCGGTGGTCGACTTGCCGCAGCCCGATTCGCCGACAAGCGCCAGCGTCTCGCCGCGGCGGACGTCGAAGGAGATGCCCTCGACGGCATGGACCCGCTGCACCGGGCGGCGGAGCACGCCGCCGCGAATATCGAAGCCGACCGTGAGGTCGCGGACCTCGACAACCGTGTCCGCCTGACGCGCGGCGGACGCTGGGGCGGCCGGAGCGGACCCGAGCCGCGGCACCGCGGCCAGCAGCATCCGCGTGTAGTCCTGGCCCGGCGCATGAAAGATGTCGCCGACCGGACCGCTCTCGACGATCCGTCCGTCGTTCATCACGATCACCCGGTCGGCCATCTCGGCGACCACGCCCATGTCGTGGGTGATCAGGATCACCGCCGTGCCGGCCTTGTTCTGGAGGTTGCGGATCAGCTCGAGGATCTGCGCCTGCACCGTGACGTCGAGCGCGGTGGTCGGCTCATCGGCAATCAGGACCCTGGGGTGACCGGAGATGGCCATGGCGATCATCACCCGCTGGCGCATGCCCCCGGAAAGCTCGTGGGGGTATTGGCGGAGCCGCCGCTCCGGCTCGCCGATCCGAACCGCTTCGAGCGCATCGAGCGCCAACGCACGCGCTTCGCGGACCCCGACCTTGCGGTGGACGCGGATCGCCTCCGTAAGCTGCCGGCCTATGGTCAGCACCGGATTGAGAGAGGTCATCGGCTCCTGAAAGATCATCGCCACATCGGCACCGCGCACTTCGCGCATCTCGCTCTCGGGAAGGTCGGCAAGGTTTCGTCCGGCAAGGCCAACCGTTCCACCGGCGATCCGTGCCATCGGCTGCGGCAGGAGCTGCATGATGGCGAGCGCCGTCATCGACTTGCCCGAGCCCGACTCGCCGGCGATGCAGAGCGTCTCGCCGGGGGCCACGTCGAAGGACAGGCGGTCGACGACGGTGCGACGCCCTTCCTCCGTCGCGACCTCGACCGACAGGTCGCGGACAGAAAGGACGGGACCGGGATTCTGCGCTGCCACGTTGGGCCTATCCGCGCCGCGGCAACAACCTGTTGGTGCCAGCCTTGGCGAAGATGACCGGAGGAAGGATGCTCATTCCAGCACCAGGCGCGGGAAGTAGAACGACACCACCCAGTTCGGCATGTCGACGATCTCGCTGATCCGGAGATCGGCGCAGACGGAGCAGAGCATGTAGGCCTCGACCGGAGAGAGGCCGTGGCGGGCGGAGAGCAGGTCCACCATGCGGGCCGTCGCCCCGCGGGCGCCCTCCATCAGGTCCG
>DASSPO010000519.1:0-9557 GCA_035699585.1 Bauldia sp.
GCAGGCGCGCGAGGGCGCCGGCCGCATCGCCTTTCCCGAGGCGTGGCGGGTGCTCTGGGTCAGTGCGCGAGGAGGACCGGAAGCGTGGCGTTGCCAAGCACGTATCGGGTGACGCCGCCAAGCAGGAACTGGCGGATTCGACTGTGGCCGTAGGCGCCCATCACGACCCACGTCGCATCCTCTTCGGCGGCGAGGGTGAGGAGGGCCTGGCCGGCGCCCTCGTGGGCATTGGCGATGGTCCTGACCGCCACATCGAGATCGTGGCGGGCGAGGTAGGTACCGACATCGGCGCCGGGGACACTGTCGGACGGAGACGCGCCCTCGTCGACGATCGCGACCAGTACGGACTTCGCGCCCGCAAGGAGGGGCATGGCGGCACGAATGGCCCGCGCCGCCTGGGCGGTGCCGTTCCACGCGATCACCGCCTTGTCGGGGCGGAACTCGCGCGCCCCAGAGTAGGGGACGAGCAGCGTGGGGAGCCCGGCCTGGAACAGAAGCGCCTCGATCAGGGCCTCACGTAGCGGTTCCTCGCGGCTCGGATCGTTCTGCCCGACCATAGCGAGGTCGGTGAGAATCGCATTCCGGATGACGCCGGAAAAATCGCCGCTGATCGATTCGGCGAGCCGTCCTTCGGTGGAGATCCCCGCCGCCCGGCCAATCTCGTCGAAGGCCGCGAGTGCGGCCTTGGCATCGGCGATGCCCTGCTCGTGGGCGGCGACGATGAAGTCGGTCGGGATCGGCGCGGCGACCGTATAGATCGGAAGGAGCGGATCGACGGCGAGGGCGATGCCGGTGAGGTGGGCGCCGGTCGTCCGGGCGAGCTCAACGGCGGCCCTGGCGGCCCATCGCTCCCCGCCGTTATCGACGATTACCGTGATGTCCTTGAGTGCCGATCCGCTCTTCGCCATCTCTCGCTCCATTTTCCCGGCGGATCTCGCCGCTTCGCGGCGGCTGCCGTCATTGACGATGCTCAAAACGCATATTCGCGGAAGATCGGTCGGACGTCGCCGTGCCACACAGTCTCATACTGGCGAAGCATCGTCCCGGCAGGGGTTTCTCCGGTCGCGACGATCTCCTCGAGCGAGGAAAGATAGATGGTCTCGTCGAGGCCTTCGCCATTGAGCCGTTTCCGCCGCCGGAGACCGTCGCGGGCGAGCCCCAGCACATCGCGGGCGATGTCGCGAACGGTTCGGTTGCGGAAAGGGGTCGCGAGCGCCGTCCTCGGCACTCCCTCGCGGAGGGTCTGTCGTTCCTCGGCGGTCCAGCCCTTGATGATGTCGTAGGCTGCGTCGAGCGAGACCTGGTCGTAGAGGAGTCCGACCCAGAATGCCGGCAGCGCGCAGATGCGCCGCCACGGACCGCCGTCGGCACCGCGCATCTCGAGGTAGTTCTTGAGCCGGACTTCGGGGAAGAGCGTCGACAGGTGGTTCTTCCAGTCCGACATGGTCGCCCGCTCGCCGGGGAGTTGCTTGAGCTTACCCGCCATCAGATCGCGGAAAGACAGCCCGGCCACGTCATGATAACGATCGCCGCGCTTGACGAAGTACATCGGCACGTCGAGCGCCCAGTCGACATAGCGCTCGAAGCCGAATCCGTCCTCGAACACGAAGGGCGTCATACCCGTCCGGTCGGAATCGGTGTCGAGCCAGATGCGCGACCGCCACGACAGATATCCGTTGGGCCTGCCCTCGGTAAACGGCGAGTTGGCGAAGAGAGCGGTGGCGACCGGCTGAAGCGCGATCCCGACCCGCATCTTCTTCACCATGTCGGCCTCGTCGCCGAAGTCGAGGTTCGCCTGGATGGTGCAGGTGCGGTACATCATATCGAGGCCGAGCCGACCCACCTTCGGCATGTAGCGGGTCATGATCTGATAGCGCGACTTCGGCATGCGCGGCGTCTCCGCGCGTGTCCAGAGCGGCGAGGCGCCGACCCCGAGGAAGCCGATGCCGAGCGGCTCGGCGCACTCGCGGACCTGGGCGAGATGCGCGTTGGTTTCGCGGCAGGTCTGGTGGATCGTTTCGAGCGGAGCGCCGGACAACTCGAACTGCCCGCCCGGCTCCAGCGAGATCGCGCCGAGCCCGGTCGGATCGGTAAGACCGATGATGTTGCCGCGATCCTCGATCCGATGCCAGCCGAGGAGTCCCTCCATCAGTTCGAGGAGACGGCGGATCCCCCGCTCACCCTCGTAGGGCACCGGGCGGCAGTCGGCCTCGTAGAAGCCGAACTTCTCATGCTCGGTGCCGACGCGCCACTCGCCGCGCGGCTTCGCGCCGGACGAAAGCGCCGCGACGAGTTGGTCACGTGATTCTATCGGCGTCGCGTCGGAGACGTCGCGGGCCATTCCTGGTCTTTCAGAGGTCAGAGAGGGAACGGGGCCGCAATCTAGCCGCCGTGCGCGCGGCCCGCAATCGTCATAGACGGCATGAAATCCTCACGTTCTCCAGTCCCCCAGCGCCGCCTGTACCAAGGCGAGTGCCGCGACTGCCGCAGTGTCAGCGCGGAGGATACGCGGGCCGAGCGGCAGCGGCGTGACGAAGGAGAGGGCGCGGAGCGTCAGGCGCTCCTCGTCCGAGAAACCGCCCTCCGGCCCGACCAGCACCGCCAAAGGCGATGGGGCGAGCTTGGCGAGTATCGACAGCGGGTCGGCACCGCCGTCGCCCTCGTCGCAGAAAATCAAGCGACGGCGCGGTTCCTCGTTCGGCCACGCCGCGAGCAGCGTCCCGAGCGCGGTCGGTTCGTCGATGCGAGGGATCGTCAGGATGCCGCATTGTTCCGCCGCCTCGATCGCATTGGCCTCCATCCGCTCCCGGTTCACCCGCGCGACCTGGCCGTGCTGCGTCAGCACCGGCGTGATGCGCGCCACGCCCATCTCGGTCGCTTTTTCGACCATGTAGTCGAGGCGGGCGTGTTTCAGTGGCGCAAACAGGTAGCGGAGATCGGGCGTCGGCGGCTGGAGGCGCACTTGGTCGCCGATCTCGAGCGTGTGGTTGCGCCGCCCAGCAGAGGAGAGCGTCGCCCGGAACTCGCCGTCGCGTCCGTTGAAGACGAGGAGCGCCGCGCCGTCTTCGAGGCGGAGGACGTGAACGAGATAGTGGGCCTGGGCGCGGTCGAGATCGACCCGCGCGCCGGGGGCGAGAACCGCGCGTACGAACAGGCGCTGCATTCTTGAGTCGCGATAAGCCATGGCCGCCGATAGGCCGCCCGCGCCCGTGCCGCAAGAAAAAAGGCCCGCCCCACGTGGGCGGGCCAGTTTGAATCGGAGCCCCAGGGGACTGACGGCTCCGCCAGAGTCGGGAAAGCCCTGAGTCAGCCGCTCGACCGGGCCCGGCGCTCGCGCTCGAGGCGCTCGCGGGCCGCGGCGTGGATGGCGTTTCGGCGCTCTTCGGCCATCGCGCCGAGCCGGCCGGAGGGATCGTCGCCAAGCGGCGAAGCCATGGCCGATCGCACGTCGCCGGGAGTGAGCCCGATATCGCGAAGCATGCGGGCGTCCCATGACAGGAGCCTTGCCACCTGCCGGCGATTCCGCGCGGCCTTCACGACCGAGATCGCGTGCTGAAGCATCGAGGCGATGAACGGGAAGGGAAGAACTCGTTCGGCGCCGGGACGGGTATCGTCATAGGTAGCCATGGTCGTTTTCCTTGAGGTGGCAGCGGCGCGGTGCCGGCGGTAGAGCCGCACTATCCGGGTCGTTTCAGTCTCGGGACACCCGAAACATGCACTCCCGGGATTGATCATTCAAACGAATGTTTCTAATATTTACGATCAACAGTCGTGATGTTTATTCCGGGAGTCATGCCGTGGCCGCGAGCCTTGACCTGGACCAGCTCCGAACCTTCGTTGCCATCGCCGATACCGGCAGCTTCACGCGCGCCGGAGACCTCGTCTTCAAGACGCAGTCGGCCGTTTCAATGCAGATGCGCCGTCTCGAGGAGCGGCTCGGCAAGCCGATCTTCACGCGCGACGGACGAAACTCGCGTCTCACCGAGGAGGGCGAGCGTCTGCTTGGTTACGCCCGGCGCATCGTGCGCCTCGCCGATGAGACCGTGGCGGCGTTCGACACCGAGCTGACCGGCTCGATTCGTCTTGGCACGCCTGACGACTATGCGGACCGCTTCCTCCCGGAGATTCTCGCCCGCTTTTCGCGGTCCAACCCCCGGGTCGAGGTCTCCGTCGTCTGCGAACCGTCACCGGAACTGATCCGCCAGGCAAGACTTGGCGAAGTGGATCTCGCCATCGTCACCAATTGCGGCGAGGGGCAGGTGGAGGTGATCCGCCGCGAGCCGCTCCTCTGGGTGATCGGGGCCCAACACGGAGCCGCCGACGCCGAGGTGCTCCCGCTTGCGCTGTCGAAGCCCCCCTGCATGTGGCGGGACGAGGCGATCGCGGCACTCACCGAAGTGGGACGGAAGTATCGGGTCCTCTACCAGAGCGCCAACGCGACCGCCATTGCAGCCGCGGTCCAAGCGGGCCTCGCGGTGACGGTGCTTGCCGAGTCGGCGCTTCGCCGCGGTATGCGGGTATTGGGGGAGAGCGACGGGCTGCCGCGGCTGCCGATGTGCGAGATCGGCATCGTTCGCTCGTCGCGTCGTCCCGAGACGCCGATCATGCGAGCGCTTGCCGAGCACATTGTCTCGTCCCTCGACAATCTATCGGTCCCCGCAGCCGCAGAGTAGCGTCAGTGACATTCGTCACAGGCGGGTAGTTCAGGAGCGATATTCTTCCGGTCCCCGCTGCGGCGCGATCCTTTTGCGTCGTGGGGCCGAAAGCAGGAAATTCCTCGCTTGCAGGCGCATGGGGCCGGGACCTACATCGAAGGTAATCAGACGATAAAAGGAGGGTTAGACAATGGCATTGCGCATTGGCGATACCGCGCCCGATTTCGAGGCCGAGACCACTGAGGGGAAGATCAAGTTCCACGACTGGCTCGGCGATTCCTGGGGCATCATCTTCTCGCACCCCAAGGACTTTACGCCGGTCTGCACGACTGAGCTCGGCTACATGGCCAAGCTCAAGCCAGAGTTCGACAAGCGTAACGTCAAGATCATCGGTCTCTCCGTCGATCCGGTCGACCGACACAAGGGCTGGGCCAAGGACATCGAGGAGACGCAAGGGGCCGCGCCCAACTACCCGATGATCGGCGACCCGACGCTAGCCATCTCGAAGCTTTATGAGATGCTTCCGGCGGCTGCCGGTGATACCGCGGAGGGACGCACGCCCGCGGACAACCAGACGGTTCGCACCGTTTACATCATCGGCCCCGACAAGAAGGTCAAGCTGATGATCGCCTATCCCATGACCACCGGCCGGAACTTCGACGAGATCCTGCGGGTGATCGATTCGCTCCAGCTCACCGCCAAGCACAAAGTATCCACGCCGGTGAACTGGAAGCAGGGCGAGGACGTGATCATCGCCGGGTCCGTGTCCAACGACGACGCGAAGAAGATCTGGCCGGCGGGGTGGAAGGAGCCTAAGCCTTATATCCGCATCGTTCCGCAGCCGCGGTAGGGCCGCGGGGCACCACACGCTCGACGGGCGCGGCCGGCCGGCCGCGCCGTTCCTTTGGGACGATTGGTGTCCGGACCGGGCGGAGTGACGGTGACCGCCGGGTCGGCGTGGTTCTGGTCGCCCTCCCGCCCGGCGCCCAACGCGGGCGCTTGCTTGACAGCCTCCTGCCAGGTGCACGAGTCTCTTCCGCGGGACCGGCAGGGGGAGAAGAATGATCCGTCACATCTTTGTTCACGCACGTTCGGCTTTGGCGGCCGCAGGCCTCCTCGCCATTGCGACGCCTGGCTTGGCCGAGGAAGGGCCGAAGGAAGCGCCCTATACCTACCGCGCCGAAGTGGTCGATGTGATCGACGGTGACACCATTGATGTCCACATCGATCTCGGCTTCTACGTCTGGATTCGCTACCAGCGCATCCACCTCTTCGGCATCGCCGCGCCGGAAACTACCGGGGCGAGCGAGCAGGCCGGGATCGCCGCGACCGAGCATCTCAAGAGCCTGATCGACGGCAAGACGATCATCCTCAAGAGCATCCGGGGCGAGGACAGTCCCGACCGGCAGGGCTCCTTCGGCAACTGGGAGGGCATCGTCTACCTGGAGGGGAAGAACATCAACGACGCCATGGTCGAATCCGGGAATGCCGTGAAAACGCCCTGACGGGCGGGGGAGGCATCCCGCCCAGGTTCGCCGGACCGGTGTCGTCGATCTCGAACCGCCGGATCGCCTTCACAGGAATCGATGACTGGTCCCCTCAAGTGCCAGCACCGTCAGCGGTCCTCCATACACCGCGCCCGTGTCGACATTGATTCGGTTCGGACGGACCTCCGGCGCCTGCGCCGGTGTGTGCCCGTGGACGACGACGACGCCATGATCGCGGTTGCTGAACAGGAACTCGTCGCGAATCCAGAGGAGGTCGTGATCGGACTGGAGATCGAGCGGCACGCCGGGGCGGATTCCGGCATGGCAGAAGAGGAAATCGCCGAAGCGGATCGAGAGCCGCAAATGGTCGAGGAACAGGCGGTGGCTAGCGGGAAGGGCGGCCGCGAGCGCCTTGCAGAGACGACGATGATCGCCCGCCGAGGACACCCCCGACGTGTCGATCCCGTAGGAGCGGAAGGTTGCGCCGGCGCCGTTCATCATCCAGTCAGGGCCGGCGGCTCCTGGATCGGCAAGAAAGGCAAGCATCAGCTCGTCATGGTTGCCCATCAGGCACAGGATGCGGGGATCGGTTTCCTGAAGCCGCGAGAGCCGTTCGATCACCGCCGCGGAATTCGGGCCGCGGTCGACATAGTCTCCGACATGAATGATGCGGTGGTCGGCGACCGGCCGCGCCGCAAGATCCGCCTCGATCTCAGCGTGGGCTTCGGCGAGGAGCGTGTCCAAGCCGTGCACATCGCCGATCGCGTAGATCCGCATTCGCGGTGGCGTCTTGGCTTCACCCAGCCTCATGCCCGCTTCGCCCTCCTCCATCCGCCATGCTAACCATGCACGGCAAATCTCCAATGGTCGTCAATGCCGATACGTGTCCTCATCGTCGAAAACTACCGGGCCACCCCCGCCGGCCTTGTGGGGAAAGCGCTCGAAGAGGCGGGCGCCGAGATCGATGTCCGGAGCGCGCATCTCGGGGCCCCGCTGCCGAGTGAGACGGCCGGCTACGATGGCATCGTCATTCTCGGCGGGGAACAGAACGCGCTGGCCGACGACGTTTCTCCTTGGTTCCCGTCGCTTCTCGATCTCACCCGCCGCTTTGGCGAGGAGAACAAGGCCGTACTGGGCATCTGCCTCGGTTCCCAGCTTGTCGCCCGCGCCTGGGGCGGGGAGAACGTCCTCGCCCGTCCCGTCGAGTTCGGCTGGCATGAGGTCCGCCCGACCGAAGCCGGTCGCGTCGACCCGGTGCTGGCCGCGCTCGGCAAGGGCAGTCCTGTCTTCCATTGGCACGAGGACACCTTCACGCTTCCCGACGGCGCCGTGCATCTTGCCGCGAGCGAGATGACCGAGCTTCAGGCCTTCAGGATCGGACGCGCGGTGTACGGCATCCAGTTCCATTTCGAGGCCGACTGCGGGCTGGTAGCGCAATGGAGCGAGGAATTTGCCCCGACCATTCGCGGCTACGCGCCCGACTGGGCGGAGCGGCACCCGCTCGACGCTGCCCGTTTCGGTCCGCGCGCCGACCGGACCGGCCTCGATCTGGCCAGGCGTTGGACCCGCCTCGTCAAGCCGACCGGGTCGGGCTAGAATTTCGGCCGGTGCCAAGATCTACCACAGGGGTTCGTCATGAAGGCTTTGGGGATACTTCTCATCGCTGCGTTTGCCGGAGCTGCTGCCACCGGTACGATCGCCGCGGAGCTTCCCGATCTCGGCGGCCGGACCGTCAAAGCGGTCACCGAGAACGCCTATACGCCGCTCAACTTCGCCGATCCCAAGACCGGCGAGGGCATCGGCTGGGAGTACGACGCCTTCAACGAGATTGCCAAGCGCCTCAACCTCAAGGTCGAGTGGCATCTGTCGAGCTGGGACACCATGATCCAGGCGGTCCGCGAGGGGCAGTTCGACGTCGGCATGGACGGCATCACGATCACCGAGGAGCGCGAGGAGCAGATCGATTTCTCCGACCCCTATATGACCTCGGAGCAGTTCATGCTCGTGCGGGCCGACGAGGACCGGTTCACCGACGCCGAGTCATTCGCCGCCAATCCCGAGCTCCTGGTGGGTGCCCAGGCCGGAACGACGAACTTCTACACCGCGGTCTACGAGGTGCTCGACGGCAACGAAGCCAATCCCCGCATCAAGCTGTTCGATACCTTCGGCGCCTCGGTCCAGGCCTTGAAGTCGGGTGACGTCGACCTCGTGCTCATGGATAAGACCAGCGCCGCCGGGTACATGGGCGCTTCGCCGAACGCCTTCAAGCTCATCGGCGGCCCGCTCGGCACGGAGCATTTCGGCTTCATCTTCACGCCCGGGTCCGATCTCGTTGAGCCGGTGAACGCCGCCATCCAGTCGATGAAGGACGACGGCACCATCGACCGACTGAACCAGAAGTGGTTTTACGAGTACCAGGCCGCGCAGTGAGGCTGCGGTTCTCGCGACGAGCGGTCCGGCATTGACGCCCCCAAGGAGGTCGCGGCGCGAGATACCTTACTGGCTTCTCGCCATCGTCCTCCTGGGCGTGCTCTTCGCCTGGCTGATCACCGAGGACGGCGATTACAACACGATCTTCCGGGCGCTCCAGCAGGGCGTAGCGGTGACGCTTTGGGTGTCGATCGCCGCCTTTGCTCTCGCCACCTTATTGGGGCTGGTGGTGGCGCTTGGGCGGCTCTCACGGCATCGTGTGTTCCGCGAGTTCGCCACCTTCTACATCGAGGTAGTGCGAGGCATCCCCGTCCTGGTCCTTCTCTTCTACGTTGCCTTCGTCGGCGCGCCCCAGCTCGTCTTCATCTGGAATTTTGTATTCGCCGTCCCGATCGACGAGGGCTGGCTTCCCGAGGCGAGCGTCCGTGATTTCGACATGACCTGGCGGGCGATCGTCGCGCTGATGATCAGCTACTCCGCCTTCATCGCCGAGATCTTCCGCGCCGGCATCGAGGCCGTGCCCCGCGGCCAGGTCGAGGCGGCCGAGTCCCTTGGGCTGCGGCACCGCCAAGTGATGCGGCTTGTGGTCCTCCCGCAGGCGATACGCGTCGTCATCCCGCCGCTCGGCAACGACTTCGTCGCCATGATCAAGGACTCGGCCCTGGTCTCGGCTCTCGGCGTTCAGGACATCACTCAGCTCGGCAAGGTCTATTCTGCCTCGACCTTCCTGTTCTTCGAGACCTACAACGTCGTCGCCTATCTTTACCTGGTGATGACTATCGGCCTGTCGCTGCTGGTCCGGGGACTGGAGAGTCGGCTGAGGAGAGCGATGGGATGAGGGGTGCGCCAGCCATCTTTCACGGCGGTTGGGCCGATCTCGATTCACCGTCCGCGAGACAAACGATTGATTAGGGGGAATAGTGGCAGCATGCGCCACGACGAGATCTGGGACGAAGAGACCGCCGAGAACTACGACACGCCGGGC
>DASSPO010000520.1:0-3758 GCA_035699585.1 Bauldia sp.
AGAATTTGAGAACGTCGGAGCGCCAGTCGGCGCTCACGCCGCGGTCCCTCCGACGGTCAGCCCGTCGACCAGCAAGGTGGGCTGCCCAACTCCCGCCGGAATCGATTGCCCGCCCTTGCCGCAGACGCCGATTCCTTCATCGAGCAGCAGGTCGTTGCCGATTCCCTTGACCCGGGTCAGCACGGTCGGTCCATCGCCGATGATGGTCGCTCCCTTCAACGGCTCGGCGATTCTGCCGCCGCGGATCCGATAGGCCTCGGTGCAGGAGAAGACGAACTTGCCGCTGGTGATGTCGACCTGCCCGCCGCCGAAGCTCTTCGCATAAATTCCGTCCTTCACTCGGCCAATCAGTTGCGCGGGCTCCTCCGTCCCGGCGAGCATGAACGTGTTGGTCATCCGCGGCATCGGCGCGTGGGCGAAGCTCTCGCGGCGGCCGTTGCCAGTCGCTTCCATCCCCATCAGCCGGGCGTTGAGCCGGTCCTGCAGATAGCCCTTGAGGATTCCGTCTTCGATGAGGACTGTCCGACCGGTGGGAGTGCCCTCGTCGTCGATGGTGAGCGAGCCGCGGCGCCGGTCCATCGCGCCATCGTCAATGACAGTCACGCCCGGTGCCGCGACCCGTTCGCCGATCCGGCCGGAGAAGGCCGACGTGCCCTTGCGGTTGAAATCGCCCTCGAGCCCGTGGCCGACCGCTTCGTGCAGGAGCACCCCCGCCCAGCCGTTGCCCATCACCACCGGCATCTCGCCCGCCGGCGCCGCGACCGACTCAAGATTCACGAGGGCCTGAGCGAGCGCGAGGTCGATCGCTCGGTTCCACTCTTTGTCCTCGAACAGCCTGTCGTACAAATGGCGGCCGCCGAGCCCGAAATAACCGGTCTCGCGCCGGCCGTTCTGCTCGGCGACGATCTGGACTCCGAGCCTCACCAGCGGGCGCACGTCGGACGCGACGAAGCCGTCCGCGCGGACGATGTCGACTACGCTCCAGCTCGCCGCGAGCGCGACCGTTACCTGGGCGACGCGCGGATCGCGCGCCCGAGCCGCCGCATCGATCCGCTCGCACAGCTCGACCTTGGCCGCGAAAGGGACGAGGCTGAGCGGATCATCGGCTCCGTACATCGCCTGGTTGGTGCGAGGCGGTGGAGGCGCCGGATGACCCTTCGCGGGATCGAGCAGCTTCAGCGTGTCGGCAGCGCGCTCGATCGCCGCCTCGCTGATTTCGTTGGCATGGGCGAACGCGGTGGTCTCGCCACTGACGCCGCGGAGGCCGAAGCCCGACGAGGTGTGATAGTCGGCTGTCTTCAGCCGGCCGTCATCGAAGCCGAATGCCTCGCTCGCCGCATATTGCAGGAACAGCTCACCATCGTCGTGCGGCGAAAGATGCTTGGCCGCAAGCCGCCGGGCGCCATCGGGATCGAGGCTGCGATAAAGGAAACGGCGCGGGTCGGGCGCGGTCATGCCGGAGAATCGTCCGCTACTCCCCCTTCGAGGACGAAGCGGCGGTCGCAATAGCCGCACTCGACAAACCCGACCTCGGGATCGATCCGGAGATAGACGCGCGGATGGCCGAGCTCGGGCGTGACCTCGCCGGAACCATCGCACGCGACCTGGACCGTTGGGACCCGGATGACTTCGGGAGGCGGAAACTTCTGCATGCGGGAGGGGAGGTAGCAACCGGCCCGCCCGGGTTCAATGCGGCTAACTCGCCGCGTCGCTTGTCGCACGGTAACGCGGCCCCTATGCCCTCGGCCGCGATGGACGAGCCGGCGATCCGCATCGAAGCGCTGTCGAAAACCTATGCCGGCGGCAACCAGGCGCTCCGCGAGGTGAGCTTCGACGTCCCGCGCGGCCAGATCTTCGGGCTGCTCGGGCCAAACGGAGCCGGCAAGTCGACGCTCATCAACATCCTTGCCGGGCTGGTCGTGAAGTCCGGCGGCAAGGCAACGGTCTGGGGTTTCGACATCGACGAGCGCCCACGCAACGCCAAGCGCTCGATCGGTGTCGTGCCCCAGGAGATCATTTTCGATCCCTTCTTCACTCCGCGCGAGACGCTCGAGATCCAGGCCGGACTTTACGGCGTTCCGGCCGCCGAACGGCGCAGCGACGAGCTGCTTGCGGCAATGCACCTGACAGGCAAGGCCAATGCCTATTCGCGCACCCTGTCGGGCGGGATGAAGCGGCGGCTTCTCGTCGCCAAGGCGATGGTCCACTCCCCGCCGATCCTGGTGCTCGACGAGCCGACCGCCGGTGTCGATGTCGAACTTCGCCGGCAGCTGTGGGATTATGTGCGCGAGCTCAATGCCCAGGGCGTGACGATCGTGCTCACGACCCATTATCTCGAAGAGGCCGAACAGCTGTGCGACAGGATTGCGATCATCCACCATGGCCGGGTGATCGCCAACGAGCCCACTCGCGAACTGATCGCCAAGGCGCAGGAGAAAGCGGTTGTCGTGACCTTCGACCGCGACGTCGCCAGCGTCCCCGTCAATCCCTGTTTCGAGGATATCACCTTGGTCGATGAACGAACGCTCGAAATCACTTTCCGCAAGGACAAGGTGAACGCCGGCGAGGTGCTCGGCGCCCTCACCGCCGACGGCCTTTCGATCGTCGATGTGACCACCCGCGACCCGGATCTCGAGGACGTCTTCCTGAGCCTCGTCTCGGCCGGGCAGGAAACCGCGTGAGCGTGCATGCGGACGTCCTGATCGTCGGCTCGGGCGCGGCGGGCCTGACGGCCGCGCTCAACCTCGCCGAGACCCGCAAAGTCGCGGTGATCGCCAAGGGAGCGCTCGGCGACAGTGCGTCGGCACGGGCACAGGGCGGAATTGCCGCCGTGCTCGAGGAAGGCGATAGCTTCGAAGCGCACGTCAACGACACGATGATCGCCGGGGCCGGCCTCAACGATCTCCGGGTCGTCGAACATGTGGTCGAGCGCGCGCCCGCGGCGATCGCGCGGTTGATGGAGCTCGGCGTGCCCTTCGCGACCGAGGGTGACGCACTCCACCTTACCCGCGAGGGCGGGCACAGCCACCGCCGCATCGTCCATGTCGCCGACGCAACGGGCTATGCGATCAGCCGGGCGCTGGAGACCGCCGCGGCGAAGCACCCCAATATCATGCTCGTGCCGGACACGGTGGCGATCGACCTCGCCACCGGCCGGCATGCGGCCCAATTCTCGACCAGCGGCGCGGTCCACGGCCTCTATGCCTATAACCGCAAGTCAAAACGGGTGGAGACGCTCACCGGACGGGCGACAGTCCTGGCCACCGGCGGCGCGGGCCGCGCGTATCTTTATTCGACCGCCCCTCGCGGAGCGACCGGCGATGGGATCGCGATGGCCTGGCGGGCCGGCTGCCGGATTTCGAACATGGAGTTCATGCAGTTTCATCCGACCTGCCTCTACAATCTCGAGGTCAAGAACTTCCTCATCACCGAGGCGGTGCGCGGCGAGGGCGGGCAACTGAAGCTGCCTCCCGGAGTCACGGGCGGCGGGACGCGCTTCATGCCGAGCTTCGACGAGCGCGCTGAACTGGCGCCGCGCGACATCGTCGCCCGCGCCATCGACCATGAGATCAAGCGCCTCGGCCTCGACTATGTTCATCTCGACATCTCGCATCGCGACGAGGACTTCATCAAAGCCCATTTCCCCAACATCCACGAGAAGCTGCTGGGACTTGGCATCGACATTACCAAAGAGCCGATCCCGGTCGTCCCAGCCCAACATTACACCTGCGGCGGCGTGGTCGTGGACCTCGACGGGC
>DASSPO010000521.1:0-5815 GCA_035699585.1 Bauldia sp.
CTGAGCGTCCATGATCATTTGGGCAAGGCCGAGGACGTTGGCGCCGCCGCCCATGTCCTTCTTCATGAGGAGCATGGCGGACGACGGCTTGATGTCGAGACCGCCGGTATCGAAGCACACCCCCTTGCCGACGAGCGTGACCTTCGGATCGCCCGGGTCGCCCCAGGTGAAGTCGATGAGCCGGGGCGCGCGCGCCGGGGTCGCCGCCGCGCCGACGACATGGATCAGCGGGAAGCCGTCGAGGAGCGCACTGCCCTCGGTTACCGAGAAGGCGGCGCCGTAGCGGGCGGCGAGATCCTCGGCGGCACCGGCCAGCTCCGCCGGGCCGAGCGCGTTGGCGGGCGTGTTCACGAGGTCGCGGACCAGATAGACGGCGTCGGCGATCCGGATGATGCGGGCACTCTCCGCGCCGGGAGCGATTGACAGGCGCGCCCCCGGATCGCGCTCGCGGTAGCGCGTATAGCGGTAGGCGCCGAGGGCGAAGGCGAGCGTCGCGAGCCCCTGGTCGGGGAAACCGGTCGCGAGGCGGTACTCACCGGCGGGCAGCGCGCTCGCGAGCCGCCCCGCAAGCAACTGCGGGCGGTCGGCTTCCTTGCCGAGGCCGAACAATATGCAGCCGACGCCGTCCCGGCCCGGCGCGGCAAGGGTCGCCCCGGCCGCGGCCTTGAAGCCGGAAGCTTTGACGAAGCCGGCCACCTCGGCCCCCTCGTCCTCGAGAAAGCCGTCAAGCGTGTCGGGTGCGAGGGCGTGCACGGGAACGGCGTCGGGAGCGGCGTCCGCTCCTATCAGGCAGGCCGGCATCGATCCTCCGTCGGCGTCAGGGGCTCCGGATCATGCCTGCTGGGCCCGACGGGAACAACGGCGAAGAATGGCGGGATATCGCGCGCGCCTTGGCGGCGGCGTTAGCGGAACCTGATTACCCGCCGCCGCCGGAGTCGACGACCGTGTCGCTTGCCATCGGCTTGTGGGCCGCGGCGCCTTCGAGCGCGGCGCTGATCTTGCCGCCGAGGGTGGCGGCGCCGAGGACGATGGCGACACCGATGAGCGAGGCGATGAGACCGTATTCGATGGCCGTCGCGCCGGAGCGGCCGGGCCGGGAAAACGGGGTCTTCATGTCCGCGACTCCTGTTCGACGGGTTCGGTCTGCCGCGGTTTTTGTTTGCGGCCGTGGCCCGATCAGAGATACGGACAATTTGCTGCAGGTGAGTTAATGCAAAACCATATTAATTGCGATAGAAGATTACGATCTGTTAATAGTAAAGCTTTCGTAAGTATTGAATCAAATTGAAGTTATTAGCTTGGCAGCTCGCATCACGGCCCACGTTTCCCAATTCTTTACCAAACGCGGCAAGCAAGCATTGACGATATCGAGCGGGACCTTGCGCGCCATCCGCCACGACGCTCTACGGCCAAGCGGCCTCAATCGCTCTCCGCCGGCGGCGTGACCAGCTCGATCACCAAGGCATAGAGGCTGGCGTCCGGAGTGGCGAAACCGCCGCCGCCGAATCCGAGGCGGTCGACGGCGTCGAGCGCCTCCGGATCCTCGCGCGCCATCGACAGGACCGCACCGGAGAGAATGCCCTTCAGCTCCGCCGGCAGGTTGATGCGAAGCGCATGCGGCCCGAAGGGGATCAGCCGCGACTGCCAGACCAGCTTGATCCGGTCCATGGACAGCGTGCCTTCGGCCACCATGCGGTTCAGGGTGCCGAAGCTGTAGCCGAGCGCGGCGCTGCCGGTGAGGCTCGACCACGCGGCGGCAAGGTCGACCTCGCCCTGGAGCAGGGCCTTCACCGCATCTTCCGGCGTCGGAAACTCCCTCACCGCGAGGAAATGGGTTGCGAGGTCGATATCGTCGGCGGCGAAGGCGTGGCGCGGCACGATGCTGCCAGCAACCGAATCCTTCGGGCCGAGGCCCAGCCGCTTGCCCTTCGCGCCGGCAAGGTCGGCGACCGGATCGCCGGATCGCGCAACCAGGATCGAATAGAAGCCGAGCGCACCGTCGGCCGCGACCGGCGCGGCGAAGGCTTCGACGCATTCGCACTTCACGACCGCGGTCGCATATGCGGTGGCGCTGTAGATGGCGTAGTCGACCTGGCCGCCGGCCTGGGCATCGATCAGCGCGTCGTAGGTGGCGGCCGGCACGATCTCCACCGGAATCCCGGTCTTGTCCTGGAGATAGACGCGGAACGGCTCGAGCGTCGCGAGCCGGTAGGCGGCGTCGCTGCCGCCAAGCACGCCGACGCGGAGCACCTTCACCTCGTCCTGCCACGCCGCGCGCGCGAAGCCGCCGGCAAGGGCCAAGGAGACCCCCAACAGGGCGGCAAGGACACGAGGGAAGAGGGGCATTGCGGGACCGGGAAGACTCAATCGACCGGAGGCCATCCTGCCCCAAGGGAGGCGCGGCGGGAAGGCCGCGCCTTGCCTCGCGCGGCGGACGGGACGACCGCCGCTACGGGCGCGAGAAGACGAAGCGCGTGCGCTGCCGGTAGGTCTCGCCCGGCCGCAGCACCGCGCTCGGGAACGCCTCGTGGTTCGGCGCGTCCGGGAAGAGCTGCGACTCGAAACAGCAGCCCGAATTCGGCCCATAGCGCCGTCCGTCGAGACCGGGAGCGGCGACGTTGACATAGGCGCCGTCGTAGAACTGGACGCCCGGCTCGGTCGACCAGACGTCGAGGGCAATACCGCTCCGCGGCGATTCGAGCCGGGCCTGATGGCGGGGCTCGGCCGCCCGGACGGATGCGACCACGTAGTTGATGTCGTAGACGAAGCGTTTGCCATCCACGATCCGCCGGATCGGGGCGGCGGCGCGGCGGTCGTGGGCGGTCCCCGCCACCGGCCGGATCTCGCCGGTCGGCACCAGGTTCTCGTCCGTCGCGGTGATCGCCTCGGCATCGATCCGCACCAGATGGTCGAGGATGTCGGTCGAGCCGTCGAGGTTGAAATAGCTGTGCTGGGCGAGGTTGACGATGGTCGCCGCGTCGGTGGTCGCGTCGGCGTCGAAGCGGAGCGTCGCCGGCGCCTCGACCGCGTAACGGCAGGTCGCCACCACCGTTCCGGGGTAACCCATCTCGCCATCGGGGCTGGTCAGCTGCAGGGTCACGCTGGCGGCATCCTGCGCGACGATCCGCCAGTTCCGGCGGCCAAACCCCTCCGGCCCGCCGTGGAGGTGCGTCAGTCCCCGTTCGTTGACCGGCAGCTGATACGTCCTGCCGTCGAGCGTGAAACGGCCCCCGCCGATGCGGTTGGCGAAGCGCCCCACCACCGCGCCGAAATAGGGCGAGTGGTTGAGGTAGCCGTCGAGGTCGTCGAAACCGAGAACCAGCGGATGACCGACGCGGGCAAGCCTCACGTCGCGGACGATCGCGCCGAGGGTGATGACCTTTGCGGTGAGCTCACCGGCGGCGATGGTGACTTCCTCCACCGTCGCGCCGCCCGGCAGCACGCCGAATACCCGCCTCTCAGCCATGCCCGAAGATCCGTCTCCCCGCGTCAATCATCATACATAATCGACGCGATGTGTAACGACCAGCGCCAAAATGGCGGAAAAGCCTTTTCCCGCGTTCAAATCGTCTGATTGTATTCGCCGACCTCGGGGTGCTCGCGAAGGGCCGAATCGACCACCTTGAACATCTCGCGCATGCGCGCCTCTGAAACCGGGCTCTCGACCACCACCACCAGCTCGGGCTTGTTGGACGAGGCGCGGACCAATCCCCAGCTGCCGTCGTCGGCGACGACGCGGACGCCGTTGACGGTGACGAGATCGGCGATCGCATGGCCGCCCTCGATTTTCGCGCCCTTTTCCTTCATCGCGATGAAGCGGTCGCGCACGGCATCGGCGACGCCGTACTTGGTCTCGTCGGAGCAGTGCGCGGCCATGGTCGGCGAGCCCCAGGTCTTGGGCAGCGCATTCTTGAGGTCGGCCATCGACTTCCCGGGATTGCGATCGAGCATGTCGAGGATGGCGATCGCCGAGACCACGCCATCGTCGTAACCGCGGCCGATGGGGGCATTGAAGAAATAGTGGCCCGACTTTTCGAAGCCGGCGAGGGCGTTGAGCTCGTTGACCCGCCGCTTGATATAGGAGTGGCCCGTCTTCCAGTAGTCCGGCTTGACCTCGTTTGCCTTGAGCACCGGGTCGGTGGCGTAGAGCCCGGTCGACTTCACATCGACCACGAAGGTCGCGCCCTTGTGGATGGCGGAGAGGTCGCGGGCGAGCATGACGCCGACCTTGTCGGCGAAGATCTCCTCGCCCTCGTTGTCGATCACGCCGCAGCGGTCGCCGTCGCCGTCGAAGCCGAGGCCGATGTCGGCCTTGTGCTCCTTCACCGCGTGGGCGATCGCATGGAGCATCTCCATGTCTTCGGGGTTCGGATTGTAGCGCGGGAAGTTGTAGTCGAGCGTGGTGTCCAGCGGGATGACTTCGGCCCCGAGGCGCTCGAGGATCTTCGGTGCAAACGCCCCGGCGGTGCCGTTGCCGCAGGCCGCCACGACCCTGATCTTCCGCTTGAGCTTGGGCCGCGAGGTGAGGTCGGCGATGTAGCGTTCGGCGAAGTTCTCGACGAAGACGTAGGAGCCGCCGCCCTTCATATCGAAGGCGCTGTTCAACACGATGTCCTTGAGCCGCCCGATCTCGTCGGGACCGAAGGTGATCGGCCGGCGCGAGCCCATCTTCACCCCGGTCCAGCCGTTCTCGTTGTGCGAGGCGGTGACCATGGCGACGGCGGGCACGTCGAGATTGAACTGGGCGAAGTAGGCCATCGGCGTCATGGCGAGCCCGATGTCGTAGACCCGGCAGCCCGAGGCCATAAGCCCGGTGATCAGCGCGGTCTTGATCGCGCCCGAATAGGAGCGGTAGTCGTGGCCGGTCACCACCTCGCGGGCAATGCCGGTCTCTCCGAGATAGGTGCCGATGCCCATGCCGAGGGCGGTGACGCCCATCAGGTTCAGTTCCGGCAGCTTGTCCGAGGAGGGGACGCCGTACCACCAGCGCGCGTCATACTCGCGAAAGCCGGTGGGCTTGATGAGCGGATTGACCTCGAAGGCGTAGGTGTTGGGCTTGAGGTCGAGAATCGGCTTGGGGAACATGCGGGGGCCTCTCCTTGCGCGTTCTCGCGTAGGATTAGCAGAGGCAGTCGGCATTGGGCAGCCCGGGAAATGATGGGCCGTCGGCGATGGGCAATCAGCAGTCGAAGTGAGCGGCGACTGCCTGCTGTCCACTGCTTATCGCCGGCCGGATCCTCACAGCCAGCCGCCGTCGAACACCACGCTCTGGTTGGTGCAGGCCGAGGCCTCGTCGGAGGCGTAGAACAGGACGGCGCGGGCGATGTCGGCGGGATCGAGGGTGCGCTGCAGGCACTGGTCCTTCATGAGTTGCTCGAGCGCCTCGGGCGTGACCCACAGCGTCTTCTGCCGCTCGGTCATGATCCAGCCCGGCGCGATCGAGTTGATGCGGATGTTGTATTTGCCGAGCTCGTGGGCGAGGCCGCGGGTGAGCCCGACCACCCCGGCTTTCGCCGCGGTGTAGACCGGGAGGCCGCCGAAGGCGACCATCCACGACGTCGAACCCATGTTGACGATCGATCCGTTCTTCGCCCGCTTCATGTCGTCGACCACCGCCTGGATGGTGAAGAACTGGTGCTTGAGGTTGACGCGAATCCGGTCGTCGAAATATTCGGGCGTGACCTCGCCCAGCGTGTGGCGCTCGTCGTGGGCGGCATTGTTGACGAGGATGGTGATCGGTCCGAGCGCCTTTCGCACCGCCTTGATCGCCCGGCGGAGCGCCTCGATGTCGGTGAGGTCGCAATGTTCGAAGTGG
>DASSPO010000522.1:0-6743 GCA_035699585.1 Bauldia sp.
GTTCCGTTGACGCAACGCCGGTTCGACCCGATGCTGCCGCGGGATACGCGTTGTCGGAGGACGGGATGCACCTCGCACAGATCAATGTCGGGCGACTGCTCCACCCGCTCGACGATCCGCGAATGGCCGGCTTCGTCGACAACCTCGATCAGATCAATGCGCTCGCCGAGGCGAGCGATGGCTTCGTCTGGCGGCTCAAGGCCGAGAGCGGCAACGCCACATCGATCGCGGCCTATGACGATCCCGAGATCATCGTCAACATGTCGGTGTGGACTTCGCCGGAGGCGCTCTACGCCTTCGCCTACCAGACGGCGCACCGGCGCTTCGTCCAGCGGCGCAAGGAATGGTTCCAGCTGTTCGAGGCGCCTTACCTCGCGCTTTGGTGGATCGAGGAAGGATCGGTTCCGACGGTGGCCGAGGGGCGGCAGCGCCTCGATCATCTCACACAGGTCGGGCCGACCGCCCATGCCTTCACCTTCCGCAGGATCTTCCCGCGCCCGGGCGCGGGCCCGCTCGTCGATGCGGCGGGCGAGGCGGCCCAAGCGCTCAGGGCTTTCCGGTCCGGCGGGTAGCGGAGACCATGGCCGCCACCGTCCACGTCACGGTCCACGGCCGCGTCCAGGGTGTCGGCTACCGGGCCTGGGCCGCCGACGAGGCGGAAAGACTCGGCCTTTCCGGCTGGGTGCGGAACCGCCGCGACGGGACGGTCGAGGCCGTCGTCTCCGGCGAGCCGGAGGCGGTGCAGACCTTCATCGCGCTGTGCCGGGACGGCCCGCGGGCGGCGCTCGTTTTCGACGTGAAGACAGAGGCTTACGACAATCCGCCGACAATCGGATTCAAGGTCCTGCCGACCGTGTGACGGTCGGCCCGAAGAGAGCCACGAACTCGCGACGGAGCACGGCATCGACCTCCGCCATCGCGACAGGCACCCCGAGCGCGGCCAAGCTGGTGACGCCGGCCCCGCGAACCCCGCACGGGACAATACCTTCGAAATGCTCGAGGTCGGGGTCGACGTTGATCGAGATGCCGTGGAAGCTCACCCAGCGCCGCACGCGAATGCCGATGGCGGCGATCTTGTCGTGGCCTTCGGGCGTCGGGACCCACACGCCGACCAGACCTTCGCGGCGTGCGGCGGCGACGCCGAAGGCGGCCAGCGTGCGGATGATCCACTCCTCGAGCATGTTCACGTATTTGCGGAGGTCGGGCCCGCGGCGGCCGAGGTCGAGCATGACATAGGCAACCCGCTGGCCCGGGCCATGGTAGGTGTATTGGCCCCCCCGTCCGGTCGGGTAGACCGGGAAGCGGTCGGGAATCAGGAGATCGGCGGGACTGGCGCTGGTGCCGGCGGTGTAGAGCGGCGGGTGCTCGACGAGCCAGACCCGTTCGGCGGCACGCCTGTCGACGATGGCCGCGACCCGCGCCTCCATCGCCGCGACGGCCTCCGGGTAGGGGACAAGGTCGACCGCCGTCACCCACTCGACCGCGGCGGGCGGAGGAGGCAACGTGTCGACCTGGGTCTCGGAACCTTGGAAACCGGTTCGCATTCCACCGATGTAGGTCTTTCAGGAGCGGCTGTCATGATCCGCAAGCTCAAGACCGGAGAATACCGCCTCTACTCACGGAAAAAGGACCCCAAGACGGGAAAGCGCCGCAACCTCGGCACCTTCCCGACGCGCGAGGCGGCGGAGAAGCACGAGCGGGCGGTCCAGTTCTTCAAACGGCGGGGCGGAGGCTAAACCCGGCTGAGGGAAGACCTCGGCGGCGGCCGGCAGGAAGAAGGGGCCGAGACGTGAGTAGGCCGGGCGCGCAAAGCCCCGGATCGGTCACTGCCACTGGGTCAGGCGGTCCATGTAGAAGGGGCTGACGAACTTCTTCTTCTTCTTGGGCGTCGTGCCCTCGGGGCGGGTGTCGATCGGCTTGCCGGCGGCGGTGGGCATCGAATCGGCGAGCACGATGCGGGTGTTGCCAAGCCCACGGGTTTCGACAAGCTCGTAGAGGACCGCCGCATTCTCGGGGGCGAGGCGCACGCACCCGTGCGATACGGGGCTGCCCAGGCGCCGGGTGTGAATGCTGCCGTGGATGGCATGACCCTGGTAGGTGAAGAAGATCGAGTGCGGCATCGGCGCATCGTCCCACTCCTCGGAGAAGTGGTCCTTCTCCAGCCGGAAGGGGGTATAGGTGCCGCTCGGCGTGGTGTAGCCCGGCGCGCCCGTCGATACCGGCCAGACGTATTTCCGGACGCCGTCGACGGTGACCGCCATGCGCTGCGTGCCCTTGTCGATGGCGATGAGGATTCCGGCTCCGGCAGGCGAGGCCCAGCCGACGAAGAGAGACGCGCAGATCGCGGCGACAACCAACCCAACCCGCATCGCAGCCACCTCTATGCCCAAGGTTGCGGAATGATACCCGGTGCCGCGGAAATTCAAAGCCGCGCGGGGCGGCGCGGAGGGGCCGCCATGCTCACGTCTTGGTGAGGGGTCAAGGCTCCTTGTATCGCCGGAACCGATTTGCTACATGACCCGACGATTTCAAGCGGTCGTGGCGGAACTGGTAGACGCGCAGCGTTGAGGTCGCTGTGGGGCAACCCGTGGAAGTTCGAGTCTTCTCGACCGCACCAAATGCCTCAATCCATGAATCGGCGGCTTCGGCCGCCGATTTTCTTTGTGTCCGTCCGGCGGCTCGGCTAGTGCAGTCGTAGCGGCCGGGATCCCGGCAAAACCCAATCCCGGAGAACGGCGTGGCGGACGAGACCACCATGGCCGAAGGCGGCGGGCGGCCTCAGGCCGCGCCCCCCACCCACGACGAGCGCGGAGACCTCACCGAGGCGTTCATCGCCCACGTCCGCGCGGCGGTGGCGGCCGGAGACGCCGCAACGCTCCGCGCCGAGGCGGAGGAACTCCACGAGGCCGACCTTGCCGCGCTGATCGAGGCGCTTGATCCGGAGGAGCGCACCGGGCTGATCCGTCTCCTCGGCGAGGACTTCGACTTCGCCGCGCTGACCGAGCTCGACGAGACGCTGCGGGTCCAGATTCTCGAGGCGCTGCCGCCGAAGACGGTGGCGGAGGGCGTGGCGGAGCTCGAATCGGACGACGCCGTGACGCTGCTCGAGGATCTCGAGCCGAGGGAGCAGGCGGAGATCCTCGCCGAGCTGCCGCCGGTCGAGCGCGCGGCGGTGGCGCGCGGCCTCGAGTATCCGGAGGAGTCGGCCGGCCGTCTCATGCAGACGGATTTCATCGCAGTCCCGCCGTTCTGGAACGTCGGGCAGACGATCGACTACATGCGCGAGGACGAGGAGGTCCCGGACGAGTTCTACGTCCTCTTCGTGGTGGATGCCGACCATCACCTGGTCGGAACCGTGGCGCTCGACCGGCTGCTCCGCAGCAAGCGGCCGACGCCCATCGCCGAGATCACCGAAACCGACGTCGAGACGGTGAAGGCGACCGACGACCAGGAGGACGTGGCGCGGCTCTTCGAACGCTACAACCTGGTGACCGCGCCGGTGGTCGACGACGACGGGCGACTGGTCGGGGTGATCACGGTCGACGACATCGTCGACGTGATCGAGGAGGAGGCGGAGGAGGACATCCGCCGCCTCGCCGGCGTGGGCGACGAGGAAACCTCCGACACGATCGGCTATGTGGCGCGGAGCCGCATCCCGTGGCTGCTCGTCAACGTGTTCACGGCCTTCCTCGCCGCGGCGGTGATCGGTCTCTTCGGCGCCAGCATCGAGCAGATGGTGGCGCTGGCGATCCTGATGCCGATCGTCGCCTCGATGAGCGGCAATGCCGGCATCCAGGCGATGACGGTCACGATCCGCGCCATCGCCACCCGCGACATCGCGGCCAAGGCGGCGCTCCGGGCAATCGGACGCGAGGTAACCGTCGGGCTGATCAACGGGCTCGCGGTCGCCGTCTGCGTCGGGGTCGGGGCCGGGCTCTGGTTCGGCAGCGTCGATCTCGGCGCGGTGATCGGGCTGGCATTGGTCGCCTGCCTGCTCGTCGCCGGACTTGTCGGGGCGACGATTCCGCTCGCCTTCGACCGGCTCGGAATCGATCCGGCGGTCGCCTCCGGCGTGATCGTGACGGCGATCACCGACGCCGCCGGGTTCTTCGTCTTCCTCGGCCTCGCCGGCTGGTGGTTCGGGCTGGCGTGAGGGGCGCAATGCGCGGGGGTCTCGGGCAGGCATTCCGGAAGCTTCGGGCGGCGGCGAAGGCGGCCCGCCTGCCGGAGGTCGAGGAGCGCAGGCGCCGGCTCGCGTGATATTTCAAGGCCATGCAATTGTTTATGCGAGCTTCAGGCAAGCCATGTCTAATGTCCGGCACGGATTCACGAGGACCATTCGGTGGGCGGTAACGCGTGACGCGGGCGGCTGAGCCAATCAAGGTCGGCGTCGTCGGTCTCGGCTATTTCGGATCGCATCATGCGCGGCACTACGCGGCGCATGCCGGTGCGCGCCTGGTGGCGGTGGTCGATACCGATCCCGACCGGGCATGCAGGGCCGCGGCGGCGCATGGGGCGGAGGCGTTCAGCGACCACCGGGCGCTGATCGGCAAGGTCGAAGCGGCCTCGATCGCGGTACCGACGTCGGCGCAGCCGAAGGTCGCCGCCGAACTGATCGAGGCCGGCATCCATCTCTTCGTCGAGAAGCCGATCGCCGCCGACATACCGGAAGCAGCCGACCTCGTGGCGCGGGCGGCGCGTCGGGGGACGCGGCTTCAGGTCGGGCACATCGAGCGCTACGCGCCGGCTTTCGGAGCGCTCCGCGAGCGGGTCAGGGCGCCGCGGCTGATCGAGTGCGTCCGGCGCACACCCTGGTCGGGCCGGGCGCTCGATGTCGACGTGGTCCTCGACCTGATGATCCACGACATCGACCTGGTGCTGACGCTCGCCGCGTCGCCGGCCGCCTCGGTCGACGCAAGCGGCGTCTCGGTGGCGACGCGGTGGAACGACGTCGCCGAGGCAAGGGTGAGGTTCGCGAACGGCGTGGTCGCGACATTCGCCGCGAGCCGGGTCGCGCCATCGGCCGAGCGGAGCATCGCGGTCACCGAGGAGGGGCGGCGGCTCGTCGCCAACCTCGCGCTCCCGGAACTGACCATCGTCGCGGCGGCCGACGACGGCGTCGCAACCGAGCGGATCGCGCTCCCGCCAAGCGACAACCTTGCCGCCGAGGTCGACGCGTTTCTCACCAGCGTCGCCTCGGGCACGCCGCCACCGGTTGACGGGCAGGCCGGGCTCGACGCATTGAAGCTCGCCCGAATGATCCTCGCCGCGACCGCCCAGGGCAAGGGTCCGATCCAATCCCAAGGAGTGCCTGCGCGATGACCCTGCGTTCACCGGTGCTCGCCGTCGCCAATGACGACCGAGTCGGCCTATTCGACCTGCAACGACAGCGCGCGCGGCTCGAATCGGACCTCAGGGCGCGGATCGACGCAGTGCTCGCCCACGGGCAGTTCATCCTCGGTCCGGAGGTCGAGACGTTCGAGAAACGGCTCGCCGCCTATACCGGCGCCCGACACGTGGTGGCGGTGTCGAGCGGGCGCGACGCGCTGATGATCGCGCTGATGGCGATGGGCGTGAAGCGTGGCGACGCCGTGTTCGTACCGGCCTTCACCTTCGCGGCGACGGCGGGCGCGGTGGCCTCGATCGGGGCGAGCCCGGTATTCGTCGATGTCGATCCGCAGACCTACAACATGGACGGCGCCGACCTCGAACGCGCGGTCGCCGAAATCGAGGCCGATGGCCGGCTCAGGCCGGCAGTGGTGATGCCGGTCGACCTTTACGGGCTCCCCGCCGACTACGCGACGATCTCGGCGATCGCCGAGAAACATGGGATGACGGTGCTCGCCGACGCCGCGCAGAGCATCGGCGGCGCCTCGGGCAGTCTGCGGGTGGGGGCGCTCGCGCCGATCACGGCGACGAGCTTCTACCCGACCAAGCCGCTCGGCTGCTACGGCGACGGCGGGGCGGTGCTCACCGAGCGGGAAGATCTCGCCGAGAAGGTGCGGATGATCCGCTCCCACGGGCGGCAGGGAACCGGCGACGCGGCGATGGTGCTCGGGCTTACCGGCCGACTCGACACGATCCAGGCGGCGGTGCTGCTCGTGAAGCTCGATGTGTTCGAGGTGGAACTCGAACGGCGGCGGTCGATCGCCGCGCGCTACGCGGCGGGCCTCGCGGATGTGGTCGGCGTGCCGACGATTCCGGACGGCCTGCGGAGCGCGTTCGCGATCTACACCATAAGGGTCAAGCACCGCGACCGCGTGCGGTCGCTTCTCGACGAGGCGGGAATCGGCACCGGCCTGTTCTACCGTCTCGCGCTCCACGAGCATCCGGCCTTCCGTCACTTCGACGGGCGCCACCTCGAAGTCTCCGAACGGCTGACGCAGGAGGTCCTGGCGCTTCCGATGCATCCCGACCTGGGCGACGAGGAAGTCGACCGGGTGATCGCGGCGGTGCGGAAGGCGGTCGCCGAAGCCTGAAGCAAAGTCCCCGTGCGGTGATGTGATGGCTGTCACTGACAGCCCGACGACCCGCGCCTATGTGTCCGCGCAACGCCGGGCCGCCATGGCCCGGCACACGTTTCAACGAACAGCAAGGCTACGGAGAACCGACATGAACGCGTTTACGGGAATCAAGGAATTCGCCTCCCGGGTGGCGGAAGCGCGCCGGCGGCGGGCGACCCAGCGGGTGCTGGATTCGCTTCCCGCGCACCTGCGCAAGGATATCGGCTGGCCCTACAACCC
>DASSPO010000523.1:0-7479 GCA_035699585.1 Bauldia sp.
CGCGGCTCAATCCGCCACACGGCCTATGCGCTCGATCGGCGTTCCAGAAAGTCGGCATCTGATCAGCGCGAGGATGCTGATCGCCCGGCGAGCGGCCCAATCGGGGACCCTTGCCGATATTTGCGCGCCTCGATCTACGAGCGGACCTCTCGGCCCCGCGGTGCACGTTGATCGCCAGTTGAGGAACGAATGCCCCTTGGTGGGCGGGCCGCTCTTCTCCGCGAGCGACATAGGCGGCAAGGCTTCGGCGCGAGCGACCCGCGATGATGACCGAGTTTGGTCAGGTCTTCGATCACTCATGGCGTGTCACCATGCAGAAAGCCAATACCGCAGGTAGAGTTGCGTCAAGAGGCGCCCCATCCCGGTCCATTGCGGCGACCTGGCCGCAATGGCGCTTTGCGAGGGCTTGGCGCTCAGCGCTGCAATTCAAATCCGCACCGTGCGGAGCCGGAGCGCGTTGCCGATGACACTCACCGACGATAGCGCCATCGCCGCTGCGGCTATGATCGGTGAGAGGAGCAGGCCGAAAACCGGGTAGAGGACGCCGGCCGCGATTGGGACGCCGGCCGCGTTGTAGACAAAGGCGAAGAAGAGGTTCTGCCGGATGTTGCGCATGGTGGCCCGGCTGAGCCGCCCGGCGCGCGCTATGCCGGTGAGATCGCCCTTGAGGAGCGCCACCCCGGCGCTTTCGATTGCAACGTCGGTACCGGTGCCCATGGCAATACCGACATCGGCGGCAGCAAGGGCCGGAGCGTCGTTGACTCCGTCGCCGGCCATCGCCACGACCCGCCCTTCCTTCCGGAGCCGCGCGACAACCTCGCTCTTCCGGTCCGGCAGGACCTCCGCCTCGACCTCGTCGATGCCGAGCTTGCGGGCGACGGCTTCGGCGGTGGTCCGGTTATCGCCGGTCAGCATGACGATGCGGACGCCCTCGGCATGGAGGGCCGCAATCGCCTGAGGCGTCGTTTCCTTGATCGGGTCGGCGATGGCGATGATGCCGGCCGGCTTGCCGTCGATGGCGGCGAAGATCGCGGTTGCCCCGTCGCGTCGGAGGTCATCGGCTTCCGCCGCCAAGGTGCTCAGGTCGACTCCTTCTCCTGTGAGGAAGGCAGCGTTGCCGATGAGCATCTTCCGGCCCTCGACCATGCCGGTCACGCCCTTCCCGGTTGGGCTATCGAAATCGACGGGGTCGGCGAGCTTCATGCCGCGCTTTGCGGCGGCCGCGACGATGGCTGCGCCGAGGGGATGCTCGCTTGCCTTTTCGAGGCTGGCAGCAAGGCGCAGCAACTCGTCTTCGGTCAGGCCGCCGGTAGGCCTGATCGCAGTCACCGATGGTTTGCCTTCGGTAAGCGTGCCTGTCTTGTCGACGACCAGGGTGTCGACCTTCTCCATTCGCTCCAGCGCCTCGGCATTCTTGATGAGGATGCCGTGCTGCGCGCCGCGGCCGACACCGACCATGATCGACATCGGCGTGGCGAGGCCGAGGGCACAGGGACAGGCGATGATGAGGACGCTGACCGCCGCGATCAGCCCGAAGGTAAGGCGTGGCTCGGGGCCAAAGATCGACCAGGCAATGAAGGCGAGAACGGCCACTCCGACCACCAGCGGCACGAACCAGCCGGACACCTGATCCGCCAGCCGCTGGATCGGTGCGCGGCTGCGCTGGGCTTCGGCGACCATCTGGACGATGCGGGCGAGGAGGGTGTCCCGTCCGATCTTCTCGGCTTGCATGATCAGGGCGCCCGACTGGTTGATCGTGCCGCCGATGACACGACTGCCGACCGTCTTGGTCACCGGCATCGATTCGCCGGTGACCATCGATTCGTCGAGCGAGGAGCGACCGTCGACGACCAGACCGTCGACCGGCACTTTCTCGCCCGGCCGGACGCGGAGCCGGTCGCCGACGACGATGAGGTCGAGAGAAACTTCCTCCTCGGCGCCGTCGCCAAGGATGCGCCGCGCCTTTTTCGGTGCGAGGTCGAGAAGCGCGCGTATGGCGCCGGAGGTCTGCTCGCGAGCCCGGAGTTCCAGGACCTGGCCGAGCAGGACGAGCACCGTAATGACCGCAGCTGCCTCGAAATAGACCGCGACCGCTCCGCCCATGCCGCGCATTGCCTCGGGAAAGAGGTCCGGCGCGAGCGTTGCCACGACGCTATAGGCCCAGGCGACGCCGGTGCCGAGCGCAATCAGCGTGAACATGTTGAGATTGCGCGTGACCAGCGAGCGCCAGCCGCGAACGAAGAAGGGCCAGCCTGCCCAAAGCACGACCGGCGTACCGAGTATGAGTTCGATCCACGTCGCCGTGCGCGGGTCAACGAGGTGAGTGTTGAAGACGTGTGCGGCCGTTTCCAGCGTGACGATGGGCAGGCTGAGCACGAGGCCGACCCAGAAGCGTCGCTTCATGTCGGCAAGTTCGGGGTTGGGGCCGACCTCAACGCTTGCCATGACCGGCTCCAGCGCCATGCCGCAGATGGGGCACGAGCCTGGACCGACCTGGCGGATCTCGGGGTGCATCGGGCAGGTGTAGATGACGCCTTCGGGGATTTCGTTGGCCTTCGGCGTCTCGGGCGCGAGGAATTTCTGCGGGTCGGCCTCGAACCGTTCACGGCAGCGGGCGGAGCAGAAATAGTAGGTTCGGCCCCCATACTCTGCCCGATGCTTGGTTGTGTGCGGGTCGACGTCCATGCCGCATACGGGATCCTTCACAAGGTGCACCTTGGTGCCGCCGTTGCTGGGATGCATCGCGTGGCTGCGGGTGTGAGCCGCGTGATCGTGGTCGCCACCATCACCATGGGGGTCGTGCGCCGCGTGGCCAGCCCGATGATCACGGGCATGCGCCGCATCATCGTGATCATGGTGCCCGCAATGGCAATCGGAGTGTTCGGCAACGCTGTCTGTTGCCTCCGTGGGAAGATACTTCCTCGGATCCGCCACAAAGCGTTCGCGGCAGCCGGATGAGCAGAAATAGTACGGCCGACCTTGGTACTCGGCTCGGTGCTTGGCGGTCGCGGGGTCGACGTCCATGCCGCAGACCGGGTCTTTCACCCGGTGCACGGGCGCATCCGCCTCCCCGAGCCGGTGATGCTCGCTCTGGCGATCGGCCCGCCCGGATTCGATGCGAGAGCTGTCCTGCGCCCCGTGATTGTCTTGTTTGTTCCCGCTCATGTCGCTCATGGCCTCAGTTCGTTAAGACAAAAACCCCCTAGGGGTATCCATCGAACTTGACTCTATATACCCTGGGAGGGTAATAGGTCAAGTCATGGAGCAAGCTACAAAGACTTCGGTGCTCAGACGTCTTAGCCGGATCGAAGGCCAGGTTCGCGGCATCTCCGGAATGGTGGAAGACGATCGCTATTGCGTCGACGTAGTGACGCAGATCTCGGCCGTGCGCGCCGCGCTGCACAAGGTCGAAGCGGAAATCCTTCGCGACCACGTCTCGCACTGCGTGGCCGGCGCCTTCGCTTCAGGTCGTGCAACCGAACAGCGCAAGAAGATCGAGGAGCTGATCGACACGATCGGCCGAATCTCGCGCTAGTAGTCCACGACCTGGCATCGACGTTTTTCCGGCTTTCATTCTCAGTCGCAGGCGACGCGACCCGGTGCCGACCGCGGACACGAGGCGGCCTTTCGTCGTGAGATCGAAATTGTGCGGTGGATTCCGGCCCGATGCCGGAATCCATGTCGGTTGGGCAATATCGCTTCGCGGCGGCCCGGTCGCCCGGCGATCCACGACACTGACCAGAAACCGCTCGCCGACTTAATGGCCGCTCTCCGCGACCTCGTCGCCCGCGCCCGGACCGGCGGCCTCCACATTTCCGAGCGGATGGATCCGACCGTTACCGCGACCAGCCTCGGGGGAGCAGGGCGCCGACTCCCTGATCGGCGTCATCTACCCGCCCCGGTGGCGATCCCCGGATTTGGTCGGATCGCCGAGCGCGTGGCGGATGCGGAAGCCCCACCGTGTCGGTCAGCCCCCGGCGACCACCGGGCGAGCGACGGCCACCTTGGCGACCTTCTGCTCGCGGCCATCGACCCCCGGGCTGCATCGACGCCGTCGGCCTTGACCCGGTCGCCCACGGTTGGCCGGCTGAGCGCGATGCTCAGCCGGATCTGGATAAGTGACCGAAACTACTTGAAAAAATGGCGCACCCGAGATGATTCGAACATCCGACCTCTGCCTTCGGAGGGCAGCGCTCTATCCAGCTGAGCTACGGGTGCAACTTCTGCCGGCGGCGACGGTTAGATAGCCCAAGCCGGTGCGGACGACAATCCTTCCGGGCCGGGCCGCCGGACCGCCTCCGGGCGGCGGTGATCGGATGACCCTTGGCGGGGCCATCCGGCAACTCCATATCACGGCGGGAGCGCTGGTGCTCCCGGTTAGAAGGGTATCGCCATGAACGACGACGACCGCGCCGCCATTCTCGATCTCTTCCGCCGACTCCGGGAGGTCGAGGGCCGCTCAGGGCCACGCGATCCGGAGGCCGAGGCGCTGATCCGCTCCGCGATCGCCTCGCAGCCCGGCGCCCCCTACTACATGGCCCAAACCATCATCGTGCAGAACGCCGCGCTCCGCGAGGCCGAGCGGCGGATTGCCGAGCTCGAATCGCGGGGCGAGGAGCGCGGTGGACTGTTCGGCGGTCTGTTCGGCAGCGGCGGCGGCCGGTCTTCGGTACCGCCGGCGGGCCGCCGTCGCGAAGAGCCCGCCTTCGCCGGCCGCGGTGAGAGCGGCGGCTTCCTTGCCGGTGCGGCCCAGACAGCGCTCGGCGTCGCCGGCGGTGTGCTGATCGGCAACATGATCGCCGGCGCCATGTTCGGCGGCGACGCCTCGGCCGAGGAGGCGCCGCCCGAACAGGAGACGCCCGAGGAAGAGATGGACGCCGACAGCGATTTCGGCGGCGACCTGGGCGGCGATTTTGGCGGTGACTTCTAAAGCGCCGGCCTAACCACCGGGGATCAGCTCCGGCGCGCTCGTATCGACGAGCCGCCGGGCCTGGGCCGGCCTGGAAGACAGGGGGCCGGGCGTTCCGCTCGGCCCATAGAGCGCCGCCGCCCCGAGGATGTCGCCCTCCTGCGGCGTGCGAAACCGCTCCAGGTAGCGGAAATCCATGAGCTGGCTGTCGATCGAGGGGTGGTCGAGGCCGATGGCGTGCCCGATCTCGTGGAGAAGCGCGTAACGGAGGTCGTAGACCTCGAGGTTGCCGTCAAAGCCGATCTTCCACCGCTCTTCCGGGTTGAGGCAGATCGTCGACCGCGTCAGGCGCCGGATGTCGCCCGGCCCGGTCGGTTCGTACTCGATGTTGGTGAAGGCGCGGCCCCGAGGCTCGGCCTGTGCGCCGATGAGGATGTCGGCCGAAGCCGGGGACTTTGCCGCCACGAACCGGATGTTGGCGGCGTCGCTCCACAAGGCGAAAGCAGCTTCGAGCTCCGCATCGAAGACTCCCATCGACAGGCCGCTTGCCGCCAGGAGGGGTTCGATCGGCGCCATCGCCTTGCAGTTCCGCGCCATGGGGAACTCGCGCGCGTCGCGAAGCCGCGCGTAGGTGACCACCGCACCGGTTCCCGCCGAGGGACTGCCCCACTTGACCTGGTGCCCGTCGAGGATGATATGGCGATATGTCTTTAACGACTGTCCGCTGGCCGGAACCGCCGCAATACCCACCAGACCCGCCGCGACTGCGGCGAACGCAGTAAGCCTGAATTTCACCCGCAAGTCCCCCGCCAGGAGGTCCTAGTCCGGTCGAAGCTTGTTCGATTCTTGCGCGCAAGGCGAGGGGTCGATGTGACGCAGGTCGACCGTCGGGACTACAACTCCGGCAAAAAACGCGGATTTAGTGGAACCGGTCGCGCAATCCTTGTGTTTTTCCGGGAATCGGCGTCACATTCCCGCAACAGTAGCCCGCTTGATGCGAAGCCCTTCCATTCGCGCCGCAACACTCTCCGACGTCGACCGTCTTGTGGCCCTGGAGACGGACTCCTTCGGGTCCGATCGCCTGTCGGCGCGGAGCTTCCGCCGCCTGATCCGGTCGGCAAGCGCCGCCTGTCGCGTCATTCGCGACGGCGTTGAGGTGCTGGGTTACTACATCCTGCTTTTCCGTGCCGGAACCGGCGTGGCGCGGCTCTACTCCATTGCCGTCGACCCGCGCCACCGCGGCAGGGGACTTGCCGCGGCCCTCCTCGCCGATGCCGAGGCGGAAACCCGGGATCGGGGCCGGGAACGACTCCACCTTGAAGTTCGGGAAGACAACCCCGCCGCGATCCGGCTTTACGAACGCCTCGGCTACACGCTCAAGCGGCGCTGCCCCGGCTATTACGCCGATGGCGGGGACGGGCGTCGTTATCTCAAGCGCCTCGCCGGATCGCTGGCCGGCGGGCAAGATTCGGACGCCTGATTCATGGCCGACTGGGTCATCCTGGTGGATGCGGCGAAGGATTTTCCCAACGCCGATACGCCGCACAAGGTCATCACGACCAAGGACTACCTGGCCCGGACCAGCCTGTTTCGCGGCACGCGGCCGAAGATCATCAACCTCGCCCGCTCCTTCAATTATCAAAGTCGCGGCTACTACTGCTCGCTGCTCGCCGAAGCGCGCGGCCACCGCGTCATCCCTTCGGTCGAGACGATGGTCGATCTCAGCGCCCGTCAGCTCTATGCCCAGGCCCTTCCGGAGCTGGACGATGCGTTGGCGAAGGCCATAGCCGCCGCCAACGACAAGACCTTGCCGGCGCGGCTCCTCGTCTATTTCGGCACCGTCGAGGACCGGCGCTTCGATCGTTTCGGGCGGCTCCTCTTCGACTGGTTCCGCTGCCCGGTGCTCGAGGTGACGATCGAAAACGGCGACCGGCCCCAGATCAGGCGGCTTGCGCCGGTTCCGGTGACCAAGCTCAGCCGCTCCGAGCTCAACGTCTTTCACGAGGCGCTCCACAGCCACACCCGCCGCGAATGGCGCTCGAAGAAGGACCGGGCGTCGCCGCGCTATTCCTTCGCCGTGCTCTACGACCCCAACGAAGCGATGCCGCCGTCCGACCTGCCGACCCTGAAGCACTGGTCGCGGATTGCCGAGAAACAGGGCGTCGAGGTCGAGCCGATCACCCGCCGCGACCTTGCCCGTCTGGCGGAGTTCGATGCGCTGTTCATCCGCGAGACCACCTCGATCGACAACCACACCTACCGCTTCGCCCGCCGCGCCGTGCAGGAGGGGATGCCGGTCATCGACGACCCGATCTCGATGATCCGCTGCACCAACAAGATCTATCTCCATGAATTGATGACCGGCAACGGCATCGCCGTGCCCCCGACCGTGATTATCGCCGGCCAGCATGATCTCGTTCGCGCCGCCGACGAGCTCGGATTTCCGATGGTGCTGAAGGTGCCCGACTCGTCGTTCAGCCGCGGCGTCAAGAAGGTCGACAATGCCGCCGAGCTGCAGGGCCTCTTCAAGGAGTGGTACGAAGACACCGATCTCCTCCTCGCCCAGGCCT
>DASSPO010000524.1:0-3793 GCA_035699585.1 Bauldia sp.
CGTGTCCCACATCGGCGTGTCAACCACGCCGGGGGCGATGCCATTGACGTTGATCCGGTACTTGATGAGGTCGAGGCCCGCCGACTGGGTCAGGCTGATCACCGCCGCCTTGGACGCACAGTAGACCGAGACCAGCGCCTCGCCCCGGCGTCCCGCCTGGGAGGCGATGTTGATGATCCTGCCGCCCTTGCCTCGCGCGATCATCGCCTTGGCGGCGGCCTGCAGCATGAAGAACAGGCCCTTGACGTTCACGTCGAACACTCTGTCGAAGCTCGCCCGCGTCACCTCGACGATCGGCGCCATGTCGAAAATCGCCGCGTTGTTGACGAGGATGTCGATCCCGCCCTGGCGCGTCACCACGCGGTCGACCGCGGCGTCGATCGATTCGGCGGAGGTGACATCGAGCCCAAGGCCGAACGCGCCATTGCCGATCTCCGCCGCCGCGCCTTCCGCCGCCGCGGCGTCGAGATCGGCGAGCGCGACGATCGCGCCCTCCTCGGCATAGCGCTTGCCGATGGCGCGGCCGATGCCGCCTGTTCCGCCGGTGATGAGAGCGACCTTATCCTTGAGCTTCACGCTGCCAATGCCCTTCCATCATCGCCGAAGCGATGGATGCGGCCGTCCTCCGGCGTCAGCCCGACGATGTCCCCCGGTTTGAGTCCCACTTCGCCCGGCGCCCGCACGGTGATCTCGCCGGCGCCGTCGACCTGGACATAGAGGAAGGTATCGCTGCCGACATGCTCGGCGACGCTCACCCTGCCGCGCCACGTGCCGCTGCCGTTGCGTTCCACGCGGAGATGCTCGGGGCGAACGCCGATCGTCGCCGCGCGGAATGGGGCGGCGGACTGGCCGCCGAGCAGGTTCATCTTGGGGGATCCGATGAACCCTGCGACGAACAGGTTGGCCGGGCGGTTATAGAGCTCGAGCGGGCTGCCGACCTGCTCGATCCGGCCCGCATTGAGGACGACGATGCTGTCGGCCATGGTCATCGCCTCGACCTGGTCGTGCGTCACGTAGATGGCGGTCGTGCCGAGCGTGTCCTGGAGTTTGGCGATCTCGAGCCGCATCTGGACGCGGAGCGCTGCGTCGAGGTTGGACAGCGGCTCGTCGAACAGGAATGCCTTGGGCTCGCGGACGATGGCGCGCCCGATCGCCACGCGCTGGCGCTGGCCGCCGGAAAGCTGTCCCGGTCGCCGGTCGAGATACTGCGTCAGGTTGAGGATCTTCGCCGCCGATTCGACCTTCTGGTCGATCTCGGCCTTCGGCCGGCCTGCCATGCGGAGCCCGAAGCCGATGTTCTTGCGCACGCTCATGTGCGGATAGAGCGCATAGGACTGGAAAACCATCGACAGGCCGCGCTTGGCGGGAGGCGTGTCGACCACGTCGGTCCCGTCGATCAGGATCTTGCCTGCGGTCACGTCCTCGAGCCCGGCAATCAGCCGCAGCAGCGTGGACTTGCCGCAGCCCGACGGCCCGACGAAGACGACGAAGGAGCCATCCTCGATGCTAAGGTTCACGTCCTTGATGACGTCGACCTTGCCGAAGCTCTTTTCGACGCCCTGGAGTTCGATCTTGCCCATGGCCGTTGTCCCTACTTCACGGCGCCGAAGGTGAGGCCGCGCACGAGCTGCCGCTGGCTGAACCAGCCGAGCACCAGGATCGGCGCGATTGCGAGGGTCGATGCCGCCGAAAGCTTTGCCCAGAACAGTCCCTCGGGGCTGGAATAGGAGGCGATGAATGCGGTCAGCGGCGCTGCGTTGAGCGTGGTCAGGTTGAGCGTCCAGAATGCCTCGTTCCAGGCGAGAATGACGTTGAGCAGAATGGTCGAGGCGATGCCCGGCACCGCCATCGGCGCGAGCACGAATACCACTTCCTTCCACGAGGTCGCCCCGTCCATCCGCGCCGCCTCGAGGATGTCCTTCGGGATCTCCTTGAAGTACGTGAACAGCATCCAGATCACGATCGGCAGGTTGGCCATGCCGAGCACGATGATAAGGCCGATGTGGGTGTCGAGCAGGCCGAGCGAGCGGAACACCAGGTAGATCGGCACCAGCACGCCGACCGCCGGCATCATCTTGGTCGACAGCATCCAGAGCAGGAGATCCTTGGTGCGCCTGGTCGGGAAGAAGGCCATCGCCCAAGCGGCGGGAATTGCGATGATCAGGCCGAGAAGCGTCGCGCCGCCGGCGAGGATCACCGAATTCATCGCGTAACGGACATAGTCGCTCCGCTCCTGGACGATGGCGTAGTTCTCGACGGTCCAATCGAAGAACAGGAACTTCGGCGGTGTCGAGAAGGCATCGAGCTCGGTCTTGAAGCTGGTGATGATCATCCACAGGATCGGGAAGAAGATCAGGAAGGCGACGACCCAGGCCACCGCGGTGATGCCGATCTTGTAGGTGGGCGAGACTCGACGCGCCATGTCACGCCTCCAGGTTCCGGCCAATCATGCGAACGAGGAAGAAGGCGACGATGTTGGCAAGGATCACCGCCACGATGCCTCCCGCGGAGGCCGCGCCGACATTGAAATCGAGCAGCGCCTTGGCATAGACGAGGAAGGCGATGTTGCCCGCCGGACCGCCGGTGCCGGTGACGAATATCTCGGCGAAGACGGAGAGCAGGAAGATCGTCTCGATCAGGATGACGACGGTGATCGCACGCGCGAGATGCGGCAGCGTGATGTGGAAGAAGAAGGAGAGCGCCGGCGCGCCGTCCATCTCCGCCGCCTCGCGCTGTTCGGGATCAAGCGACTGCAGCGCGGTGAACAGGATGAGCGTCGCGAACGGCAGCCACTGCCAGGCAACGATCAGGATCACCGAGAAAAGCGGGACGTCGGCGAACCAGTCCACAGGCTCAAGGCCGGCCAGCTTGGCGAGCCAGGCAAAGATGCCCGACACAGGGTGCATCAGGAGATTCTTCCAGATCAGCGCCGAGACGGTGGGCATTACGAAGAACGGCGCGATCACCATCAACCGGACGATGCCGCGGCCGAAGATTGGCTGGTCGAGGAGGACCGCGATCAGAATGCCGCCGACGACGGTGATGAGGAGGACGAAGCCGACCAGGAGCAGCGTGTTGAGGAGGGCGCTGCCGAAGGCCGGGTCGCTCAGGAAATAGATGTAGTTGTTGAGGCCGACGAAGCCGCGGCGCTCGGGGTAGAGCAGGTTGTAGCGCTGGAGCGAGAACCAGATGGTCATCGCCAGCGGCACGATCATCCAGATCAGCAGCAGCACTACCGAAGGCGCCATCATCAGGCGCGCGAGCGTACGGGTCTGCCGAGTCGCCATGGCACTCACCCTGCAATCTGACGAAGCCGGTTGTCCTGGTCTCCCGAAAAGGGCCGCCCGACCGGGAGTGCGGGCGGCCGAGGCATCGGGAGGATGCCCGCTGGCGCTCGGCTACTTGATGTAGCCGGCCGTGGTCATTTCGCGCACGGAGACCTGCTGGGCCTGGGCGAGCGCGTCGTCGACCGACATCTGGCCGGCGAGCGCGGCCGAGAACAGCTGCCCGACGGTGGTGCCGAGCCCCTGGAACTCGGGGATGGCGACGAACTGCACGCCGACATAGGGCACCGGCTTCACGGTCGGCTTGGTCGGGTCGGCCGAGTTGATGGAGTCGAGCGTCATCTTCGCGAAGGGCGCCGCCTTCTGGTACTCGGCGTTGCTGTAGAGCGAGGTGCGCGTGCCGGGAGGAACATTGGCCCAGCCGGCCTTCGAGGCGACGAGCTCGAGGTAGCCCTTGCTGGTCGCCCAGGCCACGAACTTCTGCGCGGACTCGGCCTTCTGCGTGCCGG
>DASSPO010000525.1:0-5124 GCA_035699585.1 Bauldia sp.
CCTCGCGCCCAATCGAGCCGAGCTTGGAGAGCTGTTCTTCTGGGCGGAGGAAGGTCACCCATCCCATCTCAGTCGATCCATAGCCCTCATAGAGCCGCGAGTATCGGAAATACTCAATGAGCGCCAGCTTGGTTTCCCTGCGCGCTGGCGCAGAGGAAATGAGCAGTTTGGTGACATTGCTTACATCCAGCGTTTGCTTTGTCTGCTCGGGAAGCCCGAGCATCATGATGTAATGGGTCGGCACGAGCGACGTGAAGGTGAAATGGCCGGCTGCGAGTGTCCTGAGGAGATGTTCGGGTTCGAAGCTGCGGCGGTCATAAACGGCGCAGCTCGCGCCACACGACACGAAGGCGAACATGAAGAAGATCGAATTCGCGTGACACATCGGCATGACCAGGAGCCCGCGATCGTCCCGGCTGAATCCAAAGTCGACTTGATTGATGTAGGAGTGAAGGACCAGTTCTCCGTTCCTGCGAATGGCCCCCTTGGGTTTCCCCGTGGTGCCTGACGTGTAGAGGAGAGCGAAGGGGTCGGTTGGACCAACTTGTCGATCCGGCTCCGTCGCCGACGCATCGCGAATGATTTCTTCGTAGGCCTGATACCCAGGCGGCGCCTCGCCGCTTCCGAAGTGAATAAAACGGTCCTCATGAATTGGCAGTTCCTGCCGCGTCTCTTCGACACTGGCGAGAAGGTCATCTTGGACAACAAGGGCCGACGCTTCGGCGTTCTCGATGATGTAGCGGATCTCCGGGGCGGCCAGGCGAAAATTCAACGGGACGGCGACCAGGCCGGCTTTGGCGACGGCGGCGTATATCTCGAGCCATTCGAGGCAGTTGTACGCAAAGATCGCAACCCGATCCCCCTTCGTGAGGCCGAGCCCGATCAGGCCATTAGCGAACCGGCAGGACCGTTCGTTCCACTGCTGGAAGGTCATGGAGCGGCTTAGGTCGGAGGCGCCCAGCTTCTGCGGAAATAAGCGAGCATTCGTCGCGGTAATTTCCCCAAGATGTGGCATCTGACTCATTGGCAATCCCCCCGCCAGTAAGGGTTTCTGCTTTTCGGTTGCCGTACTCCAGGCTCACGCACCGTTCGTTTGGGCGGACAGCTCCGCATAGAGTTGAGCGCCTGCCTTCTGCAAATGGCCGATCGCTGCTTTCTCGGCGCCGATCGGATCTCCGGCCATGATCCGTCGGTAGATATCTCCGTGTTCGACCCACACCGATTTTTGTCGCTCGCGCTTTACAAGCGCCATGCCCATTCCGCGCTTGAAGTGAGGCCACCGGTCGGCCGCCGTTTCGCCAATCGCGGAATTGCCGGACAGGATGTGGATGGCCGAATGAAAAGCAACGTCTGCCTCAATCCACTCATGGACGCTTGCGCTGTCCCTCAGGGATCGACCGGCGGTGAAGCAGGCCTTGAGAGCCCCAACCTCTTGGGGGTCGGCGTCGCCCTTTCTCACGCGGGCAGCGGCAAGCCGCGATGCGAGTCCGTCCAAGGCGGCACGCACTTGGTACAAATTCAAGATCTGCTCCGCTCGGACCGGAGCGACAACCAACCCTCGCCTTCCTTCTTCCACCACGAGCCCCTGCCGCTTCAAAAGTTGCAATGCGTGGCTGATGGGCTGTCTCGATACGGCGAGACGGTGAGCGAGTTCTCCTTGGGTGATTCTTTCGTTCGGCGCCAGACTGCCGTCAGCGATTGCGTCGACCAAACGCTGATAGACCTGGTCGATAAGACTTGGAGGGGAAGTCAACGGGTCCATGTGCATCCCACAGGCCAAATTCAGAATTCAGAATTCAGCATTTCGTTGTATATGTCAATCGCGGGCTTTATTCGAAGCCGGATAAGAACCGCACCGGGTCTGGCGGCCTGACTCAACCAAACGGCCCGCGGCAGACCCCGGGCGGTTCAATATCAGGTTGGGGTCGTGGCATGATCGATGATGTAGCAACAGAGGTCGTCGCCCTGTTGGGCACTGGGCGCCAGATCGCGCCATTCTCAACTCGTTTTCCCGATTTCTGTCTGAGTGACGCGTACCGAATTGCCGCAAAGGTCCGCGGTTTGCGCGTCGCTCGTGGTGAAACCGTCGTGGGTCGCAAGATAGGTTTCACGAACCGTACCGTCTGGAGCGGCTATGGCCTCACTGGTCCGATTTGGGGTTATCTATACGACAGCACTGTCCACGCTCTCTCTGAAGTGGGTGAGAGTTATTCATTGGATGGTCTCAGCGAGCCACGTATCGAACCCGAGGTCGTGCTTCACTTGGCACGAGAGCCTCGGCTCGGCACCTCGGATGAGGAACTTCTCGCCTGCGTTGATTGGGTCGCTCAGGGCTTCGAGATCGTCTACTCGATCTTTCCAGGATGGGTGTTTACCGCGGCCGACGCAGTAGCAGCCTTCGGCGTTCATGCCGGACTGCTTATCGGGAAACCTCGACCTATCTCAGAAAATGGCCGTGCTTGGGCACAGATGCTTTCGAGTTTCTCAATCGAGCTCATGCAGGACAATATGATTAAGGCGCGAGGGCAGGGTCGTGACGTGCTGGGTGGCCCCCTTGATGCGCTCCGATTCCTGTTGCGTGAGATAGAGGAGTATCCCGGCACCGAGCCCATCAGGGCTGGTGAAATCATCACAACCGGTACCTTGACTCAAGCGATGCCGGCTCAAGCTGGTACCACTTGGACTACGGCTGTCGACGGAATTGACCTCGAAGGCATTCGAGTGCGGTTTCGCACAAATGGATGAACACAGTGACCGCCGATGGATCCTTGGGAGAGCGGAAACCACGGGCGGTTGGGTGATTTTCCCGAGACGGACGACGAAGAAAAGCGATCGCTAGTAGGCATGCTTCGGCCATTCGTACGAGACCTCTTCACCGATCCTCGAACGTGATTACTTAAGTCCTGATAGGCAGCGATCTGGCAATTCACGGATGTTTGCCTCATTCCCGCCCGACGCCGTGCCTCGCGCGGACGATGCCCGAATTGCGGTAGCTCAGCGGCCGAACTGCCCGCTCTCGTGCCAGACTAAGATCGGCAAGTCCGATGCCACGGCGCGCTGAAATGCTCTTCGTTTTCCCTAAGGGCGCCTCTGATGTGTGGGCGTGCGTCGCGTTGAGCGATCCAGGCTCTTGATTTCTACCACCCCGGGGTGGCCGATCAGTTTTTTTGCGGCCTCAGCCGCAACTTGGGCATAGCTGCGGTCACCATGAATCAGGATCAGCGCCGTCGTGCCCTCAAGCAGGATGACCAACTCTCTCGCGCGCTCCTTTGCCGACTCGACTCCGGCTCCCTTCAGAACATTGGTCCACCAGCCTTCGACCGCTACCTTATGTCTGCGTGCTGCAACGCGAGCAGGATGGCCTGGCATATCGGCCAGCTCCATAGCAAGGCGCGTGAACCCGGCTCCAGTCCAACCAGGCTTCGTCGACCATTCGGCTAGTTCGGCAAATAGGTCGGTGACGATTTGTTGCGCGCTGCCGGAACGTCGCACCAATTGCTTGCGAATACGCGCCAAAGCAAGGCCGTGCTGAAATTCGAGAACCGCCCCTAGAAGCTGGTCTTTGCTCTCGAAGTGGTAGTAGAGCGTCCGCTTGGTAATATCCGCAAGGTTGGCGATTTCATCAACTCCGACACGTCCGAAGCCCTTGCGATAGAAGAGCTGGTATGCGGCCTCGAGAATCCGGCGGCGGGTCTTTTCGGCGGACCGTGGCATGAAATCTCCCTTAACGCGGATGTATACCCGTTAGTGAGTTTACATCTCCGTTGCGTCGTCGTCCGATGATTGTGACGCTGCCATTTGTCGGGGTTCTTTTTAATGGACGCGATTGTGCAGAAACTGCATCGCCAGGGACGAGGCGGCGACTCGAGTGTTAGCGCAACGCCGATTCGGCCGCCGCCAACCGTCATGAAGAACATGACCTGCATCGGCGACCTCAGAGAGGCCGCGCGACGCCGGGTTCCCCGAGCCTTCTTCGGCTACGCCGACTCCGGCTCCTACTCCGAGCAGACGTTGCGCGCGAACCGACAGGATCTGAAGCAAGTCAAGCTTCGGCAACGGGTGCTGGTGGATGTTTCGGCCCGAGACACCAGCACGACGATCCTCGGCGAGAAGGCTGCGCTGCCGATCGCGCTGGCCCCGATAGGATTGGGCGGTCTCCAACACGGTAACGGGGAGATCCTTGCATGCCGCGCCGCGCAAGCGGCCGGTATCCCGTACACGCTCGGCACGCTCGGGATCTGCTCCATCGAAGACGTCGCTGCGGCCGTCGATGAGCCCTTCTGGTTCCAGCTCTATGTCATGAGCGATCGGGGCTTTGTGCGCTCGCTCATCGAGCGCGCCGTAGCCGCGCGGTGCAGCGCGCTCATGCTTACCGTCGATCTTCAGGTCCTGGGACAACGCCACGCCGACACCAAGAACGGGCTTTCGGTTCCGCCGTCGCTCAAGTTTCGGAACCTTCTCAACATGACAGCCAAGCTCCGCTGGGCCTACAGCGTGCTCACGGCAAGGCGATGGACCTTCGGCAACCTCGCGGGCCACGTGAAGGGTGAAGCCGGCGTCAGAGCGCTGGCGGAGTGGATCGCCCACCAATTCGATTCCAGCCTGAACTGGACGGATGTGGAGTGGGTTCGAAGTCTTTGGCCAGGCAAGCTGATTATCAAAGGCATCCTCGATGTCGAGGATGCTCGGCTCGCCGCAAAGACAGGGGCAGCGGCGATCGTGGTCTCCAACCATGGCGGCAGGCAGCTCGATGGCGGGGCCTCGACGATCTCGATGCTTCCACGAATCTCCGATGCCATAGCCTCAGAGGTCGAGGTGATGTTCGATGGCGGAATTCGCTCTGGCTTGGACGTGATGCGCGCCCTGGCACTCGGCGCGAAGAGCTGCCTGATCGGCCGGAGTTATATCTATGGTCTAGGCGCTGGTGGTGAGGCTGGCGTCGCCACCGCGATCGAGATCATCCGCAAGGAGCTCGACGTCACCATGGCATTGACCGGCGTCACAAACGTGGCCGAAATCGATAGCCGCGTGCTGGTCAAGTGAATCTCACGCCTTTCGATCAGATTCCTCGCGGTGGTTATTCGTAGTCAGGATACTCCCGGCGTATCGCGTCGACAGCCGCCT
>DASSPO010000526.1:0-2333 GCA_035699585.1 Bauldia sp.
GAGCTTGCTGATGCCAATGATCCCCTCGTGCGCGACGTACCCGACGTAGGCCTGCCCCATGAACGGAAGCGCGTGATGCTCACACAGCGCAAAGAATGGAATCGGCCCCTCGATCACCTGGGCCAGCTCGCAGTTGGCCCCGCCGTGGCATTCCGTCGGAAAGGCCGTCAACAACTTCGGGTCACCCTCGTAGCCGTCGGTCGCGTCAAACATGGCGCGCAGGAAGCGGCGCGGCGTCGTCGCAGTCCCGGGAGTGCTCATGTCGAGGCCGAGTGCACCGAAGATCTCGGCGATGTTGGCCTCGTACCGGACCCAATCGGCATCGGAGATCTGGCGCGCGCTCGGCGCGGGCGGGCTCGGCAGGCGGAAGGGCGACAGGCCGTCTTCTGCCTCGTCTAAGGCAACCGAACGTGTCGGGATGGACATCAGCGTTCCTTCATCGTCAGAGGTTGGTGTTTCTAAGAGTAGTGCAACCTAGCATTACTGTGGTTTCCTTGGTTCGCATCACTTTCAATAGGGCCGCCTTGTTATAGAACGAGCGACGATCTAGAATGGGGGCATGAACCCACACCAGAACCAAGCCATCGAGGATGTCGCGGTCCTCGCGGAGCCCGTCCGGCGCGCCCTGTATGCCTACGTTTCGGATCAACTGGAACCGGTCGGACGGGATGCCGCGGCGGAAGCTCTCGACATTGGCCGGCCGCTTGCTGCCTTCCACCTGGACCGACTCGTTGACGCCGGCCTGCTCGACGTCACGTTTCGGCGGCTTTCCGGTCGAGCCGGCCCGGGAGCGGGACGGCCGGCGAAGCTCTACAGCCGATCGACCCGTGAAGTTGAGCTGACGCTTCCTGCCCGCAACTACGAGATCGCCGCGCGCCTGTTCGCCGAGGCGCTCGCAGCAGGCCGTGCCGGGACGACGTCCACGAGTCAGGCACTCGACGCGGCTGCCCACTCGTATGGCGAGAGCCTTGGAGTCGAGGCGCGGCGGCGGGCCGGGCCGCGTCCGAGCAGGTCCGCTCTCATTGCGGCCGCGGTCGACGTGCTCAATGCCGCCGGCTTCGAGCCGATGACTGGCGATCAGGACGTCATCGCCCTTCGGAACTGCCCGTTCGACGCGATCGCGCAAACGCAGCGGGATCTCGTGTGCGGCATGAACCTGTCGCTCATGGACGGCGTCATCGCCGGGCTGCGCGCCAACGGGATCCGTGCGGAGGTTGACCGCCAACCAGGCATGTGCTGTGTGGTCTGGCGCCGGAATTAGGTCGCTGCTCAAGTCCGAAGCCTGAGATCCGGTGGCGCAGGTACAGACCCTTCGACGTCGGGGGGCTCTCGAGAGCAAATCGAGCTTCTGGGGTGGCTAGATGCGCGCCCCGGTGTGCCGACCGATGACTTGCTCGGGATCAGGGCCTAGCTGCGACTTCTGACTCCAGACGCGAAGCCAGTCCCCGTCAGTTTCCGACGACGGCACGCTTGTACCGCGAGCGGCGACGCTCGTTAGGAGCGTCGCCACCGCGACGAACAGCACGAGACCGATCGCCAGGGAGAAGGGGACCGGTACCCCGGCACCGTCGAGCACCGTTGCCGCCACTCCGCCTACTACCGCCGCGGGCACGAGCAGAAGCGACGAGAGTCGCCTTGCTACGTAGCCGCTGGGGTCGGCTGGGGCGCGGATCGGGATGGGTCGACGAGCTGGGAGACCAAGGCTGTTCATGGGTCAATGGTCGCTTCGGCGGATGGGCATCTGGCGTAACACACATGAACACGCGGTGAATGCCGCGCCTGCCAGCCATCACAGCAGAGAAGGCGTCACGAAAGCTGACCCGGGCGCCTTATCGCACGTCAACGACGGACCCCGGAACGGGCGGCCAGGAGAGGTGGATCATGAGAAGGCCGTCGCTTAAGGCGACCGCCGTCCATGGATGGTCGGGCGCGACGACGGCCACCTCGCCGGCGCCGATCTCGATCGCTTCCTCCCCGACGCGCAGCGCTACACGACCCTCGAGCGCATGGAGGGCCAGGCTCCCGCGCTGGTCGTTCTCGTCAAAGTCCGCACCGCCGCGGAATGCGAGGAGAACGAGTCGAAAGGCTCCGGCCTTGAACAGTGTCTTGGCGTTCCGATCACCGTCGAGATATTCAACTTCGGTACGCAGGCGGGCGGCTTCCTCGGCGACATCGAACCGTAGTAGCGGAGCGATCATCGATCGCCCTTTCCGCTCGTCGCTTCCGCCTGTTGTAGTCAGCCGGTGGGGTCGTTTACTCATCTCCATCTCCTCGGCTCTGGAGTTCTGCGTACACGAAGGCGGATGTCGCACTATGCATCGCCGACCGCTTCA
>DASSPO010000527.1:0-9645 GCA_035699585.1 Bauldia sp.
GCACCATCGGCCGTCGTCGGCTGTCGCGTCGGTCGGCTCGAACTCTGCGTTCCCCGATGAGCGGGCGCGCCTCTCGGGCCGCCGCTCGCAGGCGAATTTTCACGCCTACGATTCAGGCTCGGACGGGGCCGTGCACGCAACCTCCGGTGCTGCACGGCTGCGGGCATTTGGGACGATGCTGAGTCGGACCGCCGACACGCTCTTCTGGTTGGGGCGCTACGTCGAGCGCGCCGACAACGCGGCGCGGATCATCGACGCGGCAAGCCGCCTCACCACCCTACCCCTCGCCTATCAGGCCCGCACCAACGAGTGGGAGTCGGCTCTGGCCGCGGCCGGCGCGCTTTACTCGTTCGGGATGAGCCACAGCGCGCCGGAACGCGACGCGGTCATCGATTTCCTCGCCTTTTCGACGCTGAATCCCTCAAGCATCCGGTCCTGCCTCGAGACCGCACGCAACAACGCGCGTTCGGTGCGAACCGCGCTCACCGCGGAAATGTGGGAGGCGATCAACGGCGCCTGGATCGAACTGAAGCGCTTCGACGGAACCAGGATGGACCGCCAGGCACTCAATGTCTTCCTCAACGGCGTCAAGGAGGCTTGCCTTCGTTTCGACGGATCGGCCTACCGCACGATGCTTCGCAACGACGTCTACTACTTCCTCCGCCTCGGCTTCTACCTCGAGCGCGCCGACAACACGGCCCGCATCCTCGACGTGAAGTACCACGTGCTCCTGCCCAACGAGGCCAATGTCGGGGGCGGCCTCGACTATTTCCAATGGGCCTCGATTCTCCGCTCGGTTTCGGCGCTGACCGCCTATCGCTGGGTCTATCACGACAGCCTCAAGCCCTGGCTGATCGCCGATCTTCTCATCCTCAACGACCAGATGCCGCGCTCCATTGCGAGCTGTTACGCCAACCTCGCTTCGTATCTCGACGAATTGTCCCAGGCCTATGGCCGGCAGGGACAGGCGCAGCGCACCGCGCGCTCGATCCGCACCCGGCTCCAGAACGCGAGCATCTCCGACATCTTTCAAAGCAAGGGCCTGCATGAGTTCCTCACCGAGTTCATCGCCGATAACGCCAGGCTCGGCGACGCGATCACCGAGCAGTACCTGGTCTGAGCCGTTCGCATGCGCCTCCGCATCCTGCACGAGACGATCTACCGCTATGCGTCACCGGCAAGCCGCGCCATCCAGATCCTGCGGCTGACACCGCGCGGCCACGATGGCCAGTTCGTCATCAACTGGCGAATAGACATCGATCGCGACTGCCGGCTCCAGGCAGCGACCGACCCGTTCGGCAACCGTGTGCACTCATTCACCGTCGAAGGGCCGCTCGACGGCCTGGTGATCACGGCGGAGGGCGAGGTCGAGACGATGGACATGAACGGCATCGTTCGCGACCAGGTGGAGCGGCTCCCCGTCGGGGTGTTTCTCCGCGAGACGCCGCTCACTGCGGCGGACGAAAGCATCCGCGCCTTCGCCGAGGACGTCGCCAAAGGCGCGGGTTCCAACCCGCTCGACGTCTTTCACGCCCTGATGCTTGCGATCCACCGCCACATGCGGTTCGACGTCAATGCCACCGACACCGGCACCAGCGCCGCGGAAGCCTTCGCCCACGGCCATGGTGTCTGCCAGGACTTCGCCCACGTCTTCGTCGCGGCGGCGCGCCACCTCGGCCACCCGGCGCGCTACGTCGGGGGCTACCTCTATCAGCCGGCCCTGAGCCGGCTGCAGTCGCAGGCCGGGCGAGTGCAGATTCAGACTGCGGATGCCCAGGGCGCCGGCCATGCTTGGGCAGAGGCCCGGGTCGAGAACCTTGGCTGGATCGGCTTCGACCCGGCAAACGGGGTCTCTCCCACCGACGCCTATGTCCGCGTCGCCGTGGGCCTCGACTATCTCGGCGCTGCCCCGGTGCGGGGCACCCGCTACGGCGGCTCGGGCGAGACGCTGGCGGTCAGGGTCATCGTCCACGATTCCTCGCGCGGGGGACGATGACGGAGACCCTTTTTTCCATTGCCAGCAGCGGGGGATGGCCCGAATGTTCCGCGGCCGGAATCGGGGGGTGACGGAAGGCCATGACCTATTGCGTTGGTATCCTGGTCCGCGACGGACTTGTGATGATCGGCGACACCCGCACCAATGCCGGGGTCGACAACATTGCGACGTTCCGGAAACTCTACCTGTTCGAAACGCCCGGCGAGCGGGCGATCGGTTTCGCTTCGGCCGGCAATCTCTCCGTCGCCCAATCGGTGCTTTCGATGGTTACCGAAGGTTTCCGCAATACGGAGACCGGCGAGAACGAGCGGTTGATGGGCGTCGATACCATGTTTGGCGCGGCGCAGCTTGTCGGCCGCGCGATCCGTGAGGTCCATCGGATCGGCAACCTCTCCAAGGAGCAGAGCCAATCCGGCGCCTTCGATGTGACCATTCTCCTCGGTGGGCAGATCAAGGGCGGCCGGCTCCGCCTGTTCATGATCTATGCCGCCGGCAACTTCATCGAGGCGACCGCCGATACGCCCTATCTCCAGATCGGCGAGCACAAATACGGGAAGCCGATCCTCGACCGCTCGATCAAGTCCGACACTTCGCTGGCCGACGCCCTCAAGCTCGGGCTGATCTCGATGGATTCGACCATCCGGTCCAACCTTTCCGTCGGTCTCCCGATCGACATCCTCACCATCCGCCGTGATGCCTTCACCGCCGACACCGTGTTCCGCATCGACGAAACGGAGCCATACTTCCACGATCTTCGCGAGAAGTGGTCCGCGGCGCTCCGCGCCGCGCACCAGGCCATCCCGCCGCCGCCATACCCGCCGCGCTAGCGCGGCGCCGGTGGCTTCGAAGTAGCGGCTGATGAAGCAGCGCAGCGAGGCGCAGGGCGCGATGTTGGCGATCTGGGGATCGGTGAAGCCGTTCGATCGCAAGTCATCAATGTCGGCCTGCATGATCTCGTGGGTGCTTCGGGCTATCGCCCGGCGGCTCCGCCTGCCGAGCATCGCGGTCGAAGTCGGTTGGCCGTCGTCGAGCGATCGGTTAAGCAAGCAGCCGATGCATGGGAGCACAAGGGGGACGTCATGGCCGACAAGGTCGCATTGATCACCGGGGCGGGAAGCGGCGTCGGCCGCGCGGTCGCCCTTGGCCTGGCTGGAGCCGGCTTCGCCGTTGCGCTTACCGGCCGCCGCCGCGAGCCGCTCGACGAGGTGGCAAAGGAGGCCTCGGCGCTTGGCGCGAAAACGCTTGTTGTTCCCGCCGATGTCGGCAAGCCCGACGGCGTCGCATCCGTCTTCGACCGGATCAGGTCTACCTTCGGGCGGCTCGATCTTCTCTTCAACAATGCCGGCATCGGCGCGCCGGGCGTGCCGCTTGAGGAGATCACCTTCGAGCAATGGCAGGCCGTGGTCGACGTGAACCTGACCGCCGCGTTTCTTTGCACCCAGCACGCCTTCCGCATGTTCAAGGCGCAGGCGCCGCGCGGCGGGCGCATCATCAACAACGGGTCGATCTCGGCGACCACGCCGCGGCCGAATTCGGCCCCCTACACCGCCACCAAGCACGCCATCACCGGCCTCACCAAGTCGACCGCGCTCGACGGCCGGCCCTTCGACATCGCCTGCGGCCAGATCGACATCGGCAACGCGGCGACTCCGATGACGGCAAGAATGGCCGAGGGCGTTCCTCAGGCCGATGGCAGCCTGGCCGTCGAGCCGCGCATGGACCCCGCCCACGTCGCCAATGCTGTGGTCTACATGGCGAGCCTGCCGCTCGAGGCCAACGTCCTGTTCATGACCGTGATGGCGACGAAGATGCCGTTTGTCGGACGGGGCTAGGCTCCGTCCTTGGCACGAGTGACGCGGACGCCTTCGCCGCTGCGGACCTGCTTCAGCCGCTTCACATCGTCGTCGGTTGTCGCAAAGACGTTGACCGGGCTTGCGAGGCGGATCTCGTCGCCTCGGCTCACTGGAGTCCGCCCGAAGCCGATGGCGATCGCATCGCCGTCCGTCCAGAAGGCTATCTCGCCCGCCTCCACGACAGCCCGGGCGCCTGCCTCGCGTTCGGCCGAAACCGGCGTCTCGAAATAGACTTCGTCGCCCCAGGTGAGCGCCGTCGCCTCGAAGGGCAGCGCCGCCCACACCGCGTCCGCCGTCGGCGTGTCGTGGAGGGCGGCGGTGATCGCCACCCGGTCGAACTTAATGAGCATGCGCCGCATGGCCGCCTCCGGCTCACTCGGCCGTCGGCCACCACGCGGCCGCGGTTGGTATCAATGCAGGCGGAGCTCCGTGGTGATCGACCGGTACTCGCCGGCGCGGATCAGGCGCTTGTGGGCGACGGTCACGGAATGGAGCGGACCTTCGAGTTCGCGTTGCCAGAAATCGAGAAACCGGCGGAGTTCGGGAAATTGCGGGGCGAGGTCGTACGCCTGCCACACGTAGGTCTGAAGCAGCGAGGGGTGGTCGGGCATTCCGTAGAGAATGTGCGCCGTCGTCAGACCGTAGGCATCCCATTTCCGGTCGAGATCGATTTCTGGCATGGCCTTTCTTCCTTTGCGTTAACCCGCCGTTCCGTTCATGCAAACGGCGAGCCGACAAGCGAGGTTCCTGCCGGACGCGCCGAAAATCAATCCGGCGAACGCGAAAAAATTCGTGAAATCAATGGATTGGCAGCAAGCTCCGGGGAGTGCTGATAACCCCGGTCAGGTCGCCGTGCCGCCCGCCGCGGCAAGCGCCTCCGGCGTGTCCACGTCCAAGGCCACCGCCGCACCGATCTCGAGCTCGGCCACCGCTTCGGGATTCTCTCCGATGAGATGGCGTCCCCCGGTATCGCCCGAGACGGCCATGAGATCGGGGAAAAAACGGCGCGACCAGAGCACCGGGTTGCCGCGCTTGCCGTCGAAGGTCGGAACGACGATCAGCGTCCCGCCCGCGGGATCGAAAGCGCCGATCATCCGGTCGATGATTGCCGCATCGACGCCCGGCATGTCGGCAAGCAGCACCACCGCGCCGTCCACGTCTTCCGGCAGGGCCGCAACACCTCGTCGGAGGGAAGTGGAGAGCCCGTCGCCGTAGTCGGGATTGTGGACCAGGCGCACATCGAGCCCGTCAAGCGCGGCGCGCACATTGTCCGGCTCGTGGCCGGTGACGATCACCACCGGGGCCGCCCGGCTCGAAAGTGCCGCCTCCGCCGCAATCCGCACCAGCGGTCTTCCGCCGATGGTGGCCGCGAGCTTGTTGGTGCCGCCCATCCTGCGTCCCTGCCCCGCCGCGAGGACGATCGCCGCGACTCTCGGTTCGCCGCTTTCGGCCGGCGAATCGTCGCTTCTGCGCGGCTGCGGGCGCGATACGATTTCCATGAGCAGCCCTCCGACCCCGAGGGCGGTGATGTCTTCCGCCGTTACCTTGAGCCCGGCGAGCAGCCGGTAGAGGATCCAGTCGAATCCGTTCTCCTTCGGGCTTCGTGCGCAACCCGGCGCGCCGATCACCGGCACTCTGCCGAGGTCGCCGAGGACGAGCAGGTTTCCTGGATCGACCGGCATGCCGAAATGGACGAGCCGCCCACCGGCGGAGACAATTCCCGCCGGCACGACGTCGCCCGCGTCGACCGTCGCCGAGGCGCCGAAGACGATGAGGAGATCGCAGCCGTCGGACCTCAGCGTCGTGAGCGCCGTGGAAACGGCGGCCGCGTCGTGGCCGACGCGGATCTCCCTGTGGAGCCGGGCTCCCGCCCGCCCGAGGCGCTCCTCGAGGAGACGCCGTGTCTTGTCCATGACCGACGGCTTGAGCGACGGCAAGGTCGTTGCGACCAGCCCGACCTTGAACGTCCGGAACGGCGCGACGCGGATCGCCCCGCCGGCGAATCCTTCCGCCGCGACAAGGCTCGCCCCATCGACGGCGAACGGGATGATCTTCACCGTCGCAATCATGCGACCGGGTTCCACGACGGCGAATTCAGGGAGGGTGGCAATCGTGATCGCCGGATCGATGCGATTTAGCCTGAGAATCCGCTCGCGGTCGGCCAGCAGGACGCCCGCCGAGGCCGCGTAAAGGTTCGCCCGCCCGGTGAATGGCCGCTCGACCGTCACCCCGTCGCCTGCGACGGCACGGGCGAGGCGAATTGCCGCCTCGTCCTCATGTACATCGGCCGGTTCGAGCCGCGCCGCGATGACCTCGCCGATGCCGGCCCCGCGAAGCGCCGTGATATCGGCAGCCTCGAGCACCGTCCCCTTCTTGATGACGCCCCCCGCATGCCGCACCGAATGCGCCAGGATCGCTCCCTCGGCATCAGCCAGAGCGACCGGACCGAACTTCACGCTGCTGCCTCTTTCTCTCTCGCGCCGCGATTCCGGAGGGCGCTGATCACTTCGGCAAGGATGGCCACGGCGATCTCGGCGGGGGACTGCGCGCCGATTGGCACGCCGATCGGCGCGTGGATGGTGGCGAGCGAGGCCTCGCTTGCGCCCGCGGCACGAAGCCGCTCGATGCGGCGTGCATGCGTCTTCCGGCTGCCGAGCGCGCCGACGTAGAAACAACCGGCCCTGAGCGCCGCAATCAGCGCGCCATCGTCGATTTTGGGGTCGTGTGTCAATGCCGCCACCGCTGTGAATTCGTCGAAACCGATCCGGGGGATCGCGTCGTCGGGCCACTCCGCCACCAGCCGCAGATCGGGGAACCGCTCCGGTGTGGCGAACGCGGTGCGCGGGTCGATGATCGTCACATCGAAACCGGCGATCTTCGCCATCGGCGCCAGGGCCTGGCTGATGTGCACCGCGCCGATCAAAACCAACCGAGGCGGCGGCAGCTCCACGGTCATGAACAGGCTCTTCCCGCCCGCCTCGACAATGCCGGAGACGCCGGAGCGGAATCGCGCCGCCAGCTCCTCGCGCAGCGGGTCGCCGTCATAGCCGTCGGCTTCGACCACGAGACGCGCGTCGCCGGTTGCCGGGTCGGTGACGAGGATGGCGGCGCGACGCTCCGCTCGCACCGCGTTGAGGCGCCGGAGGACGTCAAGTTTCATTGGGCGCTCGCCTTGTGGACCATGTTCATGTGGACATCGAGCATCTGCGCGATTCGCTCGGAGCGTGCCCCGGATATCGCCGGCCGCCTCGCCACAACCTCAGTCCAGCTTTTCCACATAGACCTTGATACGCCCGCCGCAGGAAAGACCCACGCGCCAGGCCGTCTCGTCGGCGACGCCGAATTCGAGCATGCGCGGCTTGCCGTCTCCGATCACGTCGATCGCCTCGGCCACCACGGCGCCTTCGACGCAGCCGCCCGATACCGAGCCCTCGAAGTTGCCGTCGCCGTCAACGACGAGGTGGCTTCCCACCGGGCGTGGCGCCGAACCCCAGGTTTCCACAACCGTGGCCAGCGCGACGTCGCGGCCGGCGCTTTTCCAGGCTTCCGCCGTGGCGAGCACATCGAGACTGGGGGCGATTGCGGTATCCATGGCATCCTCGCGCGACCGATCTGTACGAATGAATATAACGATCCCGGCGCGTTCTCCAAAGGGGGGACCGCCGCTAAGCGTCACCGGTCCGTCTCTCCCCGATGCAGGCCCTTCGGGCGCGATCGTGCGGCGCGGTCCGCCCGCCGCTCATGCCGCCTCGAGCCACCGCCGCGGATCGCCTGCCGCCCCTCCCTCGCCTTCCAGCGCACGGCATAGGTCGGCGACCGATTCGAGCGAGTGGATCGACCGCACCTCGTCGACATGCGGCAGCATCGTGCGGATGCCGCTCGCCTTGGCCTCGAAGCCCTCGTAGCCGAGGAGCGGGTTGAGCCAGATCAGCCGCCGGCACGAGCGGTGCAGTCGGTCCATCGCGGCGCCAAGATCTTCCACCCCTTCGCGCTCCAGCCCGTCGGTGACGAGGATCACGATAGCCCCTTGTCCCAGCACCCGCCGCGACCACAACCGGTTGAAGGCGTCGAGCGCCGCCGAAATTCGCGTTCCGCCCGACCAGTCGGGGACCGCCCCCGACGTCGCCGCCAGCGCCTCGTCGACGTCGCGATGACGGAGCTGTCGGGTGACGTTGGTGAGTCGGGTACCGAACAGGAACGTGGTCACACGCCGCGCCCGCCCGAGCGCATGGAGGAAATGGAGAAGCACCCGTGTGTAGGCGCTCATCGATCCCGAGATGTCGCAGAGTGCGACGATGGGCGGCTGGCGTCGCTCACGGCGACGGCGGCGAAGCAGGATCAGGTCGCCGCCGGCGCGGAGGCTCGCGCGCAGCGTCCGTCGCGCGTCGATCCGGCCCGAGGCCGGCGAGGGTCGCATGCGCCGCGTCGCCACCCGCTCGTCGGGCATGATCAGGCGTTCGATCTGGTGCTCGGCCTCGGCGATTTCGGCGGCGCTCATCTGCGCGAAGTCGCGCCGTTTCAGCGCCTCGTTCTCCGAAGCGGAAAGACGGGCATCGATCTCGATCTCCGGCCGCCGCGGCATGTCGTTTTCCGACAGCGCCTCGAACACGGCTTCGGCCGCACGGCGCTCCGCGGGTGGTGCCCGAGGCTCGTCGGTCCTTCCTTCGCTCTCATTGACGACCGGCAGTCCGGCGCGAAGCGCCGGGCGCCAGAAAAGGCGGAAGACCTCGTCGAAAACGGCATGCTGGTCGCGGCGGGTGACGAGGATGGCGTGGAGCGCCCAGTAGAAGTCCTCGCGCCGGGCGACGCCTGCTATTTCCACCGCCTTGAGGGCGTCCACCACCGCGGCCGGGCCGACGGCAATACCCGCACGGCGAAGCGCGCGCGCGAAGCGGACCACCTGGTCGGCAATGCCGCCGTTCATGCTGCCGCGTCCGCCCGCGCCTCCTCGATCAGCCGGTCGGCGCGCGCCGGGTCGATACGAACAATGTCGTCCTGGTACTTCAGAAGCACACCCAACGTGTCGACGACGGTGCGCGAGTCGAGCGACGCCTGGTCGAGGGTCGCGAGCGCTGCCGCCCAGTCGAGCGTCTCGGCGACACCGGGATTCTTGAACAGCCCCTCGCGGCGCAGGCGCTGGACGAAAGCGACGACCTCGCGCGACAGGCGTTCCCCCGCCCCCGGGACTCGGGTCCGCACGATCTCCAGCTCGCGGGCAAAATCGGGATAGTCGATCCAATGATAGAGACAGCGCCGCTTCAACGCGTCGTGGATCTCGCGGGTGCGGTTGGTGGTGACGATGACGATCGGCGGCGATACGGCGCGGATCGTGCCAAGCTCGGGGATGGTCACCTGATTGTCGGCGAGGATCTCGAGCAGGTAGGCCTCGAAGGCCTCGTCGGCGCGATCGAGCTCGTCGATGAGCAGCACCGGCGGCCCGGCCGGGCTGGGATCGAGCGCCTGGAGCAGCGGCCGGCGGATCAGGAAGCGTTCGGCGAAGACATCGGAGACGAGCGTTTCCCGGTCGGCATTGCCCGCCGCTTCCGCCGCGCGGATTTCGATCATCTGCGCGGCGTAGTTCCATTCGTAGACGGCGTTCGCCGCATCGAGCCCTTCATAGCACTGGAGGCGGATTAGCTTTCGCCCGAGCTGCCCGGCGAGCACTTTGGCGATCTCGGTCTTGCCGACCCCGGCCTCGCCCTCGAGCAGGAGCGGCTTGCCGAGCTTGAGGGAGAGGAAGATCGCCATCGCGAGCCCGGGCTCGGCGATGTACGAGTGCGTCGCGAGCGTCTTTTC
>DASSPO010000528.1:0-4376 GCA_035699585.1 Bauldia sp.
TCACCATCGAGTTCAGCGACGATCTCACGTCGCTTCACGATCACCGCGGCGGCCGCCCTATTCCTTTTCGCGGTCCACTCGCCGGGAAGCGTATCGGCCGCCTCACCGGCCGAGATCGCCGCCTGTCCGCTTCTCGCCGCCGGTGAGGTTGCGGCCGCCTTCGGCCAGACGCTTGTTGCGACAGAGCAGGCGCCTATGGGAGGCGGCGACAACCAGGGACGGATGACCACATGCTTCTGGTCGCCGGCCGATGGCAGGCTTGGGCCAACCCTGTCCGTGATAGTGTGGTCATGGCCGCCGGGCGGCTCCGGCGCCACTGGCTATATGGAAGCTTTCCAGACGATCGCCGAGGAATATTCCGACCTTCCGGCACCGGAACCGCTTCCGATCGGCGATGCCGCGTTGTGGGACGGGAGCAGCGTCCATGTCCGTAAGGGCGACCTGACCTTTTCGCTTGCTTCCAGCATGAACGCTCTCGACCCCACGCCCGACGCCCGCGCGAAGCTCGTGAGCCTGGCGGAGATTGTGGCGCGACGGTTGTGAATCACCCCTGTTCCAGCCAGCGCACGTCGCCCGGGGTAAGCTCGATATCGAGCGCTTCGAGCGAGTTTTCCAGTTCGCCCAGAGCGAGCGGGCCGATCAGCGGGATCACGGGAAAATCCTGGTGGATGCAATAGGCGAGCGCCACCTGTAGCGGGCTCTTGCCGAGCCGTTCCGCGAGCGTGATGGCACGGTCGCGGCGGGCGAAGTTCTTGTCGCTGTACCAGGCGCGCACGAGTTCGGGATCATCGCGCTTGTCGCGGCCGGCACGGTCCGTGAAGAAACCCCGCGCCTGGCTCGACCACGCGAAAAGCGGCATCTGGTTCTTGCGGAGCCACGCCTTCCAGGCGTCGTCCGAGGACGACATCACCCCCGTCCAGACGGGGTTGACCATCTCGGCAAGAGAGAAGTTGTTGGAAATCGCGTTCGGTGGCTGCCGGCCGTTTCGTTCCGCGTGGGCGATGGCTGCCTCCATCCGCTCCCGGCTCCAGTTGGACCCGCCATAGATCTTGATACGACCGGCACGGACCTCGGCGTCCATCGCATCGACGAACTCGCCCACCGGCACTTCCGGGTTGTCGCGATGCATGAAGTAGATGTCGATCATGTCGGTCTTCAGCCGGTCGAGCGACTCGGTGAGCTGGCGCGCGATCACGTCGGGATAGCAGAGCGGAGAATGCGCGCCCTTGCCGATGACCACGATGTCGTCACGAACGCCGCGTGCCGCCATCCATTCGCCGAACAGACGGTCGCAGCGTCCCTGGCCGTAGAGCCATGCGCTGTCGAGCACGTTGCCGCCGGCCTCATAGAAGGCGTCGCAAAGGATCGCCATCTGCGTGTAGGTCGGAACGTCCGCGCCGCCGAGCGCCAGCACCGAGACCTCGCGTCCGAGTGCGGGGAGCATTCGCCGCCGCATCGGTTTGCTCGGCCGGGACAGGGGACGCCCGTCGACCTTCACGCGGCTCGCTCGCGGCTTCTCGAACTCGTATTCGAGTCCGACCGACTTCCGCCAGGCGTCGAGGGCGCGCATGTTGCCGAGCGTGTCGGCCCAGGTCATTCCCGGCGGCGCGAACTCCTGACGGCCGCCGCGGATCGCCGCGCCCGCGGCATCGATCTCGAAGGCGTAGAGCCAGCCCTTCTCCTCGACCGCAATCGTCTCGGGGTCGCGGTCTTTCCGGTGGATCACGATGTTCGCGCTACCGCCCTGCTTGCCGGTCGCGAACCAGAAGTCCTTGACCTCGATCCAGCCTTCGGTGCCGTAGACGCGAAGCACGTTCTCCTGGGTGACACCGATGCTCGTCGCAGTTTCGCCGATGACGCCGCCGGGAAACGCGAACGTCGCGACCGCCCAATCGTCGGCCCCGGTCTCACAGAAATGGGCAACTCCCGACAGCTTGACCGGGTCGAGGAACGGTTTCCCCGCCGCAGCGCCGGCAAGAAGCCGCGCCATCGACAGCGGATAGCAGCCGACATCGAGGATCGCGCCGCCCGCCGTCTCGTTGGCAAAGAGGCGGCGGGTCGGATCGTAGGCCACGTTGAAACCGATGCTGCTTCGGATCATGCGCAGTTCGCCTACTGTCTTTTGCCGCACCAGATCGACGATGCGCGCCGTCATCGGGTGGAGGCGATACATGAAGGCTTCGCCGAGGAACGTCCCGGAGCGGCGCGCCGCCGCGATCATGGCCTCGGCCTCGGCGGCGGAGACCGCGATCGGCTTCTCGCACAGCACGTGCTTTCCGGCCTCCGCCGCTTTGATCGCCCATTCGGCGTGCGCCAGGTGGGGCGTCGCGATGTAGATCGCATCGACCTCAGGATCGGTGAGGATCGCTTCGTAACCGCCGTGGATGCGCGCCCCCGAAAACCACTCCCTGATCACTGGCTTTTCGGGATTGCGGCTGGCCACCGCCACGAGCCTCCCGGTAGCGGAGTGAGGCAGGGCGTCGGCAAAGGTCTTGGCGATGCTGCCGGGGCCAATGATGCCCCAGCCTATGGTCGGCTGATCGGACATGAGGGAATCCTGGAGGAGGGATGTGGTGACAACGAAATCCTAGGCGCAAACTGCGGATTGCACAAACCAAAGCAGGGCAATCGCCGCCCTATTGGCTCCTTTCTTGCTTCCCGATCTAGGATAGAATTCGACATGCCCGCCAGGGGAGGACGATGCCCGCAGCATTCGACGAAATGACCCTTGCCGACGGGTCGAGCCGCCCCGGCTACGCCTTCCTCAAGCATTGGATCGATACGACCAGCCCTGAAAGCCTCGCTCGCCGCCGCCTCGAGGCGGAACTCCTTTTTCGACGCATAGGCATCACTTTCGCCGTCTACGGCCAGAACGAGGCCGAGGAACGAATCATCCCCTTCGACATCATCCCGCGTATCCTGACCCGAACGGAATGGCAGCGGCTGTCGCACGGGCTCGAACAGCGGGTCCGCACTCTCAACCTTTTTCTCGCCGACCTCTACGGACCCGCCGAGATACTAAAGGCCGGGGTCGTTCCCCAGGACCTCATCTACCGCAACCCTTGCTATCGCCCCGAGATGGCCGGGCTGAAGCTTCATCATGACGTCTATGTCCACATTGCCGGCATCGACTTGGTGAGGACCAGCGAAAACGACTTCTATGTCCTTGAGGACAATGCGCGCACGCCCTCCGGCGTCTCCTATATGCTGGAGAACCGGGAAGTGATGATGCGGGTCTTCCCCGATCTCTTCGCCGAGCATCGCATCGACCCGGTCGAGACCTATCCTGAGGAGCTGCTCGCGACGCTGATTTCGGTCGCTCCGCCCTCGGCGCAGTCGGAGCCCACCGTCGCACTGCTCACGCCGGGCCCGTTCAACAGCGCCTACTACGAGCATTCCTTTCTCGCCGACAAGCTCGGCATCGAACTGGTCGAGGGCCGTGACCTTCTCGTCGTGGACAATGTCGTCGTGATGCGCACGACAGAAGGCCTCAAGCGGGTCGATGTCCTCTACCGCCGCGTCGATGACGATTTCCTCGATCCGCTCACTTTCCGGCCTGACTCGGCCCTCGGTGTGCCGGGGCTGATGAATGCTTACCAGGCCGGCAACGTCACTCTCGCCAACGCGGTCGGCACCGGCGTGGCCGACGACAAGGCTGTCTATTCCTACATGCCGGAGATCGTGCGCTTCTATCTGGGCGAGGACGCCATCTTGAAGAACGTCCCGACCTGGCGCTGCCGCGAAAGAGACGCCTGCGCCTATGTGCTCGACCACCTCGACGAACTGGTGGTCAAGGAGGTTGCCGGGTCCGGCGGCTACGGCATGTTGATCGGCCCGCGGTCGGACAAGGCGACGCGCGAGGAGTTCGGCCACAAGATCCGGGCTCATCCCGAGAACTACATCGCCCAGCCGACACTGGCGCTCTCCACTTGCCCGACGTTTGTCGACGAGGGTATCGCGCCGCGCCACGTCGACCTTCGGCCTTTCGTGCTCACCGGCGCCGACAAGATCCGGATCGTCCCCGGCGGCCTCACCCGGGTGGCGCTCAATGAGGGATCGCTGGTGGTCAACTCGAGCCAGGGCGGCGGCACCAAGGACACGTGGGTGCTGGGCGAATAACATGCTGTCGCGCACCGCAGAAAATCTTTACTGGCTCGCCCGCTATGTCGAACGGGCGGAGTATCTCGCGCGCACGATCGATGCGACCCTGCGCGCGACCGCATTGCCTTCGGCCTATGTCGGCAAGACCAACGAGTGGGAATCGGCGGTCTATACCGCGGGCGTCGAGGACGAATTCTTCAAGGTCTACGAGACAGCCGACGAGAAGAACGTGATCGAGTATCTCGCCTTCTCCACCGACAATCCTTCCTCGATCC
>DASSPO010000529.1:0-9765 GCA_035699585.1 Bauldia sp.
GCGGTCGACGCCGTCGGAGATGCGCCCGGCCGGCCACTGTGCCAGCGCGCCGCCGATGGTGGCGAGACCGGTGAAGATCGCGACCTCGTTGCTGCCGAGCCCTTCGCCCACGGCGTACACCGCGGCAAGCGCCCAGAAAGCGCCGTTGGCGACACCGACTACCGTCACCCCCACAATGCCGACGGGCGAGGCGGCGTAGAGCTCGCGCGGCCGGAGCCGAGCGATGGGAAGCGGTGCCGGCTGCGCCGAGGTGGTGAGGGCGACCGGGATCGCGGAGAGCGACACCATGATCGAGGCAAGCGCGAACAGGATAAACGACGTCGGCTCGGCGAGGGTAACCATGAACTGGCCGACGGTGATGGCGCTGAAATTGACGGCGATGTACGCCGACATGATGCGGCCGCGGTTCTGATTGGTGGCACGGTCGTTTAGCCAGCTTTCGGTCACCATGTAGAGGCCGGCAAAGACGACGCCGACAAGCAGCCGGAAAACGATCCACGGGATGACGGCCACGACGACCGCCTGGAAGATGGTCACCGCCGAGCAAAGCGACACGAAGGCGGCAAAGGACCGGATGTGGCCGGCGCGAAGGATGAGGTAGGGCGCGGCGAGGCAGCCGGCGACAAAGCCGACATAGTAGGCCGAACCGATGAGGCCGATCTCGAAAGGAGACCAGCCCTCGATTGAGGCGCGCAGTGGGATGAGCGTGAGCTGAAGCCCGTGGCCGCTTATCAGAAAGGCGACGCCGACAAGGAGGGAGGTGACCGGTCCGATCGTGGCGATCATCGCGACGGTCCCGCCGCGGGCGTGTCAGGCCCTGAGCGAGGCCGGCCCGGCTTCGAGGTTGAGGGCGCCGAAGACCGCGGCCACGATGCCCGCCGCATCGAGACCAGCGGCTGCATATTGTCTTTCCGGCTTGTCGTGGTCGACGAAGCGGTCCGGCATGGCAAGCGGCCGCACCTTGAGCCCGCGGTCGAGGGCGCCGGATGTCGCCAAGTGGTGGAGGACATGGCTGCCGAAACCGCCGACCGAGCCTTCCTCGACGGTGATGAGCACCTCGTGTTCGCGTGCCAGCCGGTCGATCAGCGCCGTGTCCAGGGGCTTGGCGAACCGGGCATCGGCGACCGTCGTCGACAGGCCGGCGGAGTCGAGTTCGCGCGCCGCAAGCAGGCACTCTTGGAGGCGTGCGCCGAATGAGAGAAGCGCGACCTTCGTGCCCTCCTTCACGATCCGCCCGCGGCCGATCGCCAGCGCTACGCCCTCGACGGGCAGTTCCACACCGACACCTTCGCCCCGCGGGTAGCGGAAGGCAGAGGGCCGGTCGTCGATCGCAACCGCCGTCGCGACCATGTGGCGAAGCTCCGCCTCGTCGGCCGCCGCCATCACGACGAAGCCGGGCAGGCAGGCGAGGTAGGCGGTGTCGAAGGCCCCCGCATGGGTCGCGCCGTCAGCGCCGACAAAACCGGCGCGGTCGATGGCAAAGCGGACTGGCAGGCTCTGGATCGCAACGTCGTGGACCACCTGGTCATAGGCGCGCTGCAGGAAGGTCGAGTAGATCGCGGCAAACGGTTTGTAGCCCTCAACGGCGAGGCCCGCCGCGAAGGTGACACCGTGCTGCTCCGCAATGCCGACGTCGAAGCACCGGTTCGGGAAGCGCGCGCCGAAGAGATCGAGCCCGGTACCCGACGGCATTGCGGCGGTAACGGCGACGATCCGGTCGTCCTTTTCCGCTTCGCGGATCAGGCTGTCGGCGAAGACCCGCGTGTAAGACGGGACATTGGCGCCGCTCTTCGCCTGGGCGCCGGTGACCACGTCGAACTTCGCGACGCCGTGGTACTTGTCGCTCGAGGCCTCGGCCGGAGCGTAGCCCTTGCCCTTCTGGGTGACGACATGGACGAGGACCGGACCGTTCCGCATGGCGCTCACGTTCCGAAGCACCGGCAGGAGATGGTCGAGGTTGTGCCCGTCGATCGGGCCGACGTAGTAGAAGCCGAGCTCCTCGAACAGCGTGCCGCCGGTCCAGAAGCTGCGGGCAAACTCCTCGGTGAGCCGGGCCTTGTCCCGAAAGAAACGCGGCAGGCGGTTGATTGCGCGCTTGGCGAAGTTCCGGAAACGGCGGTACGTGCGACCCGAGACGAGGCGGGCGAGATGCGCCGACATTGCGCCGACCGGCGGCGCGATCGACATGTCGTTGTCGTTGAGAATGACGATCAGCCGCGACTTGAGGTGACCGGCGTTGTTCATCGCCTCGTAGGCCATGCCGGCCGACATCGCCCCGTCGCCGATGACGCAGATCACGCGGTTGTCGCGGCCGTCGAGGTCGCGGGCGACTGCCATGCCCAGTCCCGCCGAAATCGAGGTCGAGGAATGGGCGGCGCCGAAGGGGTCGTATTCGCTTTCGCCGCGCTTGGTGAATCCCGAGAGCCCGCCGCTCTGGCGGAGCGTCCTGATCCGGTTCCGGCGGCCGGTGAGGATCTTGTGAGGGTAGGCCTGATGGCCGACGTCCCAGATCAGCCGGTCGCGCGGGGTATCGAAAACGTAGTGCAGCGCCACGGTCAGCTCGACCACGCCGAGCCCGGCGCCAAGGTGGCCGCCGGTGACCGAGACGGCGGAGATCGTCTCCCTGCGGAGCTCGTCGGCCAATCGGCCGAGCTGCGATTCCTCGAGTTTCCGGAGGTCGGCCGGATAGTGGATGGTATCGAGAAGCGGCGTCGGCGACTGCGTCATGAGCTGGGGGCTGCCCGAGGAACCCAAACAGAATGGCTGGCGCGGCTCGCCGCCCAGGATTGCCTTATACCAGCTTGAGAGACTGTGCAAAGTAAGGCAGCACAACAACTATCCGGGGAGGGGAATGAACTCCTCCTCGTCGCCGAAAACCTTGTCGAAGCGCCCTGCCTTCCAGTCCTCCCGGGCCTGATCGATTCGTTCCTTCGAGGAGGAGACGAAGTTCCACCAGATGTGGCGTGGTCCATCCATCGGCTCTCCGCCAAGGAGCATCAGGTTCGTCGGGGTGATGGCTTTGATGGCGAGGCGGTCCCCCGGACGGAAAACGAGAAGTCGGCCGGCCTCGAAGCGGTCGCCGCCCACCTCGACCGTGCCGGAAATGATGTAGGCGGCGCGCTCCTCGTGCTCGGAATCGACGGGAAGCACCGCACCGCGGTCGAGCCTGACGTCGGCGTAGAACATCTCGCTGAAAGTGGCGACGGGAGAACGCTCGCCATAGAGCGAGCCGACGATCAGGCGAACGGCGACGCCGCTGTCGCCGAACTCCGGCAGCGTGGATCGGCCATGATGGGCAAAGGTGGGCGCGGTCTCCTCGCTATCCTTGGGCAGCGCCACCCAGGTCTGGAACCCACCGACCGGGCTTACCTTGCCGATGTCCTCCGGGCGGGCCCGCTCGGAATGGGCGATGCCGCGACCGGCGGTCATCCAGTTCACGTCGCCTGGAACGATCTCCTGCAGGCTGCCGATCGAATCGCGGTGCACGACGCGGCCGGCATTGATGTAGGTGACCGTGGCGAGGCCGATGTGAGGATGCGGGCGGACGTCGAACTTCTCGGTGATCAGCATCTCGCCGGGCCCGAAGGTGTCGAGGAAGATGAAGGGTCCGACCATCTGGCGTTCCACCGACGGCAGGACCCGTCCGACCGTGAATCCGCCGAGGTCGCGGGCCCGCGGCAGGATGATGTGCTCGATCAGGTCAGCGGCACGGGCATCACCGAGGGCGGGGTCGATCCGGGGCAGCGGGCGCATATTGGGGCTCCTGTCGGGCTGACGCGCCGCTACAGATGGTGCCGCCCGCCGTTCAGGCCAACCGGCCGGCCATCAGAACGGTGCGTCGCTGTCGAGCGGCTCGACGCCCGCCGGCTTTCCGTTGCCGCCGAGCCGGATGCGCTCGACCCGGCCTTCTGCCTCCTTCAGCAGGCGCTCGCAATGACTCTTGAGCGCCTCGCCGCGCTCGTAGATCGCGATCGACTCTTCCAGATCAACCTTGCCTTGCTCGAGCCGCTGGACGATCGACTCGAGCTCCGCGAGCGCTTTCTCGAAAGAAAGCTCGGCAACCGGTACGGGGGCGGTATCGGGCATTTTTCCTGAACTCCTCACTCGCCGGACCGCGCGGAGGCGCCCATCAGCGTCGCGACATGGGCCGCCACCGAGTCGGAGAGGCCTTTGAGATCATAGCCGCCTTCGAGCAGGCTGACGATGCGGCCGCCGGAGTGCTTGGCGGCGATTTCCATCAGCCGCTCGGTCGCCCAGGCGAAGTCGCCGTCGTCGAGGTTGACCGAGGCGAGCGGGTCGCGCCAGTGGGCGTCGAAACCGGCCGATATGATGATGAGATCCGGCGCAAATCGGTCGACCGCGGGAAGGATGCGCGACTCGAAGGCGTCGACGAACTCGACGCTGCCCGATCCAGGCGCGAGGGGAGCATTGAAGATGTTGCCGGCGCCGGTCTCGTCCGCCGCACCGGTGCCGGGATAAAGCGGCATCTGGTGGGTCGAGCCGTAGAGGATGGACGGGTCGTCCCAGACGATCGCCTGTGTGCCGTTGCCGTGATGCACGTCCCAGTCGACGATCGCGACCCGCCTGGCGCCATGCACCGCCTGCGCGTGGCGGGCGGCGATTACCGCATTGGCGAAGAGGCAGAAGCCCATGGCCTGGTCGCGTTCGGCATGGTGGCCCGGCGGACGGATCGCGCAGAAGGCGTTGGCGGCATCGCCCGCGAAGACCGCATCAACGGCGAGAAGACTGGCGCCCACGGCGTTCAGGGCGACCTCGAAGCTTCGCGGCGAAACCCACGTGTCGGCGTCGAGCTGGGCAATGCCTTCCGCCGGGATCGCGGCGCGGACGCCTGCGATGTAGCGCGGATCGTGGGCGGTAGCGAGGACCGCATCGTCCGCCGGCCGCGGGGCGACGCGTTTGAGCCCGGCGAACCGCTCGGCCGACAGTGCCCTGGCAATGGCACGCAGCCGGTCGGGGCGTTCCGGATGCCCGGTCGGGGTGAGGTGCTCGAGAAAGAGGTCGTCGGCGACGAGAAGCGTGGTCACGCGGGTTCCGGTTCCTTTGCGGTTCGAGCCGGTGCTTGCGGGAACGACACCGCCACTCCATATCGCCAGGTATCACAGAAACGCAATGAAATGCGGCGGTTTCTCAGGCGCCCCCAGCCGATCGGGCGGCTCGGTTGGCCCTTCTCCGTACGGTTGTCCCGCGCTAAGGTGAACCATGGCCATTGCAGAGAAGACCGCATGGGGAGTGGGCGCGCTGGCGCTGATCGCCGGCGGCGTCGTACTCTGGTCGCAGTTCGGCAGCCTCGTCTATTTCGACATGCTGGCTTCGGCCTTCGCCGGTTGTTTTCTCTGAGCGCCGCCGGGCCGGACCCGGCGAATTGCCATGACCCCCAACCGTCAGCGCCTCGACCTTGCCCTCGTGGCGCGTGGTCTAGTGACCACGCGGGCAAGGGCGCGCGACGCGATCGTGCGGGGTTGTGTCAAGGTCGATGGCGGTACCGTGACGGCCGTATCGCAGCAGGTCGCGCCGGACGCGGCCATCGTCGTCGACGATCCCGCCGGCCGCTACGTCTCGCGAGCGGCATTGAAGCTGATCGCAGGCCTCGACCAATTCGGCTATCGCGCGGAGGGCATGACCGTTCTCGATATCGGCGCCTCCACCGGCGGGTTCACGCAGGTCCTCATCGAACGCGGTGCGGAGCGGGTCTATGCGGTGGACGTCGGCCACGGGCAGCTCCATCCGCGGCTTCGCAAGGATCCGCGGATCGTCGGCCTCGAGGGAGTGAACGCGCGCGATCTCGGCCCGGAGCATATCGGCGATCCGATCGACGCGGTGGTGTCCGACGTGAGCTTCATTTCGCTTCGGCTGGCATTGCCCCCGGCGCTGGCGCTCGCCTCACCCGGGGCGTGGGGCGTCTTCCTGGTGAAGCCGCAGTTCGAGGTGGGCCGCGAGCGGGTGGGGAAAGGCGGCATCGTTCGCGACGCGGAGGTGGCAAAGGCCGCGGCGCAAGCCATTGCTGACTGGCTTGCGGTGGACATGGGCTGGACGATCGACGGCCTGGTGGAGTCTCCGCTCGCCGGCGGCGACGGCAACCGTGAGTTCCTGCTCGGAGCGCGGAAGTGAGCGAGACGGTGACCATTGCCACGCTCGGCCATGCCGGCGACGGCGTTGCCGAGACCGACGGGGGCAGGATTTTCGTGCCGTTTACGCTGCCCGAGGAGACCGTTGTCATCGAGCGGCAGAACAATCGCGGCCGGGTCCTCGATATTCAACGCCCGAGCCCGATCCGCGCTCGTCCAATCTGCCGGCATTTTGGCGTCTGTGGCGGCTGCGCACTACAGCACATGGAGCGCGACGCCTACCTCGCCTGGAAACGCGACGTCGTGAGGAAGACGCTGGCATTGGCGGGCGTTCCGGCCGAGGTCGAGCCCGTGATCCCCATCGCATCGGGCGACCGCCGCCGCGCCGTCTTCTCGGCGTTGCGGACGACGCGCGGCGTGATCCTCGGCTTCCAGCGCCGCGCCAGCAACGAAATCGTCAATATCAAGGAATGCCCCGTGCTGGCGCCGGCCATCGTGTCCCGGCTTGGCCTCGTCCGCGAGATCGCGGCGGTGGCGGTTAAGCCGAAGCGCGTGGCGCGAATCACGGTGCTCGCCGCCGACAATGGACTCGACATCACCGTCACCGGGGGCGGGCGCCCGGATGAAAGGGCCCTGGCGCGGCTTGGCGGCATGGCCGCGGATGCCACTCTGGCGCGCCTCACCATCGACGACCGCGAGGTCTTCCTGAACCGGCGTCCGGAAGTCGAGGTCGACGGCGCCTGGCTGTTCCCGCCGCCAGGCGGCTTCGTGCAGGCTTCGGCCGCCGCCGAGGCAGCCATCGCCGAGGCGGTCCTCGCCCATGTCGGTGACGCAAGGCCGATTCTCGATCTCTTTGCGGGCTGCGGAACGTTCAGCCTGCGCCTCGCGCGGCACGCGCCGGTCACGGCCGTCGAAGGCGAGGGGGTATTGCTCGCAGCTCTGGACCAGGCGGTACGACATGCGCGTGGACTGAAACCGGTGACCGCCCGCCGGCGAGACCTCTTCCAAAATCCGGTGGCGCCGGTCGAACTCGATCCGTTCGGCGCCGTCGTGCTCGATCCCCCTGCGGCGGGGGCGAAAGCGCAGTCGGCGGCGCTGGCGCAGTCGCACGTGGCGAGAATCGCGGCGGTCTCGTGCAACCCGGCAACCTTCGCGCGCGATGCGCGCATCCTGATCGACGGCGGCTACCGGCTCGAGCGGGTGGTCCCTGTCGATCAGTTTCTGTTCTCGCCCGAAATCGAACTCGTCGGGACGTTCGTACTCGGTACGGCCGTCGCAGTTTCTTGAAAGCGTCGCGTGTCGCGTCCGGCTGTGCCAACATGCGTCGGCGGCGACATGGGCGAGGGAATCTGGACGGGCTGATGGGACCGGACGTGCGCGCATTCCTCGAAAGGATGAGCCGGTACAAGCGCTATTTCTGGCCGACGATCGGCGTGCTCGCCGTCATCTTCTGCGGCTGGCTCCTTTACAAGGAAGTGCGGGGCCTGACCTGGGAGAGCCTCGTCGACAGCTTCTCGGCGATCCCGACGTCGGGTTGGCTTCTCGCGGTTGCGGCGACCCTGGTCGCCTACGTCTCGCTCGCCGAATACGATCGCATCGCGCTGATCCATCTCGGGCGGACGATCGCCTGGCCTTTCGTGATGATCACGTCCTTCACCACTTATTCGTTGTCGCACAATGTCGGCGCGTCGCTCCTGTCGGGAACGATCATCCGCTTTCGCGCTTACGGCTCGCGCGGTCTGAGCGCGGGCGAAATTGCGGTACTGGTGGCCGTCACGTCGTTCACTTTCCTCGTCGGCGCCCTCACGCTCGGCGGCACTGTGATGGTGATCAAGCCTTCGGTGATGCAACGATTCTTCGACCTGCCGGACTGGATGGCGGTGGCGATCGGGCTTCTGCTTCTGTCAGTGGTGGCCTTCTACCTCGTAGGCTCCCTGTTCCACTTCAAGCCGCTCACCATCGCCGGATTCCACTTCTACTACCCCGGCCCGAACGTGGTGATCCGCCAACTTGTCGTCGGTCCGCTGGAACTGCTGGCCGCCGCGGCGATCATCTATTTCTGCCTTCCGTCCGAAGGGAATCCGGGTTTCATCACGGTGGTCGGCGTTTTCGTTGCCTCGTTCTCGATGGCGATCGTCTCCCACGCTCCGGGCGGACTCGGCGTTCTCGAGTACGTATTCCTCACCGGACTGGACGACATGGATCACGCACAGGTGCTCGCCGCCCTCATCGTCTTCCGGCTGTTCTATTTGCTCCTGCCCTTCGCGGCGGCACTAGTGATCGTGCTCGTCTTCGAACGCTCGGAGTTCCGGAGAACGGCGCGCAAGCGGAGCGACGCGCCGCAATCGTGATCGGCCGTTGTCAGTAGTCGAGGATGTCGGTGTCTTCGATGGCAATGCCGAAACCGTCGAGGCCGACATAGTGCCGCTCGCGCGAGGCGAGGAGCCGGATCGACGTGACGCCAAGGTCGCGAAGGATCTGTGCGCCGAGCCCGATTTCGCGCCAGTCGCGCTGGCGTTCGTCCGCCGAGCCGTGGCTTTCCTCGCTCCCCAGGCCGTCGCGCGGGCGACCGCCATCGGCCGAGACGCCGACGGACCCCTCGCGGAGATAGACGATCACGCCGCGGCCGGCCGCGCCGAACTTTTCAATCACACGGTCAAGCCGGCTTGCGCCAAAGAAGACATCCTCGATCACCGCCTCTCGGTGAAGGCGGACCGGGACGCCGCGGCCATCGCCGATCTCGCCGAAGACGACGGCGAGATGCTGCGTCGAATCCCACTCCGTGCGATACGCAATGGCGCGCGCCGGCCCCGCCTTCGTTTCGATGCGCGAATCACCAACGCGCTGCACGAGCTTCTCGGTACGTTGCCGAACAGCGATAAGGTCGGCGACCGATACGATCCTGAGACCGTTCTTCTCCGCGAACGCCGTCACGTCGGGGCCGCGCATGACGGTACCGTCGTCGTTAACCAGCTCGGCAAGCACGCCCACCGGGGTAAGCCCGGCAAGCCGGCAGAGGTCGATGGCAGCCTCGGTGTGACCGGAGCGCATCAGCACGCCGCCCTCCCGGGCGATCAGCGGGAAGATGTGGCCTGGCCGGACGAAATCGGCCGCCCCGGCGTTGGGGTTGGCGAGCGCGCGGATCGTGGTCGCGCGCTCCTCGGCGGAAATGCCGGTGGTGGTGCCGTGGCGGAAATCGACGGAGACGGTGAAGGCCGTGGTGTGGGGCGAGTCGTTCACCGCGACCATCGGATCGAGGTGGAGCCGCCGGGCAAGGTCGCGGGTAAGCGGCGCGCAGACGATGCCGCTGGTATGGCGGATGACAAAGGCGATCTTCTCCGGCGTCGCGTGAACCGCCGCGAGGATGAGGTCGGCCTCGTTTTCGCGGTCGTCGTCGTCGGTAACCACGACGATTTCGCCGGCACTGAAGGCGCGGACAGCTTCCGCGACGCGATCTGCAGCGGTGGTCATACGAACCTCGGATCAGCCGACCTGGCCGCGGTGCCTCAGATACTGGTCGGCGAGCACGATCGCCAGCATCGCTTCGCCCACCGGCACGGCACGGATGCCGACGCACGGGTCGTGGCGGCCCTTGGTCGAGACTTCGACCTCCTCGCCCGCCCGGTTGATGGTGCGGCGCGGGTTGAGGATCGAGGAGGTCGGCTTCACCGCGAAACGG
>DASSPO010000530.1:0-3833 GCA_035699585.1 Bauldia sp.
AGCGGCGTTCCGACCCCAATCGATGCGCTCGGCCAGTGTTATGGGCGGCAAGCGGCGCTGGTGCCCTTTTCCGGGGTCGTGCTCGCTCGGGGCACAGCCGGCGAATTCGTTCGCACGGCTGGATTCGTGGATACCAGTCAAACAACCGCGATCACTCAAGACACTCGATTCCGGATCGCGTCGGTGCAAAAGGTGGTGACCAAAACCGCGATCGGACTGCTGGTCGATCAGGGCCGGCTCAAGTTCGACGATCCGGTCGGGAAATATGTCACGGGGCTGCCGCCCGAACTCGCCTCTGTTACCATCGAGCAGCTGGTCGATCACCGCAGCGGTGCAGTCGCCTTCACCCGGCTCACCCCGGAAACCGAAACAATGCTCCGCGGCGCCAAGAGCACGAGCGACCTGGTAGCCTTGGTCGCCAGCCAGCCGATGAGCTTCCGTCCGGGGGAGCGCCAGGAATATTCGAATGGTGGCTATTTCCTGCTCGGGGCGGTGATCGAACGGGTTTCGGGCATGAGTTACGGAGCGTATCTCAAGGAGGCGATCTTCGATCCACTCGGAATGACGGCGACCAGCCTCGAGGCTGACTCGCACACCGCCGCGCCGCTGTCCAAGATGGCAATGGAAATCGGACCGGTCGAGCGGCGGGCAACCTCCGCGGGCGACGGCGTCAGCACCGCCGCTGACCTGGCAAAGCTCGGCGCTGCGCTGACCGGCGATACCTTCCTCTCGAAGGCAACGCGGGAACGGCTGTTTCCCCGACGCGGCGAGAGTTGGCGCATCGGCCAGGGTGGTGGGACGATGGGCACCAACACCGACCTTGCGGCCTTCCCGGAGAATGGCTGGGTTGTCGTCGTCCTGTCGAATTACGATCCGCCGGCAGGAACGCTGATGGCCGAAGCGCTTCGTGGCGTGGTCTTGGGCAACGGGTGCAAGCCGCTGACGGAGACGGATCGACCCTCGCCTTTTCGAATGATACGGCGTCCGGCGTCCTAGGCCAGGAAATCCGGGTCGAGGACGATTCGCTCGCCGTCCAGGTCGGCAACCCCCTCCCTGAACGAGATCAGCGAGCGCCGACCGCCCTCGAGTTCGATCTCGAGCAAGTCGCCCGCGCCGTAATTCTCGACCGCCACGACGGTGCCGACCGCTTTGCCGTCGCGGTCCACTGCGGACAGGCCGATCAGGTCGGCGTGGTAATATTCCCCCGCCTCCAGCGCCGGCAACGCCGAGCGATCGACCTCGACCAGCGTTCCGCGAAGCGCTTCGGCCGCCGACCGGTCGTCTATGCCCTCGAAGCGCGCCACCGCGGTCTTTCCGCTGTCCCGAATGGACAAGAGCCGCCGCTCGACGCCTCCCACATACAAATTCTGATGGCGCGAAAGGCTTTCGGCGCTGTCGCTGAAGAGCTTGAGGCGAAGCTCGCCCCTGACCCCGTGAGCGCCGGCGACCGCGGCGAGGGCAACGGGCTTTTCCGCCCTCCCCCTCGATGGGGGAGGGTTGGGTGGGGGTGAGGGTGGAGCTGCCCCTTGCGGAGACATCACCCCACCCCCTGCCCCTCCCCATCAAGGGGAGGGGGTAAAGGCATTACGCCTTGGTCTCCTCGGACGCGTCCGCGGCGGTTTCGTCGGTGGACTCGCCTTCGGCTGAAGCCTCCTCGGCGTGCGGCGAATCCTCGGTCGGGGGAGCAACATCGTCGGAGCCCTCGGCCGGCGCCTCGGCGGATTCGCCCTCGCCCGTGGCGTCAGGCTGGTCCGCAACGGCCTCCTCCGCCGGAGCTTCACCGGTATCGGGCTCCGCCACCTCGGCCACCTCGCCGGCCTCCGCCTCGACGGCGGCTTCTTCGGCCGGAGATTCTTCAGCGGCTTCGACGGCCGGGGCCTCTTCACCGGCCGATGCTTCGGCGGCCGCTTCCTCCGCGACCGGCTCGTCCGCCGGCTGGTCGGCGTTATCCGCCGGAGCCTGTTCGGCGGCGACCTCCTCGGCCTCGGTCACGGCTTCGACCGCCGGTTCCTCGGTCGGCGCTACTTCGGACGCTGCCTCGGGAGCCTCCTCTGCCGCTTCCTCGGCGACCTGCTCTGCGTCCGCAGCCGCCTCGGCGGTCGCGGCCTCGACGTCCTCCGCCACCACGGCTTCGGCCTCTTGCGGCGCTGCCTCGGCCGTTTCGGCCGGCGCGGCTTCCTTGGCCGCGCGCGCCTCGGCCCGCTCCTTCGCCTTCTCGCCGGGCTCGGCCTTCTGCGGGTTGTTGCGCGCCGGACGCTCGCGAAGGCCCGCCGCGTCGAGGAAGCGAAGCACGCGGTCCGACGGCTGCGCCCCGACCGACAGCCAGTGCTGAATCCGGTCGGTGTCCATCTTCACCCGCTCCGGCGAATCCTTCGCCAGCAGCGGGTTGTAGGTGCCGAGCTTCTCGATGAAGCGGCCGTCGCGAGGCGAGCGGCTGTCGGCGACCACGATCCGGTAATAAGGCCGCTTCTTGGCGCCGCCGCGCGAAAGTCGAATTGCCAGAGCCATTTTTTATTCCTTTCTTTTCGTCACTCCCGCGAAAGCGGGAGTCCATTTCCTTCAAACTGGATTCCGGCCTTCGCCGGGATGACGCCCTGTTGGGGTCGTCATTTCTTTGAAAACTTGTCGAAACCTGGCGGAAGGTTGAATGCGCCCGACCCGCCGAGGCCCGGGAGCCCGCCCGCGGGCATCGCCCCCGGCGGCGCGATTCCGCCGAGCGCGCCTTCCAAACCGCCCTTGTTGAACATCGCGGCGAGCTTCCCGAGCCCGCCCATCTTCTTCAGCCGCTTCATCGCGGTCGCCATTTCCTGGTGCATCTTCAGGAGCTTGTTGATTTCCTGGACGGTCGTCCCGCTGCCCTTGGCGATGCGGATCTTGCGCTTGGCGTTGATCACCTCGGGCTTGGCGCGTTCCTTGGCGGTCATTGAAGACAGCATCGCTTCCATGTGGACCAGCGCCTTCGAATCCTGCGCCTTGTCCATCGCGCCCTTCATGCCCTTGAGGCCGGGCATCATGCCGGCGAGCGCGCCGAGCCCGCCCATGCGCTGCATCTGCCGCAGCTGGGCCCAGAGGTCGTCGAGGTCGAATTTCCCGCGCGCCATCTTGGCCGCGAGCTTCTCCGCCTCCTCCATCTGGATCGTCTCGGCCGCCCGTTCGACCAGGCTGACGACGTCGCCCATTCCGAGGATCCGGCCGGCGACACGGTCCGGGTGGAAGGCCTCGAGCTTGTCGAGCGCCTCGCCGACGCCGGCGAACTTGATTGGCTTGCCGGTGACGGCGCGCATGCTGAGCGCGGCGCCGCCGCGGGCATCGCCGTCCATCCGCGTCAGGATGACGCCGCTGAGCTCCACCTCGCCGGCAAAGCCCTTGGCGACGTTGACGGCGTCCTGTCCGGTCAGGCTGTCGACGACGAGCAGGGTCTCGGCCGGGTTCGACGCCTCGGCGACCGCCTTCATCTCCGCCATCAGCTGGTCGTCGACGTGGAGCCGGCCGGCGGTGTCGAGAAGGACGACGTCATGGGCCTGGAGCTTCGCCGACTGGATCGCCCGCTTCGCGATGTCGACCGGCTGCTGGCCTGGGACGATCGGAAGCGTGTCGACGTTCGTCTGGCGGCCGAGCACCGCGAGCTGCTCCTGCGCCGCCGGGCGGGCGACGTCGAGCGAGGCCATCAGCACCTTCTTGCGCTCGCGCTCGGCCAGCCGCTTGGCGAGCTTGGCGGTGGTCGTCGTCTTGCCCGAGCCCTGGAGCCCGACCATCAGGATCACCGCCGGCGGATTGACGTCGAGGCGCAGCTCCGAGGTTTCCGAGCCCAGCGTCTCGACCAGGGCGTCGTG
>DASSPO010000531.1:0-3997 GCA_035699585.1 Bauldia sp.
TTTCACATGCTGCTCCTGGAAGCTTCGCGAAACCCGATGCTGCGCTCGCTCGGAGCGATGATCCGCTCCACGCTGGAAATCACGTTCACCCTGGGCTGGCGCACCGTCATGGCGGACGACGCCATTCTGCAGCATCGCGACGTGTACGACGCCGTCCGCGAGCGCAAGCCCGATGAGGCCTTTCTCGCCATGAGACGGCTCCTCAGAAACTCGAAGGGCAACGTCTTCGACGCCATCTGGATGAGCCGCAACGAGCGCGAAGCGGCCTCCTGACGGAGATCGGCGCTTGACGGTCGCGCCCGACTGGCACAGTCATCCTGCGAAACCTGAGGGGAGAGAACGCATGCGTTTGATGCAGGTGCGCAAGGGACGCGGTGGGCGCCGCGTGGTGGCGACCGACGACGGCGGATCCTGGTTCGTCGAGGGATTTGCGACCGTCTACGAGCTTGCGCTCGCCGCGATCGCCAGAGGTACGACGATCGAAGCGGTGGTGCGGAAGGCGAAGCGGGGTGCAAAGGCAAACCCGGCCAGGCTGCTCGCCGCCGGCCAGGTGGTGGCACCGATCGAACATGCCGACCCGGCGCACCTCATCGTTACCGGCACCGGTCTCACCCACCTCGGGTCCGCCGCGACCCGGGACGCCATGCACCAGAAGGTCTCCGAGGCGGCGGAGGAAACGCTCACCGACTCGATGCGGATGTTTCGGATGGGTCTCGAGGGCGGCAAGCCGCGGCGCGGCAAGACGGGCGTCCAGCCGGAGTGGTTCTACAAGGGCGACGGAAGCTTCGTCGCCGATCCTGGGACACCGCTCGTCTCGCCAGCTTTTGCCGAGGATGCCGGCGAGGAGCCGGAAGTGGCCGGCATCTACGTCGTAGCCAGGGACGGGACGCCGTTCCGTGTCGGCTTCGCCCTCCTCAACGAATTCTCTGACCACGTCACCGAGCGCCAGAACTACCTTTGGCTCGCCCATTCCAAGCTCAGGCCCTGCTCCTTCGGACCGGAGATACTGCTCGGCGACCTCCCCGACGACGTGCGCGGCACCTCGCGCATCCGGCGCGGGAAGACGGTCATCTTCGAGCAGCCCTTCCTCACCGGCGAGGCGAACATGTCGCACTCCATCGCCAATCTCGAGGCCCATCACTTCAAGTATCCGTGGTTCCGGCGGCCGGGCGACGTTCACGTCCACAGCTTCGGGACTGCGACGCTGTCATTCGCCGCCGGGATCAGGACCAGGCGGGGCGACGTCTTCGAGATCGAGGCGGCGCCGTTCGGCCTGCCGCTCACCAACCCGCTTGCGGTCGGCAAGAAGGAACGGATCGCCGTAAGGGCGCTTTGAACTCGCGACGCGCATTCGCATCAGGAAGGACGAAGGAATGACCGAGACATACCGCAACTATATCGCCGGGGAGTGGGTCGACGGCGAGGCGGTCGACAACATCAATCCTTCCAATACCGGCGACAGCCTGGGGCGCTTCGTCCGGGGGACGAAGGAGGATGCCGAGCGGGCGATTGCGGCCGCGAAGGAAGCCTTCCCCGCCTGGTCGCGCTCCGGCATCCAGCAGCGCCACGACATCCTCAAGAAGGCCTCGGACGAAATCCTGGCTCGTCGGGAAGAACTGGGCCGCCAGCTCTCGCGGGAAGAGGGCAAGACGCTCGTCGAAGGGATCGGCGAGACGGTGCGCGCCGGTCAGATCTTCGACTTCTTCGCCGGCGAATGCCTGCGGCTCACCGGCGAGGTCGTGCCGAGCGTCCGGCCCGGTATCGACGTGACGATGACCCGTGAGCCGGTCGGCGTGGTCGGCATCATCACGCCCTGGAACTTCCCGATTGCGATACCCGCCTGGAAGATCGCCCCGGCGCTCTGCTACGGCAACACCGTGGTGGTGAAACCCGCGGACCTTGTCCCGGCCTCGACCTGGTCGCTGGTCGACATCCTTGTCCGGGCCGGGCTTCCCAAGGGGGTCCTCAACCTGGTCATGGGCAAGGGTTCGGTGGTGGGCGACGTTCTCGTCAAGTCGCCGGACGTGAAGGCGCTGACCTTCACCGGATCGATCGGCACCGGCAAGCGGATCGCCGCGGCCTCGGTCGAAGTCATGCGCAAGTTCCAGCTCGAGATGGGGGGCAAAAACCCGCTTGTCGTCCTTGACGACGCCGACCTCAAGGTCGCCGTGGACTGCGCCGTGAACGGCGCCTACTTCTCGACGGGCCAGCGTTGCACGGCCTCCTCGCGGCTGGTGGTGACGGCGGGCATTCACGACAAGTTCGTAGACGCCGTCTGCGACCGCATCAGGAATCTCGTGGTCGATGACGCGCTGAAGGAAGGCACGCAGATGGGGCCCGTTGTCGACCAGAGCCAGTTCGACCAGGACGAGGACTACATCAGAATCGGCAAGGACGAGGGAGCGACGCTTCGCTGGGGCGGCGAGCGTCTGAATCGCGACACTCCCGGCTTCTATCTCCAGCCCGCTCTGTTCACCGACACAACTCCCGACATGCGCATCAATCGCGAGGAGATCTTTGGTCCGGTGGCCAGCGTCATCCGCGTCAAAGACTATGAGGAGGCGCTTCACGTCGCCAACGACACGCCGTTTGGGCTGTCGTCTGGGATCGTCACGACGAGCCTCAAGTACGCCTCGCACTTCAAGCGGAACGCCGAGGCGGGCATGGTGATGGTCAACCTGCCGACGGCTGGTGTCGATTACCACGTGCCGTTCGGCGGCAGCAAAGGTTCGAGCTACGGCCCGCGCGAGCAGGGAAAATACGCGGCCGAGTTCTTTACCACGGTGAAGACCGCCTACACGCTGCCCTAGGGCTGCGGTCAGGCCTTGAGCATCCACTCGTGGGCGGGGTCGTTGTAGAAGCGCCACAGGCGCTTCGGGCCGGCCATGACGTTGAGGTAGTAGAGGTCGTAGCCATGGAGCGCGGCGCAGGGATGGTAGCCGCGCGGGACCAGGGTGACGTCGCCGTCCTCGATGGTCATGGAGACGTCAAGCGAGCGGTCGTCGGTGTAGATGCGCTGGAAGCCGAAGCCCTGACTTGGATTGAGGCGGTGGTAGTAGACCTCCTCGAGGCGCGTTTCTTCGGGGAAGGCGTCACGGTCATGCTTGTGCGGCGGGTAGCTCGAGGCGTTGCCCGCCGGCGTGATCACCTCGACGACCAGCAGGCTGTCTGCCGGGTCGTTCTCGTTGATGATGTCGGTCACGTAGCGAACGTTGTTGCCCTTGCCGCGGGTCATGACCGCATGGCTGTCAGGCCCGATGACCCGGGGAGGGCGGGCGCCGGCCACGCCGGGCGAGGAGCACGCGGCGATCTCGCACGCGGTCTCGGACGCAAGTCTCCACGACGAGCCGGCCGGCACGTAAAGGGACCACGGCCTCCCTTCGAACGGGCTCATGCGGTCGCCGAGCAATCCGAATTGCACTCCATCCGCCTCGGCTTTTGCTCTGCCGGAGATGAAAACCAGGCAGACTTCCCGATCGCCGGTTTCAGCCGAAGCAGTTTCGCCCGCATCGAGCTTGTAGAGGTCGAAGCCGACATACTCCCACCCGGCGCTCTCCGGGCTGACGCGGACGGTGCGATGCTCGCGGTCCGGGTGGTGCTGGCGAAGATGAAGTCGCGACATGGTGACCTCCCGGCCAGACGGTCTGACCCAAAGCTGCCGTCGATTCAAGCGGCCCTGGCGCCGCGCGCCTGCTGCCAGGCGCGGGTAAGCCGGCCGAAGCGTGCCGCCATGTCCTCGACCGCGGAGCGGTCGTCGATCGTTCCGGCGAGCCACTTTTCGGCCGCGTCGTTGAAGATGGTGCGGCCCACGGCGAAGCCCTTCACCACCGGAACATCGGCGCACATGGCGAAAGCCGCCTCAAGTTCCTTCTCGGGCGCCTCGAGACCGAGTAGCACTACGCCGCGGCACCACGGGTCGGCGTTGCCGATCACCCCGGCGATGTTGCGCCAGGCGGCGGCCGAGGCCTGGGGTTCGAGCTTCCACCAGTCGGGCTTG
>DASSPO010000532.1:0-5715 GCA_035699585.1 Bauldia sp.
GACAATGGCAGCGGCATCGATGCCGGCTCGATCGCTCGGATCTTCGATCCCTTCTACACGACGAAGCCGCCGGGCAAGGGAACCGGTCTCGGACTGGCCATAGTCCACACCATCGTGAAATCGCATTCCGGCTACGTGAGAGTGAAGAGTGGGCTGGGTAAAGGGACGATGTTCGAGGTCTATCTGCCGGCCCTCGAAACCCCGGCGGCCGGAGAGGAACTACGGCTCTGACAAAGGCAGAGTAGAACCACGGGTGCCGGACCAAGGAGACGCGCATGGCAGGCGATCGGCCAATGGTTCATGTCATCGACGATGATGAGGCCGTCCGTACTTCGCTCGCTTACCTGCTGACCCTTCACGATTTCGAGGTGGCGACCTATGAAAGCGGCGCGGCGTTCCTCCGCGCTGCCGCGGCCGGTCTGTCGGGCTGCGTACTCACTGACGCCAGGATGCCAGGCATGAACGGCGTCGAATTGCTCAAGCAGCTGTCGGAGATGAACTTCTCACTGCCGATCGTCGTGATGACCGGGTACAACGACGGCAAGATCACAAAGGCGATGACCGGATTTGGACCGGTTGCACTGCTCGAAAAGCCGTTCGATCACGATTTGCTTATTGCGACATTGCGCTCGGCCCTTGCCAATCCCGGGCAACCGTCGCGATGAGCTGCCCGGCCGGGATGGCGGTGAAGTCGTGGCTCCGGTCCGACGCGCTTCTCGACTACTGCGGTTTCACACTGGGACCTGCACCGCCCCCGGATATCGTCGAATCGAGTAGCTCTCGTTTGCTCGGGTCGATCCGGGGACCGTCATTGGGTGGCGCGGCGGCCAGCGCCTTGTCCATGCAGCTGTTGTATTCGGATGTCGCCTTGTCCCAGCAGATCTCCAATTTTCCGCCATCAGGCGGGTCCGGGCCGGCTCCGCCGTAAGTCCGTTCGCAGTCATTGCCGGCGTTGACGAAAGCCAAGCCGCATTGGCCGACCGCCACCTCGTCCCTGCCGGGCGAACCCGCCGTACCGGCAAACAAGAATGCCAGCACAAAAGCGCCGCGGATGAGTGATCGCCTTTTCATGTCCATTTCTCAGAGGGGCTCTGCCCGGCTCCGGTGAATGGTCGCGGCTGCCTCTGGCGGCCGCAGCAGTTGGAAGCCTGGGATCGAGACCCTCGCTAGGGCCGGTTGGACCCCCGCCTCGACCAACATTCCCTTTCGGCTCCTGGGACCAAGATTGACGCTGGGGGCGGGCATTGGCAAGCCCGAACCTTGCCGTGTCTTCAGGACCCCCCACACCCCCGCTTCCTTGGCGGCGAACGCCCGCCCTCCGGGAAAAGCATGCGTCCCCGGCCGCGTGGGATAGCCGCACAAAGCAATGAAAACCGATGCTTGACACATCGATACTGCCGTAAGTTACACTATAAGTGATGCGCTGGAACAATGGTTTGGTTTGGTCTTGATCACCGGGGCGCAACTGCGAGCCGCGCGCGCCATGCTCGGCATCGATCAGCGTGAGCTGGCGCGCCGCTGCGGCCTTTCCGTTCCCACCATCCAACGCATGGAGCGCTCCGACGGGGTGATCCGCGGCAACGTCGATTCACTCATGCGGCTCGTCGGCGCGCTCGATGCTTCCGGTATCGAGCTGATCGGCGAGAGCGCGATCAGCGGGCCGGGCGGCCGCGGGGTAAGGCTCAAGTCATGATGAGCACCGTGGGATCGCGTCTCTTGGCCGGTCGGTTGGTTCGCCGGAACGTGTTGCTCCGGGCGCGCGGAACCGGCGCATGACCGTGATCGTCGTCGCCCTCGTCCTTGTCGCCGGACTTCTTCTGACGGCGGTAGCGGGCGGTGCGATGGCGAAGCGGCAGGGTGCGACGCCGGCGATCTACGGCGCCTCCCTCGCGTTCTCGGCCGGGCTGCTGGCGCTCGGCCTGTGGCGGCTGCTTGCCGGGGAGACGGCCGGCGAGGGCGTGACCCTGCCGCTCGGCATCCCCTGGATCGGCGCGCACTTCCGGATCGACGCGCTGTCGGCCTTCTTCCTCGTCGTCATCAATCTCGGCGGTGCCGTGACGAGCCTCTACGCGATTGGCTATGGCCGGCACGAACCCTCGCCGGAACGGGTGTTGCCCTTCTACCCCGCCTTCCTGGCCGGCATGAATATTGTCCTCCTTGCCGACGATGCTTTCACCTTCCTGGTCGGATGGGAATTCATGTCGCTCGCGTCATGGGCTCTGGTGATCGCCCATCACCGCGAGCCCGACAACCTTCGCGCCGGCTATGTCTATATCCTGATGGCGAGCGCCGGGATGATGGCACTTCTCCTCGCTTTCGGCATTCTCGCGGGAAGCGCCGGCGGCTACGCCTTCGCCAGCATTCGCACCGCGGACCTCTCGCCGGCCTTCGCCGCCCTGGCCGCCGGCCTCGCACTCGCCGGCGCCGGGTCGAAGGCGGGCCTCGTCCCGCTCCATGTCTGGCTGCCGCTCGCGCACCCCGCCGCGCCGAGCCACGTCTCGGCGCTGATGAGCGGCGTCATGACCAAGGTCGCGGTCTATGCATTCATCCGCATCGTCTTCGATCTGATCGGCGAGCCCGCTTGGTGGTGGAGCGTTCCGATCCTGGCGATCGGCGGTGTGACCGCCGTGCTCGGTGTCCTCTATGCCACCATGCAGGACGATACGAAGCGCGTCCTCGCCTATTCGACGATCGAGAACATCGGTGTCGTCTTCGTCGGCCTCGGGCTCGCCCTGGCCTTCGGCGCCAACGGGCTTGCCGCTGCGGCGGCGCTGGCGATGACCGCGGCGCTGTTCCATGCCTTCAACCATTCCCTGTTCAAGGGCCTTCTCTTCTTTGGCGCCGGCGCGGTGCTCACCGCGACCGGCGAGCGCCGGCTCGATGCGCTCGGCGGGCTTATCGGCCGGATGCCGCAGACGAGCGCGCTCGTCCTCCTCGGCTGTGCCGCCATTGCCGCCCTGCCGCCGTTCAACGGCTTTGTCTCGGAGTGGCTCATGTTCCAGGCGATCCTGCTCAGCCCGGATCTGCCGGAATGGGCCCTCAAGCTCAGCGTACCGGCCGTCGGCGCGCTGCTGGCGCTCGCCGCCGCGCTCGCCGCGGCGTGCTTCGTCCGCCTCTACGGCGTCGCCTTTCTCGGCCGGCCGCGGTCGCCGCAGGCGGCCGAAGCGACCGAGGTCGACCGCGTTATGCTCGCGGCGATGGCGATCCTGGCGGCCCTCTGTCTCGCCGCCGGACTCCTGCCCGGGCTCGTCATCGACGCGCTCGCCGCCACGGTCCGCGGCCTCGTCGGGAGCCGCATGCCGGTCCAGACCGCGATGCCGTGGCTCTCGATCGTGCCGATCGCCGAGAGCCGGAGCTCCTATAACGGACTGCTGGTCTTCGTCTTCATCGCCGCTTCGGCATCGATTGCCGCCTTTGCCATCCATCGCCTGGCCTCGCATGCCCTCCGGCGGTCCCCCGCCTGGGACTGCGGCTTTCCCGATCCGAGCCCGGCCACGGAATACGGCGCGAGCAGCTTCGCCCAGCCGGTGCGCCGCGTCTTCGCGACGGTCATCGGCGTCCGGGAGCGCCTCGACATGCCTGCGCCCGGCGACGTCCGGGCGGGCCATTTCTCGGTAACGGTGCGCGACCGGGTGTGGGACGCGCTCTATGCGCCGATCGCCGACGGTATCGGCGCCGTCGCCGACCGGCTCAACCTCTTCCAGTTCCTCACCATCCGCCGCTACCTGAGTCTCGTCTTCGTCGCGCTGGTCGCGCTTCTCCTGGTGCTCGCGGTATGGGAGTGATCCTCGAAGTCCTGGTTCAGGGCATCCAGATGGCGCTGGTGCTGGCGCTCGCGCCGCTCCTCACCGGCTTCCTCCGTCGGCTCAAGGCGCGGCTCCTCCGGCGCCAGGGACCGCCCATCCTCCAGCCCTACCGCGACCTCCGCAAGCTGTTCGGCAAGGAGGTCGTGCTCGCCCCGAACGCATCGTGGCTGTTCAGGGCCACGCCCTATCTCGTCTTCGGCACGATCTGGGTCGCCGCCGCGCTCGTGCCGACGTTCGCCACCGGGCTCCTCTTCTCGTGGACCGCCGACCTCATCGCGATCATCGCGCTTCTCGGCGCCGCGCGCTTCTTTCTGGCCCTCGCCGGGATGGAGACCGGCACGAGCTTCGGCGGCATCGGATCGAGCCGCGAGGTGATGATCGCAAGCCTGGCCGAGCCGGCGATGATCATGATCGTGTTCACCCTCGCGCTGGTCGCCGGCTCGACCCAGCTCTCGACCGTCGCCAGCGTCCTTGCCGGTTCCGGTGTCGGGCTCCGGGTCTCTCTCGGCCTCGCGCTGGTCGCGCTCCTTCTCGTCGCGATCGCCGAGAACGGCCGGATTCCGGTCGACAATCCCGCCACCCACCTCGAGCTCACCATGGTGCACGAGGCGATGGTGCTCGAGTACTCCGGCCGCCACCTCGCGGTGCTCGAGCTCGCCGCGTCGCTCAAGCTCGTGCTCTACATCTCGCTCATCGCCTGCGTGTTCCTGCCCTGGAACCTCGCGCCGCTCGAGGCCGGCATCGGCACGCTGGCGCTTGGTCTCCTCGCCTACCTCCTCAAGCTCGCTTTTGGCGGCATCTGCCTCGCCGTGTTCGAGACCTCGATTGCCAAGATGCGTGTCTTTCGGGTCCCCGATTTCCTCGGCGCCGGTCTGATGCTCGGGCTGCTTGCGACGCTTCTCCTTTTCGTGACGAGAACCTTCTGACGGACGACACGATGAACGGGCTTGCCTTCGACGTCGCCCACCTTCTCGCCGGCGGCCTGGTGCTGGTGAGCTTCCTGCTGCTCTACCAGGACCGCATGTACGCTCTTCTCAACGTGTTCGCGCTCCACGCGTTGGTGCTTGCGCTCTCGGTCGCCTGGCAGGCCTACGTCCAGGACGCGCCGCATCTCTACCTCACCGCGCTGATTGCGCTGGTCTTCAAGGCGATCGCCATCCCGACCGCCCTTCGCCGCATCGTCGTCCGCCTCGGCATCCATCGCGAGATCGAAACCGTGGTCGGCGTCGGCCCGACCATGCTCGCCGGGATGGCGCTGGTGGCGCTGTCGATGGTGGTGATGCTCCGGGTCACCGCCGACGCCGACCCGCTGGCCCGCGAGGATCTTGCTTTCGCGCTCTCGGTCGTCCTGCTCGGCCTTCTCATGATGGTGACGCGGCGCAATGCGGTGAGCCAGGTGATCGGCTTCATGTCGCTCGAGAACGGCCTCATCCTCGCCGCCACCGGCGCCAAGGGAATGCCGCTTGTGGTCGAGATCAGCGTCGCGTTCTCGGTGCTGATCGCCTTCATCGTCATCGGCATCTTCCTGTTTCGCATCCGCGAGCGCTTCGACACGGTCGACGTCCAGGCGCTCGATCGGTTCCGCGGGGACCGGCAATGAGCCTGTCGTACCAGCCGGAAGTCCTGATTCTCGCCGTCCCGCTCGTCGCCGCCGCGCTCCTGGCCGTGCTGCCCGGCTACAGGGCGACCGCGCGACTCAACGTCGCCGCGTCCTTCGCCACCTTCCTCGTATCGCTGTCGCTGTTCATCGATCGCCCCGCGCTCGGCGAGTACCTGATCGTCGACGACCTCAACATCGTCTTCATCGTGCTCACCACCTTCGTGGCGCTGACCACGAGCGTCTTCAGCGCGAGCTACATCGGCCACGAGCTCGACACCGGCCGGCTGACCCCGGCCTATCTCCGCTTCT
>DASSPO010000533.1:0-9688 GCA_035699585.1 Bauldia sp.
TCGATTGCGAATCGGTCGCCCTGGCTAGCTCTTCGTCTCAGAGAGCACACGCTCCAGGTCAGCCTGCTCCTGCTCGGTGAGAGGCAAGGCGCCGCCTGCAGCCATGCGCCGCCTCCGCATCACCCGGAATGCCGCGACGCCGCCCGCGATAAGCAGCAGCACCGGCGCTGCCCAGAGCAGTGCTGTCTCCGCGCTAAACCGCGGCTTGAGCAGGATGAACTCGCCGTAGCGGGCGACGAGGAAGTCCATCACCTGAGCGTCCGAGTCGCCCGCTGCGATGCGCTCTCGCAGCAGCACGCGGAGGTCGTGGGCGAGCGGCGCGTCGGAATCGTCGATCGACTGGTTCTGGCACACCATGCAACGGAGTTCCGCGGACAACGCCCGCGCCCGCGCTTCCAGCGCCGGGTCGTCGAGCATCTCACCCGGAGTCACCGCCAGCGCAGCGCCGCCGAGACCGAGGGCCAACACCAGCCCGAGCAGAACCCGCCGCATCGCCGCTACTCCGCCGGCACCGCAGTCGGCTTTCGCGCCGGCCGCGGTGCGCCGACCCGGAGACGGCGATCGCTAAGCGACAAGATCCCGCCAAAAGCCATCACCAGCGATCCGAGCCAGATGAACGTCACCAGCGGCTTCCAGTAGACGCGAACCACCACCGCCTTGTCAGGGGAGATGTCGCCGAGCGACACGTAGAGCTGCGAGGCGCCGAACGTCTCGATCGCCGCTTCCGTCGTCTCGGTCTGTCGCGCCGCGAACTGGCGCTTGGTCGGCTCCATCACCGCAACCACGCTCCCCGCCTCGCGCACGGTGAACCGCACTACCGTCTCGGCAAAGTTCGGCCCGTCGCGCAGAAAGACATCGTCGAGAACGATCGTCTGCCCCCCGATGGCGACGTCCTCGCCGGGCCGCATGGTCAGGATACGCTCGGAGGCGAAGTTGCTGGCGACGACGATGCCGAGGACGGTCACGCCGACCCCGGCGTGAGCGAACATGGTCCCGAATGCGGAGCGCGGCAGTCCGGCGAGCCGCCGCATCGACTCGGCGAGCGGTGCCGCAAAGAACCTTACGCGATACGCGACTTCCGAAACGGCGCCGACGATCAGCCACACGCCCACCGCGACGCCGAACAGCGCCAGCGCATTTTCGGCACCCGCCAGCCACGCCGCGAGCGTTGCCGCGACGATCGCCGCGCCGAAGGCGAATAGGAGCCGCTCGGACGCTGCGCGTAGATCGCCCCGCTTCCAGGCGAGCATCGGCCCGAACGGTACGATGAGCAGAAGCGGCGTCACGAGCGGGATGAAGATCAGGTTGAAGAACGGCGCCCCGACCGAGATGCGGTCGCCGGTGAGCGACTCGAGGACGAGCGGGTAGAGCGTGCCGGTGAGCACCGCGCCCGCCGCCGCCGTCAGGAACAGGTTGTTGAGGATGAGTGCGCCCTCGCGGCTGATCGGGGCGAAGATGCCCCCCGGCCCGAGCGTCCCCGCGCGGAAGGCGAACAGCGCCAGCGCGCCGCCGATGAAGACCACGAGGATGGCGAGGATGAAGACGCCGCGTGTCGGATCGGCGGCGAAGGTGTGCACCGAGGTGAGCACGCCGGAGCGGACCAGGAAGGTGCCGAGGAGGGAGAGGCTGAAGGCGAGGATGGCGAGGAGCACGGTCCAGATGCGGAGCGCGTTCCGCTTCTCCATGACGACCGCCGAGTGAAGGAGCGCGGTCGCCGCGAGCCACGGCATGAACGAGGCGTTCTCCACCGGATCCCAGAACCAGAAGCCGCCCCAGCCGAGCTCGTAATAGGCCCAGTACGACCCCATCGCGATGCCTAAGGTGAGGAACATCCAGGCCGCGAGCGTCCAGGGACGCACCCAGCGCGCCCAGGCCGCGTCGATCCGCCCGTCGATCAGAGCGGCGATGGCGAAGGCGAACGAGATCGAACAGCCGACGTAGCCGAGATAGAGGAGCGGCGGGTGGATCGCGAGGCCGACGTCCTGCAGCACCGGGTTGAGGTCGTTGCCCTCGATCGGCGGCGGTGTGAGCCTCAGGAACGGATTCGACGTGAACAGGATGAAGAGCAGGAAGGCGGCGGCGATCCAGGCTTGCACCGAAAGCACCAGCGCCCTGAGCCGGTCGGGCAGGTTGCCGCCGAAGGCCGCGACAAGGGCGCCGAACAGGGCGAGGATCAGGACCCAAAGGAGCATCGACCCCTCGTGGTTCCCCCATACTCCGGTCACCTTGTAGAGAAGCGGCTTCGCGGAATGAGAGTTCTCCGCGACGTTGATCACTGAGAAGTCGGAGAGGACGTAGGCCTGCACCAGCGCCGCAAACGCGATCCCGACGAGCAGGAACTGGGTGACGGCGGCCGGGCCCGCCACGGCCATCAGACGCGGATCGTCGCGCAACGCCCCGGCGAACGGCACCACCGACTGCGCCAGTGCCAGCGCCAGCGCCAGGGTGAGGGCGAAGTGTCCGAGTTCGGCTGCCATCTTGCCGTGGCTCTATTGAGCGGCGGGCGCGGGCCCGTCGCCCTCCCAGACCCCTTGCGCCTTGAGCGCGTCGACGACCTCCCGCGGCATGTATTTCTCATCGTGCTTGGCAAGGACCGTGTCGGCGCTGAAGGTGCCGTCGGTCCCGACCAGGCCTTCGGCGACCACGCCCTGTCCCTCGCGGAACAGATCCGGAAGAATGCCCTTGTACGCCACCGGCACGGTCGCCGCCCCGTCGGTCACGTCGAAGGTGACGCGCCCGTCCTCATGCTTGACGACGCTTCCCTCGGCAACCAGCCCGCCGAGCCGCAGTCGCGTTCCGGGTGGCGAAGGGTTTGCGGCGAAATCGCTCGGAGCGTTGAAGAAGACGATGCGGTCGGTCATGGCATAGAGCACGAGGCCGGCAGCCGCTGCGAGAACGGCGCCGGCAAGTCCGATCAGGATCAGCCGCCGCTGCCTCCGCGTCATCCCCCTCCCCGATGTCACCGCCACCGTCATTGGATCAATCCCGTCGCGCGTGCTTCGTTCTCGACCAGCGCGATCTTGTCGGCTGCCCCGGCAAGCGCCGTCCGCGCCTCCTCGAGCGCCGCCCGCGCATCGGCGGGGCGGCCGAGCACCATATACGAGCGGACCAGCCGCGCCCAACCCTCGGCATCGCCGGGGTCCGATTCGAGGCGTTCGGCCAGTTGCGCCACCATGCCTTCGATCATCGCCGCGCGGTCCTCCGGCGCGAGCTCGCCCGCCGCCTCCATGTCTGCGGCGCTCGGGCCGGGCTGTACGCCCGTCGCATCGGCTTCCAGCTCGGCAAGCATCTGGCGCATGCCGCCGACCCAGGTCGCCCCTGCCGGAGCCTCGGCGATGAGCCCGCGGATCGCCGCGGCGGCCTCATCCGTTCGGCCGGCCTGCCCTTCGGCCAGCGCCAGATAGAAGCGGGCCCGGACGTCCTTGGGGTCGTCCTTGATGGCGCGTTCGAACGCGGCCCGGGCATCCGCGGTTACCATCCCCTGGTTCGCGCGGACGATTGCTTCGCCGAGGTCGCCCTCGGTCTCCGCATTGCTCCCGACCAGACGCGCGATGTGGCCGAAGGCCGTCGTCGCCTTGTCCATCTGCCCAAGCCGGACATAGACCGGCGCGAGAACCTGCCAGCCGCGGGCATCGTCGGGATTGGCGGCAAGGTGCTGCTCGACCCGGGCGACCAGCACCGCCATGTCCTGCGCTTCCGGCGGCGCCGCGAGGCGCGCGGCAAGCGGCGCGTCGGGCAGGTCGGGGGAGCCGAGGGTCACATAGAGGCCGAGCGCCAGGACGGGGATGCCGACCACAGCGGCCGCGGCCGCCATTCGGCGCGGAGCCTCGCCGGCCGCTGGCCCGCCTGCCCGTCCCCGCTCGCCATCGGCCCGGATCAGCCGGCGTGCGATCTCCGCCCGCGCCGCTTCGGCCTCGCCGGGCGCAATCACGCCGCGTTCAAGGTCGCGCTCGACCTCGTCGAGCTGGTCGCGATAGACCGAAACCTCCTGCTCCGCCGCGCGGCGCACCCCGGCGCGGCCGCGGTAGAGCGGCACCAGCACCGTCAGCGACACCGCCGCTGCGAGCACGGCCATGACGATCCAGAGGGTCATAGGTCCTTATTATAGAAGCAGACGGCGCCGACTTGTCTCAGGTCGAGTGTCCGGCGCCCGCTCAGCGTCCGCTCATGTCACCGCCTGCCAGGAGCCATTGGCCTGACGGCAGGCCGTTCCACGGCCGCTAAGCGCCGGGCCGCCGTTGATCGACACCACGTGGGTATAGTCCCGGCAGTTGAAGGCATTGACCTGGTATAGCGCGCCGGGCGTCACTTCGCCGCGGCTCGACCCGTCCTTCCAGGCGATCGGAATGCCCGTCCGGCCGAACTCGAGGGCGCGGAACTCGGCCTCGGCCGCCTTCTTCTGGGCGGAAGCACTGAGGCCTTGCACGGCAAAGGCGCCGATCGGGGTCGCCTCCGGCTCCCCTGCCTCGACCAGCCCGAGCGCCGGGCTCGAGCCCGTCGTGCTGCAGCCGGCAAGCACAAGGCCGGCCAGTCCCAACGCGGCAAATGCCACGATCCGCCTCATCCGGCTCCCTCCGGGAAACAGGCAACAGCGTGCACCGATCATCCCTCTCCTAGCACAACCACAATGGCGGAAATGCGGTTTTCTGGTCACGCCGCCGGCAATTCCACCTCCGCCCGAAGCCCGCCAAGGGGCGACCGGTCGAGATTGAAAAGCCCCTCATAAAGCCCCACGAGCTCGGTGACGATCGAGAGCCCTAATCCGGAGCCGGGCTTGGTCTCGTCGAGGCGTCTGCCGCGGCGCGTCGCCTCGCGGCGTTCGATTTCGGTCAAGCCCGGTCCGTCATCGTCGATTGTGAGCGTGAGCTTGCCTGGCGTCTCCTCGTCCGCGGGCGGCACGTAGCTGACCGTCACAGCCACCTTTGAGTTCGCCCACTTGCAGGCATTGTCGACCAGATTGCCCACGATCTCCTCGAGGTCCTGCTTCTCGCCGCGAAACAACGCCCCCTTTGCAACATCCGATCCGATGCTGAGGCCGCGCTCGTCGTGGATGCGGACCATGGCCCGGACAATACTTGCCACAACCGGCTCGACCTCGGTCACCGCCCCGATCACCTTCGACCGCGCCGCGATCCGGGCCCGTTCGAGGTAATGGTTCACCTGGGTCCTCATCAGCTCGGCCTGTTCGGCCACCTTGTCGGCGAGCGGGCCTCTCGCGCCGCGGGCCTCATTGGTGATGACGCTGAGCGGAGTCTTGAGCGCATGGGCTAGGTTGCCGACCTGGGTTCTGGCCCGCTCGATGATCTCCTGATTTGATTCAAGAAGGGCGTTCAACTCCTTGGCCAACGGCTCGATTTCAGCCGGGAACGGACCTTCGAATCGCGTCTCCTTGCCGCTCCTCAGGGCCGCGAGCCCGCGTCGGACGTTGTCGAGCGGCCGGAGGCCCCAGCGGATCTGGGCGGTCGTGGCGATGACGAGGCCTACCCCGAGCGCGGCGAGCGTCAGCCCGACGCTCCAGCGGAACGCGGCGATCTGGTCGCCTACCTCCCCGGCATCGCCGGCCACCAGCACCTCGTAGCGGTGCGCGCTGTCGAAATCGACGGTGCGGGCGAGAACGCGGAGCGACTGGTCGTCGGGACCGACCAGAGCGCCGGTGGTCATGCCGTCGAGATCGCCAGTGCCGGTCGCCCGCGAAAGGTCGAGCGTGTCGGTGAAGAGGGAGCGCGAGGCAAGCACCACCGGGCCGCCGCCGGGCTCGCGCACCTGCCAGTACCAGCCGGAATAGGTGAGCTCGAAGCGCGGTTCGCCGAGATTGCCGGGGTCGGCCGAAGCCGGAGGCGACTGCTGCGCGAGGCTCCCGACCAGCGTCCGCAGGTAGACGCTGAGCCGTTCGTCGAAGGCACGTTCGACCGTGCGGGTGTAGAGCGTGGCAAGGATCACGCCTGCGGCGAGCAGTGCCGCGGCGCTCCACAGCGACGCCGCCGCGATGAGCCGGAAGGAAAGAGAGTTACGCCGCATCCTGCGGCGTCACGATCCGGTAGCCGAGCCCGCGCACGGTCTCGATGAGGTCGGGCGACACCTTCTTCCTCAGCCGCCCCACGAAGACCTCGATGGTGTTGGAGTCGCGGTCGAAGTCCTGGTCGTAGAGGTGCTCGATCAGCTCGGTCCGCGATACAACGCGCTCGCGATGGTGCATGAGGTACTCGAGCACCTTGTATTCGTGCGATGTCAGCCTGACCGGGTTGCCGTTTACCGTCACCCGGCCGGAGCGGCTGTCGAGCCGCACCGGGCCGATCTCGATCTCGTTCGAGGCATGGCCCGCTGCGCGGCGGACCAGCGCCCGCACCCGCGCCAGCACCTCCTCGATATGAAAGGGCTTGGCAACATAGTCGTCGGCGCCCGCATCGATACCCTGCACCTTGTCGCTCCACCGGTCGCGCGCGGTGAGGATGAGGACGGGCATCTTGCGCCCGTCACGCCGCCATTTTTCGAGGACCGAGATGCCGTCCATGTGCGGCAGGCCGATGTCGAGGACGACGGCGTCGTAGGGTTCGGTGTCGCCGAGGAAGTGACCCTCCTCGCCGTCCGCGGCTGAATCGACCGCATATCCGGCTTCCTTGAGCGCGGCGACGAGTTGCCGGTTGAGATCGGCATCGTCCTCGACGACCAGAACCCGCATCCCCTCCACTCCCCTTGTCAGTAGCCGGCAATGCTGCCGCTCGCCGCGTCGACCGTCAGCGTCTCGACCGAGCCGTCGGGCCGGAGCACCTTGACCAAGTAGACCAGCCTCCCGCCCGCATCGCAAAGCTCCGGGGTTGGCAGAATCTCGCCGCCCGTCGCCTCCTGGATGCGCTTGACCATCTTCGAAAGCGACACCGCCTGACCGTTCTGAACGGCCGAGCGCGCCTCCTTCGAGGATAGGCAACCTTGCGCCAGCGCGACGTCCGGCGAAAGCACGCCATACGCCCCGGCAAGCGGCAGCGCAAACAGTGCGGCGAGGGCGAGGTTCTTGAACATGGCGCCTTCGATATGCGCGGCAACATGAATGCGTGCTGAATATGGCCGGGTGGCTGGCCGCCGTCCACCGACGCTACTTGTTGCCGACCGGCCCGTCGGTCAGGACGCGAAGCACCGCCATCAGCACGCCGATCCCGACCATGACCGGACCCACCTTGTCGGGCGGTACGATCGTTGTCCAATCGGTCGACTGGAGGACGCCGGCGATGGCGATTGCGAGCGATGCGGCCAGCGTCTTCCAGCCCTTGGTCGCACGCCAGGTTTCAACGATCCGATTCATCGGGGAGTCTCCTCTTTCCGAAGTTCTTTCTGAAGTGGTCGAAAGTGCTGGGCCTTGGCGTCGTGAGGGGCGTCGCCGGTTGGTTGCCGCACGCATCGATCGCTTGGCGGCGGCAAGCTCTCCGTGCGGCGCCGGGCGACTTCGCGTTCCCTTGGGCGGTGCCTGTCGGCTCGTGCCCGGGTTGCCTTGCGCGCGCTTGCTGGACGCGTGCGGCGCACCTTAGAGTGCGCTCCCGCAAGAGAGAGCCTTGTCGATGCAGGTCTTCGTCGTGGGCGCGCCGCGCTCCGGAACAACGAGAATCAAGACCGCGATCGCCGATGCGATGGGCCTCCCGCGCAGCGGCGAGGGCCACTTCTATCCGATTGCCCGCGATCTTGATGCGGCGCTCGATGGCTATTTCGATCGGTGGTCCGGTCGCGCTGGCGAGAGGACCATGCTCAGGGCGGTAAGCCGTGACGAGCTAAGGCGCGAGATCCACGCGGTCGTGCGCCGGGCATTCGACGCCGTGGCTGGCACGGCCTTCGTCGAGAAGACTCCGGGTGCCGAGGCGATCCAGGCCCTGCCGATGGTCGTGGAGCAGTGGCCGGAATCGAAGATCGTGTTCGTCAAGCGGCGTGGAATAGAGAACGTCATTTCTGCGCTGTGGAAGTTCCCGCACTGGTCGTTCGAAGGCGCCTGCCGCAATTGGACCGATGCGATGTCCGCCTGGGCGACCCTCGATCGCACGATTCGGCAGGCCAGCATCGAGGTGGACCAGGCCGAGATGGCGAAGCACCCCGAGACCACCGCTGCCCGCCTGGGCGGCTATCTGCGCCTCAGCCAAGCACAGACGGCGATCCTTGCCGAAGCGTTCACCCGGCGCGCACATGCCCGGGTGAACCGGAGAGTCGGTTCAATGGCCGAGCTGCAGCGCGACCCGATCCCGCTCTCTTCGACGTCGTGGACCGAGGAACAGCGAGCCACCTTTGTCGAGATCTGCGGTGGCATGATGAGCGCCTTCGGCTACCGTCTCGAATAGTCCCCGAGTGCCGCCACCCGCTCCGAAAGCCCGGCGAAGGCGAGCGCCAGCATCTCGGTGGCGAGCCACAGCCGGCAGAGCATCTCGCCGGAGGAGAGCCGGTTGTGCTCCCAGTCCGCCGCCGAGGGCATGCCCGGCAGCGCCTCGTCGCTCCGCATCTTCGCGATGTATTGGGCGGGGTCGCGCGGGTCGAAGCCGTCGTCGATCATGCGCTTGAAGAGCCGCGCCGCCTCGTGCCGGCGCGGGATCACCCGCTCCGGGACCGTCACCGTCTCGAACACCGGCTCCTCGATCGCCCCGATCCCGGTCCTGCCGTCCTCGGCATAGAGCGGCACCAGCTCGACCTTCTGCCGCCCGACCGTCTCCCGGCGCTCGACATAGGAGCCGTCGGCATCGCGGACGATGCGGAGGGTAGGGACCTCTTCCATGACCGGAACCCGCTCGCTCCGCGCCGGCTCGATAAGCGGCGGCACGCGGGCGTCCCAGGCGGCGAGGTCGTCCTCGTCGAAGCGGCCGGTCTCGACGAACTTCCGCGCCATCGCCATGCAGGTGAGAAGTACGTTGTCGTCGTAGACGCCGGTTGCGTTGAGCGTGCCAAGGCCCTTGTCGCCGCCGGTGGCGCTGCCGAGGAGAACTCCCTCGCTCACCGTCACCCGGACCACCGAGGCGCCGTTCTGCGTGGTGCGGATGATCAGCTTGCCGCGCTCGGCGCTGTTGGTCGGGTTGCCGATGCTTCCCGCTATCTGGGCATAGACGGTGTCGTTCTGGCCGCTGTCCTTGCCGATGAAGGAGAAGTAGCCGAGCTGGTCGTCGGAGGCGGGCGAGCTCGAGTTGCGGATCAGCCGGACCTGGGGGTCGGCACCGGCCCCGGCGTCGGTGGCGACGAAGTCGGTGAGGATGCCGAAGGTCTGGGCGCCGGACCAGGTGTTGGTGCCGTCGAGGAGCGGCACCGTCGCACCGGAGGTGCCGATGTCCTCCGCGGCGGCGGTCCCGGCGTCGCTGATGTCGGCGAGTACATGCCCGTGACCCACCGCCGCCTTTTCCGTGTCGAGCTCCGCGATCGCCGCCTGGACGTCGGTGGCGCCGATCCCACCGGCGGGCGAGAAGGTGATCTCCGCCGCCTCGTAGTCGCCGGCGGCGGCGACCACCGTTCCGGTCCGCCCGAAGACGCTTGCCACCGCGCCGCCGCTTCCTCCGGCCACCTCGTCGATCGCATCCTGCAGCGTGGTCGCCGCCAGTCCCGAGACGCCGTTGTCGTAGGGGCTGGTGGCGAACCCGGTGTCCTTGTCGATGCGGATCGCCTCGCTCCAGGCCGAGCCGTCGGGCGAGACCTTGAATACGAGGTCGTCGTCGCCGGCGAGACCGATCTCGGC
>DASSPO010000534.1:0-9104 GCA_035699585.1 Bauldia sp.
TCGTCATCGGAATGACGCCGGTCGGCATCGCCGCTCTCGAGCCGGACTTTGGTGTCCCGCGGGCCGGGGCGCTGGCGACCGGCATTTTTCAGCAGTAGCGCGCCCCGCCTTGACCCGAAGACTCGTTCTCGTCGCTGCCGCGGCCCTGATCGACGCCGACGCCCGCGTGTTGATCACCCGTCGGCCCGAAGGCAAGCCCATGGCGGGGCTATGGGAATTTCCCGGCGGCAAGGTGGAACCGGGCGAGACGCCGGAGGAGACGCTGATCCGCGAGCTCAAGGAAGAGCTTGCCATCGATACGCAGGCCGCCTGTCTCGCCCCGCTGACTTTCGCCAGCCATTCCTATCGCGACTTCCATCTCCTGATGCCGCTTTTCGTCTGCCGCAAATGGCAGGGGATCGTGCGGCCGACCGAGGGGCAGGAGACGAAATGGGTGAGGGCGCGCGATCTTCGAAGCTACGAGATGCCGCCGGCGGACCTGCCGCTGATCGCGCCATTAATCGAACTTTTATAGATATTTACGAAAATCCGAACGCTCCGGCCCGTTTGGCCGGCCGAGGTTCGGGTTATGGCGCACCGCGACGACATCCTGGTCGAGACCACATCGCCCGTGATCGAATCCAACCACCCGCTCCGGGTTCGGGTGGCGGCGTTCGTGCCGATTACCGTTGCGATTCTGGGTATTGGCGCCGTTCTCCTCGGCGGGGTATCGGCCCGTCATGAGGTGGCCGCGGTCACGCCGATGGTGGACGCAATCGCAACCGGCTCGATCGCCAAGGATTAGCCGCCGGCCTTTTCCCCGGCCGAACGCTCCGGGACGGCGAGCGCATCGGCGAGTCGAGCCTTGGCCGATCCCGGCCGTAGCGGCTTCTGCTGGCTCTCATGGGGCGCCCATCCGGAGAGCGAGATCAAGTCAAAGCTCGCCCGAATCCGGCCGTCCGGATCGGAGAAGCGCCCGGCATAGGCCGCGGCGGCGCGGATCAGAATGTCACGCCGGAGCGGTCGGCGCGAACGCTCAGCCAAAGCGTTTGCAGATCCCATGGCGCGGAGATCGCGCATCAGCGCCAATGGGTCGGCGTAGCGGACCGTGAGGCGGTCCTGGTCGACCACGGGGAGGGCGAAGCCGGCCCGCTGGAGCAGTGCCCCCGCGGTCCTCACCTCAACAAAGGGGGCGACGCGAGGCGAGGCGCCTCCGGTCAGCTCCGATTCGGCAAGGGCGAAGGATTCCGCGAGCTCGCGCAGCGTCTCGCCACCGATGAAGACGGCGAGGAACAACCCGTCGGGTCTGAGCGCGCGCCGAATCTGGGCAAGAACCCCGGGGAGGTCGTTGACGAACTGCAAGGAAAGCGCCGACACGACGAGGTCCAGGCTTTCCGGCGCGAGGGGAAGCCGCTCCTCGTCGCCCACGACGGTATCGAACAGCGTGTTCGCCTCATCCGGGAATCTCGGCGCTACCCTCAGGACCCGATCTGCCTTGCCGCTTCGGGCAAGGGCCTCGGCGACATGAGGAAGTGGCGTGCCGATGTCGGCGGATGTCGCGAACCGCCGCTGCACCGCTGCAAGACGATCGATCAAATCTTTGGCGGCATGGTGGAGCAGGAAATCGGACGCCCCTGCCTTCAGCGCGCGGGCGCGCCGCAGGGCGAGGAGCTTTCGGTCGAAGACGATGGGAGGCCCGTTCATTCCCGGTATATGGGGCCGTGACGCTTTCCACGTCAAAGCAGGCAGTGGCGCGAGGTGCGCCGCAACGCTAGGTTCGGCGCCCATGGACGACAGTTCCAGCCTCGCCGATACCCGGCCGACCCTGTTCCAGCGCCTTTGGCGCAGCGCCACCGCGTTGGGTGACGGCATCGCGGACCTTGCGCTTCCGCCGCAGTGCCTCGCCTGCGATCGCCACGTGGCGCAGATCGGCGGATTGTGCCCGGTCTGCTGGGGCGGACTTCATTTCATCGAACGGCCCTATTGCGAACGTCTCGGCATTCCCTTCGCTTATGATCTCGGGCCTGGCGCTCTGTCAGCGGAGGCGATCGCCGATCCGCCGCCCTTCGAGCGCTGCCGTGCGGTCGCTCATTTCGATGACGTGGCGCGGAGGCTCGTGCACGGCCTCAAGTACCGCGACCACATCGAGCTCGCCCGCTGGATGGGCGCCTGGATGGCGCGGGCGGGTACGGAACTGGTCGCCGAGGCCGATGTGATTGCGCCCGTGCCGCTCCACCGCTTCCGGCTCTGGATGCGCCGGTTCAACCAGTCGGCGGTGCTTGCCGAGGTGGTCGCTACCGAGTCCGGCAAGCCCTTCGCGCCAACGCTTCTCAAACGCATCCGCCCAACCACGCAACAGGTGGGGCTAACCGCCACCGAACGGGACAAGAACGTCCGCGGCGCTTTTCGGGTAATGCCGGATGAACGGCCTGGGATCGCCGGCCGGAGAGTGCTGCTTGTCGACGATGTCTATACGACCGGCGCTACGGTACGGGCCGCGACCCGTGCCCTCCTTCGGGCCGGTGCAGCGGCCGTCGACGTGCTTGTCTTCGCCCGGGTTGTACGCGGCGGCGAGTGAACGATATTCTACTCAACGACGGGAAAACCGAGAGGCATCAGAATGCCCGAGTTCAAGGCCGCCGCGGCACAGATGCGGAGCGGCACGTCGGTCGAGAAGAACGTCGACGAAGCGGAACGGTTGATCCGCGAAGCCGCGGCGCAGGGAGCCGACTACGTTCTCACGCCGGAAATGACCAACATCCTCTGCAAGGACCGCGCGCTGCTCCTCGACAGCACGTCCGCCGAGGAGGGAAATTCGACACTGGCGCGCTTGGCCGCCGTTGCGCGCCAGCTCGGCATCTTCGTCCATATCGGCTCAATGGCGGTCAAGGTGGGGCCCGAGTCGGTGGCGAACCGCTCCTACCTGATCGGACCGGACGGCGCGGTGATCGCGCGCTACGACAAGATACACATGTTCGACGTCGAGCTTCCGGGGGGTGAGAGCTACCAGGAGTCGCGACTCTACCGGCCGGGCAGCGAGGCGGTGGTCGCGGACCTGCCCTTTGTCCGGCTGGGTTTCTCGGTCTGCTACGACGTGCGTTTTCCAAATCTTTACCATACGCTTGCGACAAACGGGGCGGCGGTTCTCGCGATTCCCGCTGCGTTCACGAAGACGACCGGGGAAGCCCACTGGCACGTGCTGCTCAGGGCACGCGCAATCGAAACCGGTTCGTTCGTGATCTCGGCGGCGCAGGGCGGCCATCACGAGGACGGACGCGATACTTTTGGACACAGTATGATCGTCGACCCTTGGGGCAGAATACTCGCGGAGGCCGGCACCGAACCCGGGGTGATCGTCGCGGCGATCGATCCGGAGCAAAGCGTCGACGCGCGGCGTCGCATCCCGGCGCTTGCCAACCGGCGGTCTTTTGCGGCGCCCGGTGCTTCCGCCCCCGCCCGGCTTGCGGTCGCGTGAGGCATCGATGATCCGCTACGCGCTTCGCTGCCCCAAGGACCACACGTTCGAGGCCTGGTTCCGCTCGAGCGGCGACTATGACCGGCAAGCGGCGAAGAAGTCCGTTCATTGCCCGGTTTGCGGCGAGGTGAGCACCGAGAAGGCGCTGATGACGCCGTCGATCGGCCGCGCCGGCAAGGACAAGGGCGCGCCGCCGGCTCCGACACCCGCCGCCGATTCGGGCCGGCAAGGCGAGGAGAAGGTCCAGCTTGCCGCGGATCCGCGCCAGCAGGCCCTGATCCAGGCAATGCGGGAACTTCGGAAGAAGATCGTGGAAGGCGCCGACTATGTCGGCGACAGGTTCGCCGAGGAGGCGCGCAAGATCCACTACAAGGAAACCGAGCCGCGCGGCATCTACGGGGAAGCGACCCGCGAGGAAGCGGAGAAGCTCGCGGAGGAGGGCGTCGAGTTCGCGCCGCTCCCGCCGGTGCCCGACGACCGCAATTGACATGTCCATAGCGGTGCGCCTCCGCGGCATCGTGGCCGCGGCGCTCTTGCTTGCGGTAGCTGACCCCGCACAATCCGCCAGGCTTGCCCGCGATCTTTATCAGGCGACGGTGTTCGTCACCGGCCAAGGTGAGGAGACCCGCCGACCCGCCCTTGCGCGTGCGCTCGCGGCAGTGTTGGTGAAAGTGTCGGGCGACCTGCGGCTGGCGGAGGATCCAGCGGCCCTCGCGCTCGGGGCAAGGGCGCCGGACTTCGTCGAATCCTTCTCCTACCGCGACCTGCTGGAGGGAATACCGATCCATGATGAGCAGGGGTCGCGCGACCGTCCCTATGCCCTTACAGTCGATTTCGATGCGGCAAAGATCGATGCCACGCTGCGGGCGCTTGGCAGCGTGCCCTGGAGTGCGCCCCGGCCCGAGCTTCTCGCTGTCATCGCGGTGAGGAACGGCGCGACCGAGTTCCTGCTCGCCGCGGACGCTGGAAAGGGCCGCGACATGCGCGAGGCGTTGACCGCCGCGGCGGAACGGTTCGGAATGTCCGTGACGCTGCCGGTCGAGGCGTCGTTCGTTGCGGCGGAAATCGCGCCGGCGGACATCGACGCGATCGACCCGGAAGAACTCGCCGGGCTTACCCGCTCCAGCGGTGCCGAAATCGTCTTGTTCGGCATGCTGACCTGGAATGACGCTGAACTCGGATGGACAGGCGCGTGGCGGATGATGGTCGATGATATCTCCCATCGCTGGCAGGTGCGCCGGGTCAGCTTCGACGATGCCTTCCGCAGCGCTATCGGCGGTGCCGCCAGCATTCTGTCGGGCCATGGTGCCCCGAACTAGAGGACGAGACTTGTGGCCACGATCCTGATCACTGGCGCCAACCGCGGCATCGGCCTTGCGCTGGTGAGAGCCTACAGAGCCCGCGGCGAAACGGTGTTCGCCGCCTGCCGTGTCACGTCGAAGGCGCTGAGCGAGCTCGGCGCTTCAGTCCATGAAGGTGTCGATGTCGCCGACGATGCCGCCGTCGACCGGCTCGCGACCAGTCTCGGCGACACGAAGATCGATGTGCTGATCAACAACGCCGGCATTCACTCCAACGAGACGCTGAGCGACCTAAATTTCGATCGGATCCGAAGGCAGTTCGAGGTCAATTCGCTCGGCCCGCTCCGCATGACGCGGGCGCTGCTGCCGCATCTTCAGAAGGGCAGCAAGGTGGTGATCGTCACCAGCCGTTCGGGATCGATCGGTGACAACGGCTCGGGACAGACCTACGGCTACCGCATGTCGAAGGCGGCGGTGAACATGGCCGGGGTCAACCTCGCGATCGACTTGAAGCCGCGCGGCATCCCGGTGCTCCTCCTCCATCCCGGGATGGTGAAGACCGACATGGGCGGCGGACCGGGAGCGGTCGAGGCCAAGGACGCGGCGGCGCGCATGGTCAAACGGATCGACGAGCTCGACCTGGAGAATACGGGGAAGTTCCTTCATGCGGAGGGGTACGAGCTGCCGTGGTGATGTCGGCGTGTCGTTCCACTCGAACCACGGTCGGCCGGCCCGCTTCGCCCGTGCTTACGGCTTTGCCGCCGTCATCATGTAGTTGACGTCCATGTCTGAGGTAAGTCGCCAGCGGTCGGCAATAGGCACGTACATGACCCCGGTCTCGTCGACCGGCGCAAGGCCGGCGGCGCGGAACGCGGCGGTGAGTTCGGACGGCGTCACCAGGCGCTCATAGCTGTGGGTCCCGGGCGGCAGCCAGCGGAGCACGTATTCGGCCCCGACAATCGCCAGCGCAAAAGCCTTGAGCGTGCGGTTGATGGTTGAAGCCACGACGATTCCGCCCGGCCTTATGAGGGTGGCAACCGTGGCGATGAAGCCGGCAACGTCAGCAACGTGCTCCACCACCTCCAGGACGAGAACCGCATCGAAGCTCCCGCCCTCTGCTGCAAGCCCCTCCGCCGTCGCCGTCCGATAGTCGATGGCAAGACCGCTGAATTCGGCATGGACCTGAGCCGCCGCGATGACCTCTGGAGAGGGATCGATGCCGGTGACGGTGGCACCCATCCGGGCGAGCGGCTCCGAAACCAGTCCCGCGCCACAGCCGATATCGAGAATCCTCAGGCCGTCCAGGGCGTTGACCGACTTCGCGTCGCGGCCGAAATGGCCGGCCAGCCGTTCCTTGATGTAACCGAGACGCACCGGGTTCAGCCGATGCAGCGGGCGCATCGGGCCGCTCGCATCCCACCAGTCGTCGGCCAGCGCCGAAAAGCGGGCAACCTCGTCAGGATCGATGCTGGCTGTCGCGGATCGGGCCTTCATGGCGCGAGCCTAGCAGGTTCTCGCGACCATCGCCCAGGCGCTTTTCGCCGCTCGCAATCGCAGGATTGCCGCGCCAATCTAGCCTCACCGCAATGGAGGCCGTCATGCCGACAAGAGACGTGAGTGCCAGGACCGCGCTGGTGACCGGCGGCAACCGCGGTCTTGGCCTCGAGACCGGCCGTCAGCTCATCCGCGAGGGATACCGTGTCGTCCTCACCGCTCGCGATCGGGCGGGCGGGGAGGCCGCCGCCAAGGCCATCGGCGCCGAGTTTCGGGCCCTGGACGTGACGGAGGCGGAGAGCATCGCCGCACTCGCTGAAGGCCTTCACAAGGACGAGATGGCGGTCGACGTACTCGTCAACAACGCCGCGATCACCTTGAGCGGGTTTGACGGCGAGGTGGCGCGGAAGACCATCGACGCCAACTACTACGGGCCGATGCACGTCACCCACGTGCTCCTGCCCTTCATCCCCGACGGCGGCACGATCGTGATGGTGTCGAGCGGCGTCGGCGAGCTCAGCGGGTTCCCACCGGCGATCCGGAATGCGTTCCTGGCGCCCGACCTCACGGAGGCGGATCTCTCCCGGCACATGGAGTCGTTCGTCGATGCCGTCGCCCGTGGCCGCTACCGCCAGGCCGGCTGGCCCGGCTCGGCCTATCGCGTGTCGAAAGCCGGCCTCAACGCGCTGACCCGCATCCTTGCGCGCGACCTCGCGCCGCGCCGCATCAAGGTCAATGCCGTCTGTCCCGGCTGGGTGCGGACGCGCATGGGCGGCTCCTCCGCGCCGCGAAGCGTGAGCGAAGGGGCAAGGTCGATCGTCTGGGCTGCCACGCTGCGCTCCGACGGCCCGACCGGCGGCTTCTTCAGGGATGGGCGGAAGATCCAGTGGTAGCGAACGGTGACGGGCATGGCCTATGCGATCAAGGCTGAGATTCGTGATCCGCGCGCGAAGACGTTCATGTTCACCGCGGCGGCGACGATGTATGGCGGCAAGCACATCGTCGAGGGGAATACGGTCTACATCTTCGCTAGTGAGAACGAGGGCGGGCGGGGTCTGATCGCGAAAGGCCTTGTGGCGCTCGCCGAAGCAATTGCGAGGAAGCCGGGGACCGCGCGGCAAACGCCACGCGTGAACCTTGCCATCAAGCGGACGGCGATTGCGAAACGACCGCTCGGGCGGTCCGAGCTCAGGCGATTCAAGGATTGGAATGACGGCCGGCCGGAAACCGAGCTCAACTTCAAGTTCTACCGTCAGGCAACCAACAAGGTCGTCGGCATCTCGAACGAAACGGCCGCGTTTCTGGACGGGTTCTTCTAGCTACACCGGCGGGAAAAGGAAGTTGATGAAGGCGCGGGCGTCGAAACGCGAATCGAGCATGCCGTAGGTCGAGCGCCAGGGCTTGTTCATCCGCGTCTCGAAAAAGGCGTCGGCGATGACCGAGGGGAAGCGGCGGCGAAGCGCCGCCGCGGCGACTGTCGTTGCGAGCTGCTCGGTGAGGATGCGCGCCGAGCCCTCGTCCGCAAGGGCCACGGCTGCGGCAGCGCGGATGATGTTCAGCGTCGACTTGGCCGTGCCGCCAAGCGAATCCTCGATATTGGCGAGCACCGCCTCGAGCGGCTCGGAGGATTTCCGCAGCACGCGCATCACGTCGAGCGCCATGATATTGCCGGCGCCTTCCCAGATCGCGTTGACCGGGACCTCGCGATAAAGCCGAGGAAGCCGGCTCTCCTCGACATAGCCGTTGCCGCCGAGGCACTCCATCGCCTCCGCTGCAAGCATCGGCGCGATCTTCGTCGCCCAGTACTTGACCGCCGGCGTCATCAGTCGCGCGAAAGCCGCCTCGGCAGGGTCGCTGGCGGCGCGGTCATAGGATTCGGCGAGGCGAAACGAAAGCGCTGCTGCGGCGAGCGCGTCGAGGGCCATGTCGGCGAGAACGCGCGTCATCAGCGGCTGCTCGATGAGTAGATCGCCGAAAGCCCGGCGATGGCGGACATGATGGACCGCCTCGGCGAGCGCGATCCGCATCAGTCCGGCGGAGGCAACGGCGCAGTCGAGGCGCGTAAGCGTCACCATGTCGATAATGGTGGGGATGCCCCGTCCGAGCTCGCCGACCAGGAACGCCGTGGCGCCATGAAACTCCGCCTCGGCCGTGGCGTTGGAGCGGTTGCCAAGCTTGTCCTTGAGCCGCATGTAACGGATGGCGTTGCGTGCGCCGTCGGGCAGAAAACGGGGGACGAGAAAGCAGGTCAGCCCCTCCCGCGCCCGGGCCAATACGAGAAAGGCATCGCTCATCGGGGCCGACATGAACCACTTGTGGCCGGTGATGCGGAAGGTGCCGTCGCGAGCGTCTTCCGCCTTGGTCGTGTTCGCCTCGACGTCGCTGCCGCCCTGCTTTTCCGTCATTCCCATGCCGACGGTGACGCCCTTCTTCTCCGTGAACACCCGATTGGACGAGTCGTAGTGGCGCGTCCTGATCTTGGGGAGCCAGACATTGGCGAGATCGGGGGCATGGGCGAGGGCCGCCACCGAGGCGCTCGTCATCGTCATCGGGCAGACATGGCCGCATTCCGCCTGGGCGGTCATGTAGAGGGTGGCGGCGCGCGCAACGCTTCTGACGCTCGCCTCGGGCTCGACCGCGTCCCAGATCGAAGCGTGGAGGCCGGCGCCGATGCTTCGTCGCATCAGCGCGTGATAGGCCGGATTGAACTCGACGAGGTCGATCCGGGCGCCGGAGGGATCGTGCGTGCGAAGAATCGGCGGCGAGACGTTGGCGATTCGCCCGAGCTCGAAGCTTTCACGGGAGCCGACCGTCTCCCCGTGGGCGGTGAGGCGGTCGATGACGGCCTTGGGCAG
>DASSPO010000535.1:0-6025 GCA_035699585.1 Bauldia sp.
CGAAGCGGACATGGCATTTCACTGGGCTGTGTGCAGCCCCTGTCAACATCACATGCTTCTGGAGCAGCTTGCCAGCCTTCAGACCAAGACTCGGCAGTTCATCTTTTTCACGAAGTTCTATTCCTCAGACTCCGAAGGCGAGGTGGAAGCCCACATGCCGATCTTTATGGCGGTCCGGAACGCGTCTCCCGATCGCGCCGAGGCCGCCATGCGCGATCACATCATCAGCGCCGGAGAACGGCTCCTGGTCAGCATGCTGGAGCAGGCCGCCACAAAGGAAGTCGCCGAAGCGGGCGAGCCCAATGGAGCGGCCAAATGATCCGCCAGCTCGCCTTGATTCACACTGTCCCCGGCCTAATCGCCACCTTCGAGCCGCTGGTCCGCCGGCATCTGCCGGACTGGACGCAGTTTAACATTGCCGACGAGAGCCTACTGCGGAATACCATCCGCGAGGGATCACTTTCCAAAGCCACTGCGCGGCGCGTTGCAGGCTATATCTTCTCAGCGGTCGACGCGGGCGCGGGTGCAATTTTGGTCACCTGCTCTTCGATCGGGCCAGCAGTGGACGCTGTCCGCCCGCTCTGTCCCGTACCGTTGATGCGTGTCGACCTGGGCATGGCCGAACGTGCTGTCGCGCTGGGCGACCGGATCGGGGTCCTTGCCACGCTGTCGACAACGCTCGACCCGACGCGCGACCTCGTGAGCAGTCTCGCGGCGACTCGCGCCCAACCGCCAAGGATCATCGCAAGGGTTTGCGACGGCGCTTTCGAAGCGCTGTCAGTGGGCGACCGCGATCGGCACGACCGCATCGTGGAAGAGGGCATTCGCGCCCTATCCGAAGAGGTCGACGTCATCCTTCTCGCCCAGGCCTCTATGGCGCGCGTACTCGACGCTGAGGGATTTGGCACGCTTGGCATACCAATCCTGTCCAGCCCCGAACTGGGCGTGCTCAGTCTCAAGGCCATGCTGGAGCGCGCTGAAGCCTAAGGAGCCGGTGCGCACCCTGCCGGGGACCTGTGGTATCCCCATCGGGCGGGTTGTGCAGTCCGTAGGCATAGGTGTGATTGACAATCTCGTCGCCGTGGATGTCGAGCAGGAGGTCAACGCCGGTGTCGTGCATGCCGGCCAGGGTCGCGAAGGAACGAAAGGCGCGAAGGCCATCTGCCTCATCCACCCTTACGCAATCCAGACCACGAATTCGTTGTCGTGGATGAGATCGGAAGGCTGTGGCCCGGGAAACCTACAGCGAGACGGCGGCGCCTTTGGCAGCCGAGGCGGCGATGGCGTCAAGGACGCGCATATTGGCGATCGAGTCGCTCGGCGAAAGCGGGACGGGCCGGCTATCGATCACGGCGTCGGCGAAAGCCTCGACCATCAGCCGGTACTGGTCGGCCGGTGCGATCTCCTCCTCGCGGCGCCGACCGTTCCCGTCGATGACAACGACCAGCGCCTCGGCGGATCGCTCGCCAAGGCCGGGAAGGATACCGCGCGGCACGTCAATCATCCCCTTCCGGCCGATCACTCGGTAAAATCCCTGGCCGTTCCCTTTGAACGAGCAGCTCGCGCTGGCCACCCGGCCGCCCGGAAATTCGAGGACTGCCGAGGTAGCGATGTCGACGCCGAAGGTTGAGTCGAGCGACTGCCAAGCTAAGACGCGCGTCGGCTCGGCGCCGAAGATCATTCGGGCGATGCTGACTGCATAGCAGCCCATGTCGAGTAGCGCGCCGCCGCCGAGCGGTGGGGCGAAGCGCACATTCTTCGGGTCGGGCGGGTTCATCAGGTCGACCGAGAGATGGGCGTGGACCTCGGTCAACTCGCCGATCTCGCCCGAATCGATGATGGCTTGGACTCGTGCGTGCTGGGGATGGAAGCGGTACATGAAGCCTTCCATGAGCGGCACGCGCTTCCCGGCAAAGCGGGCCGCCATGCGCTCGGCCTCCGCCGCGGTCATGGCGAGCGGCTTCTCGCAGAGTACCGGCTTGCCGGCATCGGCCGCCCTTTCCGCCCATTCGGAATGAAGGCTGTTGGGGAGCGGGATGTAGAGCGCATCGACATCGGGGTTTGCAATAACCGCCTCGTAGCCTGTTACCACACGCCCAATCCGATGCTCTGCGGCAAAGGCGCCGAGCGCCGCCGGGTCACGCGTGCCGAGGACCGCGACCGCGCCGTTCCGCGAGGCCTGGATGGCCGGGATAAGGACGCCCTTGGCAATCCCTGCGGCACCAAGGACGCCCCATCGCAGCTTCCTGCCCATACTTGTTCCTCCCAATCCGCTTTCGCGAACGGGTTGTTAATCGATTACGTTGAGCTTAGACAATGTTCCCACGGCGAGTCAAACGCCGGCAGGACTCGGAGGCCCTCGCCTGGGCCACGGCAGTTGGTATTGCCGGGCCGTTGCTGTAGGACGGACCCTGTCACACAGGCTAAGGGCAAGATGGCGACGATCAGGGATGTGGCGGACCGTGCCAAGGTATCGGTGGCGACGGTGTCGCACGTGATCAACGAGTCGCGGAACGTCACGCCCGACACGCGGGAACGCGTTCTCGCCGCGATTGCCGAGCTCCGTTACTCGAGGCACGGCATCGCGCGAAGCCTCAGGCGAAGCAAGACGGGTACCATCGGCGTAATAGTCTCTGATATCACGAACCCTTTCTTTTCAGATCTGGTCCGCGGCATCGAGAATGCGATCCAGTCGATCGATCCCGAGCTCAACATCATCCTTTCCAATACGGACGAAGACGCGAGAAAGGAACGGCTCTACATCGATGTGCTGATGGAGAAGCGCATCGACGGGCTGATCCTCGCTCCGGCCGGCGGAAATGAGAGCTACCTCGCCGACCTTGTCGGCCGCCCTTTCCCCACGGTTTTTGTCGACCGGGCGCTACCCCGCGTCGACGCTGATGTCGTGCTCGTCGACAACCGGGCGGGGGCGCGACGCCTCGTCGAGCATCTTCTCCGCATTGGCCATCGCCGCATCGCCGTGCTTCGTGCCACGCTGCACGCAACCTCGATCGACGAACGGATCGCTGGATATCGCGACGCACTGGCCGAGGCCGGCATCCCTTTCGAGCCGTCGCTCACGATCGACAGCGCGTCGGAAATCGGAGCGGCCTATGAGGCCGGTCGCCAGGTCCTCGCCCTCGACCCGCTGCCAGACGCCGTCTTCTGCACCAACAACTTCATGAGCCTCGGTTTCATCCGGGCGGTCCATGCGGCGGCGCTCCGTTGCCCCGAGGATATTGCCGTCGCCGGTTTCGACGACTTCCCCTGGGCCGACTCGTTCCACCCGCAACTGACCGCGATCGCCCAGCCGGCCTTTGCCATGGGCGAGGATGCGGTGCGCCTGCTCGTCGACCGGATGAGCAAGCGGCGGACCGGGAGGGGCATCCGGCTGATGCTCGGCACCGACCTCAGGATCCGCGAGTCCTGCGGTGCGGCTCTCGTTCCGGGCGCCCGCCGCGATGGGGCTGCCCGCCTGCGGCCGGCGACGGATTCAACCTGGACTGCCAGCCCTTCAGCCGACTAACCGGAAGACTCTAAACCGGGCCATCCACGGCTTGACAGTCTAAGCAGAGGTAGTTAATCGTTTACGTAAACGATTAACAAGCATGCCTTGGGAGGATTCCGTGTGAACCAGACGCAGGCGTTCGCGCCGAGCGCCCATGCGCGCCTCCTCAGCCCGTTCGCGATCGGACGGGTCGGGCTGCGCAACCGTTTCGTATTCCAACCGCATTTTACGGCCCTCGGCCATATCGACGGTACGCCGTCCGACGACCATGTCGCCTATCATGAGGAGCGCGCCCGCGGCGGGGTGGGGCTCATCATCCTCGAGAGCCAGGCGGTACATCCCACCGGAAAGATGTCCCGCCGCTTCATCAACGCCTGGGACCCGGCGGTGGTGCCAGGACTGGCCCGGATCGCCGATGCCGTCCACCGGCACGGCGCACAACTCTTCGGCCAGCTCACCCATGGCGGCCACACCTCGCTCGAGCATCCGCCGCCAATCATGTGGGCGCCGACGCAAATGCCGGAACCGTCGAGCTATCACTCGACCAAGGCCGTCGACGAGGACGACATCCGCGCGGTGATCGGCGGCTTCGCCGCCAGCGCCCGCAATATGAAGGATGCCGGCCTCGACGGGGTGGAGATCAAGATCGCCCACGACGGCCTTCTCCGTTCCTTCGCCTCGCCCTTCTTCAACCGGCGGACGGATCGCTATGGCGGCTCCTTCGAAAACCGCATGCGCCTCTCCTTCGAGGTGATCGAGGCGATCAAACGCGCAACTGGCGACGATTTCCCGCTCGGCGTCCGCATCTGCGTGAGCGAATTCACGCCGTTCGGATACGACGAGGAATACGGGCTCAGAATGGCCCAGGCGCTCGAGGCAACCGGCAAGGTGGACTACTTCAATGCCGATGCCGGGTCGTTCTCGAGCTACTGGATGGAGATCCCGCCGGCGGCCGTGGCAGCCGAGGACTTCCGTCGTATCAATGCCGGCCTCAAGAAGGCAAGCCGCCTCCCGGTCATCGCCTTCGGGCGGCTGACCCCGACCACCGGCGAGGCATTGCTCGCCGCCGGAGAGGCCGACCTCATCGGGATGGCGCGCCAGCTCATCGCCGACCCCGAAACCCCGAACAAGCTCATGGCCGGTCGCGGCGACCTCGTGAGGATCTGCGTCGCCTGCAATGACGGCTGCATTCACCAGGTCGGGCAGGAGAAAGGAGTCCGCTGCATCCACAATCCCGGCGCCGGCCGCGAGCGCACCATGAGCGAACGGCTGGTCGCAATCGCGGCCTCGCCACGTCATATTGTGGTCGCCGGCGGCGGTCCGGCCGGACTCAAGGTCGCCGAGACCGCGGCGCGGCGCGGCCACCGGGTGACGCTCCTCGAGCGCGCGAAACGCCTCGGCGGGCAGGTTATGCTCGCCGCGCTTCAGCCGGAGCACGACACGATCGGAGAGGTCACGGCCTATCTCGAGGCGATGATCGCCGAGCACGACGTGACGGTGAGGCTCGGCACGGAGGCGACCCCCGAGACCATCCGCGCCGCCACGCCCGACATCGTGGTCGTGGCGACCGGCTCCGAGCCCAACCTGCCCGGAGCCCATTCCGCGCGCTCCCGCGACCTCGGCCGGCAGGTGCTTCCCGACATCGAGGGCCTCGACCATGACCACGTCGTCTCGGGCGACGCCGTGCTCGCTGGCGAGCGCTCATTGTCGGGCCACATCGTCGTCGTTGACAACAACGGCCACTGGGAGGCGGCAGGCACCGCCGAGTTCCTTGCCGACCATGGCTGCCGGGTGACGGTGATCGCGAGCCACCCACTCATCGGCGAGAACCTCGAAAGCGGGACACGCACGCTGTTCTATCGCCGCGCCGCAATCAAGGGGATCACGCTCAGGCCATCGACCCAGCTCACCGGGATCGAGAAGGGACGCATCCGGGTCTCGGCCGTCTTCAGCGCGGCGGATGCAATCGGCTGGGCGAAGTACATCCTGATGCCTGGCGACGAGGAGTTCATCGACGAGGTCGACTTCGTCGTGCCGGTGATCGGACGCCGCTCGCGCGAGGATCTGTTTCTCGACCTCAAGGCTTCGCCGGATTTTGCCGGCGTCCGGATCGAGCGGGTCGGCGACTGCGTCGCGCCCCGGCTCATTCAGAGCACGATCGCCGAAGCCTTCGAACTCGCCCGGGAGCTGTGAGGGAGAAGCCCGCATGAAACTCGCCTTCAACACATGGGTCTATTCGAGCTTCCCGGTCTGGGTTCCCGCCTATCCGCTCCGCGACACGATCGAGCGGATCGCGGGGATCGGCTATGACGGGATCGAGATCGGGGCTGCGGCCCCGCATGCCTATCCGGACTATCTCGATGCCGCGGCGCGCCGCGACATCCGTGCGACCCTTGAGGCGAACGGGATCGCACTGGCCAGCATGCTGCCGGCGCCCGGCGGCGGCCCGGGATTCAACGCCGCCTCGCCGCTTGCCGCCGAGCGGGCCAATACGATCGTCCAGTACCGGAAAGTGGT
>DASSPO010000536.1:0-7809 GCA_035699585.1 Bauldia sp.
GGGGCGGCACTGCCGGTGAGCCTGTCACAGCCGGCACGTGCACAAAAGACCTTTCGCGTAGCAATGCTGCTCCCTAGCTTCGACCAGCAACGCTGGAAGGATGCGGACGGCGCGTTCTTTCTCAAACGGGCTGCCGAGCTCGGCATGGAGGCGCTTCCCCTTCAGTCCTCGAATAACGATCCGGTCCTGCAGGCAAGTCAGGTCGAGAACCTGCTCAATCAGCAGATTGACGGGCTTGTGCTGGTGGCCGTCAACGTCGACGCGGCCGTCGCGAGCGTGGAACGCGCGAATGCGGCAGGCATTCCGGTCGTGGCACACAATTACGTCGTTCCAAACGTCAAGCTTGCCGGTGTCTCTGCGCGCGACGGCATCGAACTTGGCGTCAAGTTGGGTGACGCAATGATCGAGGTCGCTCCCAAGGGCAATTGGATCGTGAACAAGGGCGACGAAGCTACTGACATCGCCCGGCTCAAGGCGGAAGGCGGCTTCAAGGTCATCCAGCCTGCAATTGACCGGGGAGATATCAAGGTCGTGTCGGATATGTGGATGCAGGCCTGGTCCGGAGATCTATCGCGAAAGCAGGTCGAACAGGCGCTGACGGCTACCAATAACGATATCGCTGCGGTGCTTTCCTACTGCGACTGCCAGGCTTACGGCGTGATCGAGGCGCTGCGCGCTCAGGGTCTTAATGGCAAGGTCTTCGTATCAGGCGAGGACGCTGAGCCGGAGATGCTGAAACTGATTCTTGCCGGGGATGCCTACGTCACCGCCTGGACCAAGTTCGATGAGATGGGAACTCGCTCGGCCGAGCTTCTTCATGCCGCGCTCACCGGTACCGACCCGAACGCGCCGGCCAAATTCAACAATGGCGCCGGGGAATGGCCTTGGTTCCCGATCTCCATCGTCAATGTCACCAAGGACGGCAAGGCTCCGCACTCCATCACCGTGGCGCAGTTCGCCGACGAGAACCCGTGGTGGGTCAACAAGGCCGACTTGGGGCTCTAGGTTTCGCATTTGCAAAAGGTGACGCGAGGTTCGTGGGGGCGCGCCCAGAGGGACGCCGCTCCCGCGATAATCGGGGTCGGAGTGGTTTCTTGACGACCAGCACTGAAGACAGCGTGGTGTCCCTCACCGGTCGCTCTCCGACGGAACGGTTCCTCGCGGTCGAGCAGTTGAGGGCGTTCAGTCTCATAGGGATTCTGCTTCTCATTTGGCTTGCCTTTCAGTTCCTGACCAACGGCCTTTTTCTCTCTCCCCGAAATCTGACCACCCTCGCGGTTCAAGTCGCGATGACGGCGATTCTGGCGGCGGGAATCGTCCTGATCATGGTGCAGGGTTACATTGATCTGTCCATCGGATCGGCGGTCGCTTTCTGCGGGATGGTTGCCACTCTTCTGGTCGATCCAACCCGCGGATGGGGAGTCACAGATCTCCCAGTCCTAATCATTCCAATCACTATCCTCGTGGGAATGGTGATTGGCGTATGGCAAGGCGTGTGGGTTGCGTGGCTCGGCGTGCCGTCCTTCATCGTGACTTTGGCGAGCCTGCTTGCGCTGCGCGGCGCCGCGCTGACCATCTCTGGGGGTTCGACGACTTCACATGGCGGCACCCTTAGCTTTGTCGCTGCGGGCTTTGTTCCGGCGGGGTGGACGACTGTTTTCCTGATCCTGCTGGTCGTGGGATTCGCCGCAGTCAGGGTCTCTGATTGGCGCGCTCACAAACTCGCCACTTCAAGGGACAAGGGCTTCGCCACGTCCGTCGTATTACCCGTGGCCCTCGTTGCGGCCGCCGTGGCGGCCGCTGTGGCAATCGCCTTCTCCTACCGTGGTGCGCCGCTCCCCGTGGTCATCTTAGTCGTGGTAGCGGCGCTGATCACTTGGGTCATGTCACGCACGCCGTTCGGTAGGCATCTCTACGCGATCGGCGGAAATCCGGCCGCCGCCAACTACGCTGGCATCAACATCGCAAGGAGCTGTCTCATCGCCTTTGTTGCCATGGGAGCTCTCTATGGCGTCGCCGGGCTCATCATGGTGTCGCGGATCGGCGTCGCGGTACCCACCGCCGGCACTGGCCTAGAACTCACTGTCATCGCTTCGGCGGTAATCGGGGGCACAAGTCTTTTCGGCGGCAAGGGGACGGCCATCGGAGCCATTGTCGGTGCGCTCCTTCTCGAGAGCCTCAACAATGGCATGGGGCTCATGAATGTTGAATCCTCCTTCCAGCTCATTGTGAACGGACTGGTTCTACTTGCTGCGGTCTATTTCGACATCCGCAGCCGGCGGGCTTCATAGGTTCGGTAGAGCATGCTTCGCTTTGGCGTGAATGTTGACTGCGGCGAGTCGTACGGCCGGCTGGTTGTCGGACAAGACGAAGCGGTCCTTCCTCACGTGACTTCTGCCAACATCGCTTGCGGCTTTCACGGGGGGGATCCAAGCACGATCCGACGGACGGTTCGCCTCGCCAAGCGTTACGGCGTGGCCTGCGGTGCCCACCCCTCGCTGCCGGACCTCATGGGGTTTGGACGCAGAGAAATGAACATTGCGCCAGACGAGTTCTGCGACCTCATCATCTATCAGCTTGGTGCGGTGAAGGCGCTGATCGAATCTGAAGGGCAGCGGTGCGTTCACGTAAAGCCGCATGGCGTCATGTACGCCATGCTCGAGCGAGAGGACCTGGCTTCCGCCTTCGCCGATGCCGTGATTGCGGTCGATCCGGAGATGGCCTGGATTTGCGAGGCCAATAGTCGAACCGCCGCCCTCGCGCGCGCCCGCGGCCTGCGGATCGTAACCGAGTTCACCGCGGATCGGGCCTACGACCGTGATGGCAAGCTGGTCATCACCCGAAACCCTGAGCCCGTCGATCCTGCCTTTGTCGTCGGACAGGTGAGGCAGGTGGTCGAAACCGGGTCTATTGCGACCAACGCCGGGACAAGACGGCCTGTGTCGGCTGAGATCATATGCATGCACTCGGACACCCCGAACAGCGCGGACATCGCGCGCGCAATCCGCGGTTATCTTGAAAGCCTGTCGTGACTGTGGATGCAAGCCCTGAGACTGTCTTTGCGGCGGGGCCATTCGGGCGCGACGAGGCCATCGATCTCGGTGATCTGCGTTGGTTGCCAGCAGGAGATCGATTCTGCCTGATCGAGCTCGGCGCGGGGATGGACCTTGCGCTGAACCTCCGCGCCATCCAGCTCGCAAGCCGCATTCTTGACGAGCGTATCGCAGGGGTCGTCGAGACATTGCCGATGTTCATCTCGGTTCTCATCCACTTCGATTCGACCGTGATCGCACCGGCCGCGCTTCGCGAACGTGTCGCCGGCATCTGGAGAGAGGTCCGCGCGGAGGACGACGCAGTTGTTCCCTCCCGGCTCGTAGAGATGCCGGCCTGCTATCTCGATCCCTGGACCCGCGCGTGTGTCGAGGACTACTCGCGACAGATTAAACCGATCGGCGATGACCCGAGCTTCGTTGCCGAAGCGGCGGGGTTACCGGGCCCCGAGGCATTCGTACGCCGCCATGCGTTCACCCAGCATTGGGTCGGCGGCGTTGGCTTCTGGCCGGGTCTCCCCGACATGATGCCGCTCGACCCGCGGTGCCGCCACTCGATCCCGAAATACGATCCGCCGCGCCTCTGGACGACGACTGGCGCTATCGGTGTTGGGGGTGGATTCACGTCGATCTATCCCATGAATACCCCGGGCGGTTACCACCTGATCGGCCGGACACCGGTGCCGATCTTCAGCCTCGATGACCGACTCTCCGCGTTTCGGCGCAGAGCCACTCTCTTTCAGCCAGGTGATCGGGTTAAGTTCTATGCCATCGACGTCGATGCCTTCAACGAGATCGAGGCAGCCGTAGCCGCGGGCGCCTACCGGTTTCAGATCACAGAAGGCGAACTTTTCTCGCTTTCCCGCTACCGGCGCTGGGCGGCCTCCGTCCTTGAGGACGAAACAGATGGAGCGCTCCCGTGGTGACGGCGAGCCTTCTGGTGCTCCAACCAGGTCTGCAATCGACGATCCAGGATTGGCCTGGCCGGATCGGTCACTGGTGTGTTGGCATTCCGCCCTCGGGGCCAATGGACGAGCGAGCCTTTCGCCTCGCCAACGGCCTCCTCGGCAATCCCCAGGGCATGAGTGCCCTGGAGTTCCAACTCTTGGGTCCAAAGCTTAGCGCCGGGTGTGACATCGACATCGCCGTCATCGGTGGAAGCGCACCGACCCTCGACGCCGTGCCCTTCCAGACTGGTAAGGTGGTGACGCTCCGGGCGGGCCAAGTGCTTGATTGTGGGATTGTCCAGAGAGGTGCCCGCGGTTACCTCGCGGTCGCTGGGGGGTTCCGGAAAGAACTGGTCCTCGGGAGTGCAGCCACCTTTCCTCGAGGTGGCATTGGCGGCCGCGCCCTGGCTGCAGGGGAGGCGCTCCTGCTTGCCTCGCCGACAGCAGGTGGTCCAGCGGCTCAGTTGCCTCCCGATGCGACCCCGACCCTCGACGATCCGGCCACGATCGAGGTGACGGCTGGCCCCCATCTGGACTGGCTGTCGGCGGAGGGCATCGCAACACTGGTTGGAGCGGTGTGGACTGTGTCGAGCCAGAGCGACCGGACCGGCATCCGACTAAGCGGGCCGAGCATCGCGTTTTCAAAGCGGGCATTCGACAAGGCGCCTGAGAATGGGCCCGATCCGACTAATGTGATCAACACAGGCTACGCAGTCGGGGGCGTCAATCTCTGCGGCGGCACGCCGATCATCCTGCCGGTCGACGGCCCCAGTCAGGGCGGATTCATCACTCCTGTCGTCGTTCCTTCGGCCGCGATGTGGAAGGTGGGACAGCTGCGGCCGAACCGGACGATGATGTTCCGCCGGGTGACCCTCGAGGAGGCGATTGCGATGCGCCAGACCCTCGACGCCACGATCGCCAGCGCTATCGCCGCGGCCCGCGAACAGAGAGAAGCAGTCCGATGACCGAAATTGCTGCCACGCAGGGCCGTGGTGAGTTCGTCTACGAGGTTCGGAACATAGCCAAGAGTTTCGGCGGAACTCAGGCGCTGAAGGGAGTGTCGATCGGCTTTCGGCCCGGCGAGGTACACGCGATCATGGGAGAGAACGGCGCCGGCAAGTCGACGCTTGTGAAGATCCTCTGCGGTTTTTTCCCGACAGGCCGATACAGTGGCGAACTGATCCTTAACAGCATCCCGATCCGGGTCGACAGCATTCACGATGCAGAGTCGCGCGGCATCCTGCTCGTTCCCCAAGACCTTCAGGTGGTCGCGGAACTGACCGTCGCCGACAACCTCTTCCTCAATCGCGAGCCCAGTCGGCGGGGCATGGTGCAGAACGACGTCCTGTGGCCGAAAGCGGTTGAATTCCTCCGCGATTTCGGTCTCGCGATCGATCCCACGCGGCGAATGGGCGACCTGCTCCCGGCTGAACAGCAACTTGTGCTGATCGCACGGGGCATGATGCGTGGGGTCTGCGTCCTTGCTCTGGACGAGCCGACCGCGGCGCTTACCGATGCCGAGGCTCAGATCCTTTTCCGCCATATCGAGCGATTGTCGGCGAAGGGCATTGCCATCATCTACATCTCGCACCGGATCGATGAAATCACGCGGATCGCGGAAGTCGTCACGGTGCTTCGCGACGGTCTCGTCGTTGATCAGTTGCGGCGCGGCGAGCCAAGCGAGACCGGTCGCCGGATCATCCGCGCTATGGTGGGTCGGGACATCGACCTCAATCGGCGGACCCCGACCGTAATCGGGGAGACGGCGTTGAGCGTCGAGGACATAACCGTCGTCGACGCGAATAGCAGGGAACGGGTCAGCGGCTTAAGCCTCGATGTTCGCCGGGGCGAAGTCGTAGGAGTATTTGGGTCGGTGGGATGTGGCGCAGACGAGTTCGTTCGCGCGCTCGTCGGAACCACCCCGCGGCCACCAACGGGCACTATCCGCATCGACGGACGTTCCATATCGCTTCGCCGTCCAGCGGACGCGCTTCGCGCGGGGATTGGCTACCTCCCCGGTGATCGCCAGGGCGACGGTGTTTTCCCGTTGCTCTCGGTCGGGGAGAACATTGCCGTGCTCACGCTGGACCGGATGACGCGCGGACCGATGATCTCGCCGGCGCGCGAGGCAGTGCTCGTATACGATTTCTTCGAGAAGCTGCACATCAAGGCGGCGTCGGTCAATCAAGGCATCAACACCCTAAGCGGGGGAAACCAGCAAAAGGCAATGCTGGCTCGGGTCCTCACCCGCAACCCAAAGATCCTGGTTCTCCACAACCCCACTCAGGGGGTCGATATCGCGACCAAACAAGAGCTTTACGGTTTGATCGATCGCCTCGCCCACGAAGGAAAGGCGATTCTGATCGTGTCTTCGGACCTCGAGGAAGTGATCGTCTTGTCGGATCGGGTCCTCGCGCTTCGCCAGGGGCGGCTGGCAGGCGGTTGGTCCAGAGCCGACGCAACGCAACATGCAGTTCTGGCCGCGGCCACGGGTGGCCACTGACGGCAGCGACGGAAGTCGGTTGGCACATCAGCAGCCAAGAAGCCGCCCCAGAGGAGAAGTCGATGAAACCCCAACTCAAAGCCAACTCGCCGCACGCACGCGACTTAGCTTACTCCCTCCATCCCTACACAAATGCTCGTCAACACGAGGCGCGCGGGCCGGTGATCATCGACCGGGGTACAGGCATTCGTGTCTATGACGACCAAGGCAAAGAGTACATTGAGGCACTAGCGGGCCTTTGGAGCGTAGCAATCGGGTACGGCGAGGAACGCCTCGTTCAGGCAGCCGCCGACCAGATGCGGAAGCTCCCCTACTACCATTCGTTCTCCGGCAAGGCGAACCAGCCGTCGATCGACCTTGCGGAAAAGCTCGTCGCGATGACGCCCGGCCGTCTCACGCGCGCGTTCTTCGCCAATTCCGGCTCGGAGGCGAACGACAGCATCGTCAAAATGGTCTGGTACTATAACAACGCGATCGGCCGGCCGCAGAAGAAGAAGATCATTTCCCGCATCCGCGGGTATCACGGCATCACGGTCGCGTCCGGCAGTCTTACGGGGCTCCCCTGGAACCATCGCGACTTCGACCTCCCAATTGCCAACATCCGGCACACCGGCTGCCCCCACCACTACCGCTTCGGCCTAGAGGGCGAGAGCGAGGAGGAATTCGCGAGCCGCCTCGCCGGGCAGTTCGAGCAACTGATCCTGGCCGAAGGGCCGGACACAGTCGCTGCCTTTATCGGTGAGCCCGTGATGGGCGCCGGGGGGGTCATCGTCCCACCTCGCACCTACTGGCAGAAGATGCAGGCGATCTGCCGCAAGTACGACATCCTCGTCATTGCCGACGAAGTGATCACCGGCTTCGGCCGCACCGGCACGCCCTTCGCTTGTGAGCGGTTCGGCATCGATCCGGACTTCCTCGTGCTATCAAAGCAGATCACTTCGTCCTATCTGCCGCTCTCGGCAATCCTCTTTACCGACGCAATCTACCAAGGGATCGCTGACAATTCGGCGAAGATCGGAACTTTCGGTCACGGCTTCACTGCGAGTGGCCATCCCGTTGCCACGGCGGTCGCACTCGAGAACATAAGGATAATCGAGGAACGGAAGTTGTTTGCCCATTCGGCGGCTATGGGCGAGTACCTCCAGACGAAGCTTCGGGCCGCCTTCAGCGATCACCCTCTCGTTGGTGAGGTACGGGGCGTCGGGCTGATCGCCGCCCTGGAGATGGTCGCCGACAAGAAAACTAAGCGGCAGTTCGATCCGCTTGGAAAGGTCGGTGCCTATTTCTTCGACCGCAGCCACCACCACGG
>DASSPO010000537.1:0-6233 GCA_035699585.1 Bauldia sp.
TTACGGCCCGCTGGTGAGCGGCCACGGCGTGAACTGGACCCGCGGCACGCCAAAATATTTCCGAAGCTCCAACCTGGTGCGACGCGGTTTCTGTGAAGCGTGCGGAACGCCGCTCAGCTATGAGGACGGTAGCAGCGTCGAGCTGGCGATCGGCGCCTTCGACGATCCTACAGTTGCGGCACCCGTCATCCAGGTGAACCCGCACGACAGGCTTCCTTTCGTCGACGCGATTCCGCATCTGCCCGTCCGCACGCCTGCGGACGCACCCGCTTCCGAGGAGTTCAAGGCGCGTGTGGTCAGCCGTCAGCACCCCGACCACGACACGGAGGCATGGCCGCCCGCGGCCTGAATCTGATTATGAGGGAACGCCTCTATCTCTTTGATACGACTCTACGGGACGGCGCCCAGACCAACGGTGTCGACTTCGCGCTCGAGGACAAGATCCAGGTCGCGGGTGTCCTCGATCGGCTCGGCATCGACTATGTCGAGGGCGGCTACCCTGGCGCCAACCCGACCGACACCGCATTCTTCGCCGAGAAGCGGACGGGCCGCGCGGTCTTTACGGCCTTCGGCATGACCAAGCGCCCGGGCGTCAGTCTCTCCAACGATCCAGGCCTGCGCGCCCTGCTGGATGCGAAGTCAGACGCGATCTGCTTCGTCGCCAAGACCTGGGATTACCATGTGCGCGTCGCGCTGCAGACGACCGAGGACGAGAATCTCGACTCGATTCGCCAGTCGGTCACGGCCGCGCGCGAGGCGGGAAAGGAGGTGCTCCTCGATTGCGAGCACTTCTTCGACGGCTACAAGGCGAACCCTGCCTACGCCCTGGCCTGCGCCAAGGCCGCCTACGACGCCGGCGCGCGTTGGGTCGTGCTCTGCGACACCAATGGCGGCACGCTGCCCGAGGAAGTCGAGAAGATCGTCGGCGAGGTGGCGAAGACCATCCCGGGCGACCGGCTCGGCATACATGCGCATAACGACACCGAGCAGGCGGTCGCCAACTCCCTCGCCGCCGTCCGCGCCGGCGCTCGCCAGATCCAGGGCACCCTCAACGGCATCGGAGAGCGCTGCGGCAACGCCAATCTCACCTCGCTGATCCCGACATTGATGCTCAAGCCGGCCTATGCCGACCGCTTCGATATCGGGGTGACGCCGGAGGGGCTGGCGCAGCTCACCCGCATCGCCCAGCGTTTCGATGACATGGTCAACCGCGCCCCGAACCGACAGGCCCCTTACGTGGGTGCTTCGGCCTTCACCACCAAAGCGGGGATCCATGCCTCGGCGATCGCCAAGGATCCGAAGACCTACGAGCACATCGACCCGGCACGCGTCGGCAACCGCCGCCACATCCTGGTCTCGGAGCAGGCGGGCAAGGCCAACCTCGTCATGGAACTCGAGCGTCTGGGGATACCGGTAGCCAAGGGCGACCCGCGGCTCGATGCGGTGCTCCGGGAAGTAAAGGAGCGGGAGTCCATCGGATATGCCTATGAAGGGGCGGGCGCCTCCTTCGAACTCCTCGCCCGCCGCATGCTTGGTAGCGTTCCCGACTACTTCAAGGTCGAAAGCTTCCACGTAACCGTCGAGCGGCGCCACAATGCCCTTGGCCAGCAGGTGTCGGTGTCGGAGGCGGTGGTGAAGCTGATCGTCGGCGGCGAGCGCCTGCTCACGGTCGCCGAGGGCAATGGCCCGGTCAACGCCCTCGACCGGGCGCTCCGCAAGGACCTCGGCGTCTACAGCGATGCGATTGCCGACCTCGAGCTGATCGACTTCAAGGTTCGTATCCTCAACGGCGGCACGGGCGCGGTAACCCGTGTGCTCATTGAGAGCGGCGATGGCTCCGGGGACACCTGGTTCACCGTTGGCGTGTCGGAGAACATCGTCGATGCCTCGTTCGAGGCTCTGAACGACGCGATCATCTACAAGCTGCTCCGATCCGGCGTGAAGGCGGCATGAGAATCGATGGCGTGCGCGCCATGTGCTGGCGACGGCCTCTTGAATTCCACCAGGTACGGATCGCGGTGTCGATCGAGGTTTAGGAAATCACATCGCCCTGACGCCGCGGGTCTCTTCGAGCTCCGGGCGGGGAAGGCCGGCGATCACGGCCCGAAGGGTCGGAACCACGGCTTCGGCCGAGGCGCAGAAACGCACCGGCAGCTCGACGTGGTCACCGAGGAAGGCCTTATGAAGGAAGCCGTCGCCGGTCATGCGGCCGAACTGGGCGATGAGCGGATCCCAGAAGCCGTTGATGTTGACGATGAGGATCGGCTTCTCGTGCTGGTCGAGCTGCGCCCAGGTCATCATCTCGACCACCTCTTCCAGGGTGCCGATCCCGCCGGGGAGCGCGACGAATGCGTCGGAGCGCTCGAACATGATGCGCTTCCGCTCATGCATGTCGGCCGTGACGATGAGCTCCGAGACTTCCTTCAGCATGACCTCGCGGTCCTTGAGGAACTGCGGGATGATGCCGGTTACCAGCCCGCCATGGGCGAGTACCGTCCGGGCGACGATGCCCATCAGCCCAACCGACCCGCCGCCATAGACGAGGCGGACGCCCGCCTCGGCCATATCGCGGCCAAGCCGTTCGGCGGCGCGGGCATAGTCGGGCAAGCGCCCGTCATTCGACCCGCAATAGACACAAATGCTTCTCAGTTCTGCCATGGGGGTGGTGTGGCATTGGCCAAGGGAAGGCGTCAAGCCGGCCTTCGCCTTGTGGGCTACGCCGAACCGGGATTAAATGCGCGTGGGCGGCACGCGATTTGGGAGACTTGGCTAGATGCGGCGATTCACCGGTGTGCTGGCCTTGCTCCTGCTCATCGCCGGCGGTTTAGCGCTCATCAACTACGACAGGCTGTGGCCTGACGCCTCGCGCACCGAGATTCCCTCGGCGATTACCGCAGGAACTCCGGAAGGCGCGGGAGAGGAGGCGATCGCCACTCCGCCGGTCGCCGAACCGGCCGAGGCGCCGACAATCGACGGCGCGGCGGATGCCGACACGCCTGCAGCCGCTCCGCCCACCGAAGCGGACGCCGCCGTCGATGCACCGCCGGCAGCCGAGCCGCTCACCGCCGATTCGGACGCCGGCGCCGAAGCCGCCGGGGCGGGCGAACCTGCGCCCGGCGCCGGTGAGGCCGCCGTTCCGCCGCCAGATTCCGGTGAAGTGCCGGCGCCCGAGTCGGCCGCCCCGGATGCTACCGCCGCGGCACCTGTGCCCGCTCCGGCCCAGTCCGACCTTGAGGCCTCCGCGCCTGTTGAAGCGCCAGCCGCCCCGGCTGAGGACGCCGTGACGACGGTGGCTCCGGGCGAGGCTCCTGCGGCGACGCCCGACGAAGCCGACACCGAGGTCGCGGCGGGGTCGGAACCCGCAGAGCCCACATCCTCCGATGTCGCGGCCAGCGAGACCGCGTCCGAAGCAGGCGCGACCGACGCAACCACAACGCCCGAAGCTCCCTTGCCCGATGCGGCCTCGGACGCGACGGAAGGCGGGAATGATGAGGTGGCCGACGCTCCGGCTGCATTGGCGGAGACGGAGGTGGCGCTGGCACCGGAAGGCAAGCCAGACGCTATCGAGTCGGCGCCGACCGAATCGGAGTCTTCCAACCGCGATTCGATGCTTCAGGCCGCCCCGGTTCCGGCTCCCCAGGAGACCGTGGTCGCCGCCGTCGATCCCGATGCCGAGGACGAGCCGCCACCCGCCACCGCACCCGGCACCCTTGCACCGGGTCTCGATTCGGAAACGGCCGCGACCCTCCCGGCTTTCGACGTGGTGCGCGTCGAGCCGACCGGTGATGCGGTCGTCGCAGGTGTCGCTCCGCCGGGCGCCACGGTCGAGTTGATGGACGGCTCGACTCCGGTCGCTTCGGCCGTGGCAAGCCCGAGCGGCGATTGGGCGATCGCGCTCGGCACGCCGCTTCCCGCGGGCCAGCATGACCTCGGCATTCGTGCCACGTCGGAGGACAAGACGACGGTGCTGCATTCCGAGCAGCGGGTAGCCGTGCTGGTCCCTGAATCCACCGCCGAGGAACCCCTCGTGGTGCTCAACGCGCCGGACGCGCCAAGCACCATCCTGCAGGTTCCCGGGGCGCCCGAGCCAAGCGCCGCCGATATCGCCGCTCTGGACGCGGGCGCTCCCGGTGCTGCGGCTCCGGCGCCGAACGTGATGGCCGAAAGCGATTCGACCGAGACCGAACCATCGTCGCCCGATGTCGAGGCAGCCGAAGTCGAGACGCCGGGAGAAGAACAGCCAGCTGTCCCCGAGCCCGACACGGAACTCGCCGCGGAAGCCCCGACCCCGGGCTCGGCCGAGAGCGCAGTCCCGCCGACACTGCCCGCGGATGCGGACACCAAGGCGACACAGGACGCACCTGCACCTGAGGTTGCGGCCGCCGCGGCGCCTGAGGCCGGGACGCCCGGGGATGGGTCGCCCGATGTTGCGAAGCCTGACGCCGATGCGGCAGAGGCCCCCGAAGTAGCTGCGAGCGAACCCGACGCCGAAACCTCGGATGCCGTGGCCGAACCGGCGGTGGAACCCGAACCCGAGCCGGTGGTAACCCCAGTGGTGGCGGTCACGGCGGTCGAAGCGGAGACCTCGGGGACCCTCTTCGTCGCCGGCACGGCCCTGACACCCGAAGCCGTGCGCGTCTATCTCGACGACGTCCTTCTCGGTGAGGTGACGCCGTCTCCCTCGGGGACTTGGTTGTTGGAGATCAAGCGGGAGCTGCCGGCAGGCACGTACCGGGTCCGGGCGGACCAGGTCGAGGCGGGAGCTGGGACCGTGCTCGCCCGTGCCGAGGTGCCGTTTGAGCGGGAGATCGAGGTGGCCGCGCTCCGTCCCGTTGCCGAGGTCGGGGCCGGTGAGGGGGCTTCCGCCACCGGCCAGATGGCCAACCCGACGACGCTCATCATCAAGCGCCGCGACAATCTCTGGCGTATTTCCCGCCAGCTCTACGGCAAGGGCATCCGCTGGTCGACGATCTATCAAGCCAACAAGGACCAGATCCGCAATCCGCGCTGGATCTATCCCGGCCAGGTCTTCATCCTGCCGGAGGGCAATGTCGAGTGGGCCGAGGAGGAAGCCGGCAACTGACCCGGCCGAGCCCGCTCAACGGCCCCACGCCGTAGGAGGCGGACACGACTCCGCCAAGTGGGCGCTTGCGGGCGAGCCAATGGGCCCGAGTTCTGGCGTATGCGTATTCGCGACGGGCCGGGAATGGCGCCGCGATCATTCGCATCCTCAGCCGTGATGAAATCGGCAAAATCCCATCCGGCTTGGTTGAATTCATTCCAAAAAGGCTTATGTCAGCCCCATCGTAATTTAACGATAGTAGCGATGGCTTTTGATCCGGACGATGTTCTGCTGGCCCGACGCATCAAGGCGCTTGCCCACCCGGCCCGCCTTGCCATCGTGCGCGCGCTGATGGAGGCCAACCGCTGCTCCTGCGGCGATATCGTGCGCAATTTGCCGCTCGCGCAGTCGACCGTCTCCCAGCACCTCAAAGTCCTTCGCGAAGCGGGGATTGTGCGGGGCGAGATCGAAGGGCCTCGCTCGTGCTACTGCATCGACCCGGCCGCCCTCGCCGCGGTTGCATCGGCGATGGCAGGCCTTGCCGCCGCGCCGCGGGCCGAGCCGGTGGCAGCCTGATGACGGCAACAGCGGACGGCGCCGCCCAGGCCGAGGCGAAAGTCAGGCCCGAGACGACGCTTCGGGCTCTGGTCAATCTGTGGCCATATATGTGGCCGTCGGACCGTCCGGACCTAAAGCGTCGCGTGGCGGTGGCCCTCGCGATCCTGGTCGCGGCGAAGGTTATCACGGTCCTGGTTCCGTATACCTACAAGTGGGCGACCGATGCCCTGGTGACACCCACGACCTCGCCCGACGGCTCGCTCGCCGTCGGCGTCGGCGGCGCGCTGTTCGTACCGATCATGCTGATCGTCGCCTATGGCGTCGGCCGCATCCTGATGAACGTCTTCAACAACCTCCGCGACGCGCTGTTTGCGAAGGTCGGCCAGCACGCCGTCCGCCAGCTCGCCTACAAGACCTTCGTGCATATGCACCAGCTCTCCCTGCGCTTCCATCTGGAACGGCGCACCGGCGGGCTTTCGCGCATCATCGAGCGCGGCACCAACGGCATCGAGTCGATCGTCCGCTTCACCATCCTCAACACCCTCCCGACGCTCTTCGAATTCGCCTTCGCCGCGGCGGTCATCGCCTGGCAGTTCGACATCATCTATCTCCT
>DASSPO010000538.1:0-5677 GCA_035699585.1 Bauldia sp.
TGATTGAAGTGGTGAATGCAAAAATGCGCCCACGTGCCGTCGAACGCCATTTCCATATCGCCGGCGACCGACGTGCTACCCAGCCCGAGTTCGGCGTAGGTGAACTCGAAGCTGCCGCTCGGCCGCGCAATCGCAATGTGAAACGGTTCGCCGGTGAACTCGTTGATCTTCGGGCTCGCCCGGCTCTCGAGTATGCCCGGTATTTCGACACGGGCCGTCCGCGCTTCCAGATCGGCCGCGAGCCTAATCGGCACAAACAACGTCTCGCAAAACTCGGAACAGGTCGACGCGAAGACCGCGAACAGATTGCTCAATGGCTCGCAGGCCCCGCCTGAGATTATTGTTTCGAGAGCGCTCCGCTGCGCCCGGTCCGCTCGCTCGTCTATCAGGATCTGGCGTTTCCCATTCCCGTCCTTGATTTCCCCGGGCCATTTGTACAGCGCCGCCCAGTTCAGTCCGGTGAGTGGCGTCTCGTTGAAACGGCCCTCGACGAGGCGGCCGATGAAGGCCGACTGGCAATAGCCGTGGGTGCTTGGCAGATTGAACTGACAGCCGCAGTTCATCTCGCAACAGCAGTTGTCGTAGGTCTCGCTCTTGAAGACCCATCGGTCCGCCACTCCCTTTTGAGCCATGTGTTCCTCCACTCGGCTTCTCCGCAACGCCGCTACCGGCCCAACCGTCCAGGAGATGGCACAAGGGAAGGGGCGCGCTCCAGTTCAGGAAATGAAGCAGCCCGGTATAGAATCTGAACTATCCGGCAATCGCCGTCTGTCGTATTGTCACGGGGTGGACCTCGGAGGAGGTTCCTCATGACACAAGGCAGCTATGGGCAATTTTGTCCGGTAGCCATGGCCGCCGAGGTGCTGTGCACACGCTGGACGGTGGTGGTCCTGCGCGAACTGGTGGCCGGCTCGACCCGCTTCAACGATCTCCGCCGCGGCGTGCCGAACATGTCGCCGGCGCTCCTGGTCAAGCGGCTGCGCGATCTCGAGGAGGCCGGCATCGTCCGCCGCGTGGCTTCGCGGACCGACCCGGGCATTCTGGAGTATCAGCTGACGCCTGCCGGACGGGACCTCAAGCCGGTCATCGATGCGATCGGCACCTGGGGCCAGCGCTGGTTCGAGGCCGACGTCTCCCTGCAACACCTCGATCCGTCGCTGTTGATGTGGGACATGCGTCGCAACCTCCATCCGACAGCGTTGCCGCCGCGGCGCTGCGTGATTCATTTCCTGTACCCGGAACTCGCGCCCGGCCGCCGGCAGTGGTGGCTGCTCATCGAGCCCGGCGCCGAGGTGGATCTCTGCTCGGTCGATCCCGGCTTCGATGTCGATCTCTACGTCACCACCGACCTCCGCACCATGACCGCGATCTGGATGGGGCTGACGACCGTCCGCAACGCGACAAGCGAGGGGAAGCTCCTGCTCACCGGCGACCGGCAGATCGCGAGCCAGATGCAGACCTGGCTCGGCCTGAGCCCTTTCGCGGCGGAAAAGAAGCTCCTCTCCGCATAGGTTCCGCCTTGTCCGGAGTAATTCGGCCGCCACCTGTCGCGAGCCGCCGGACCGGACAGGCCAGTCCGCCGCCCCTTCCGCTTGCAGTGCAGCATCAATCGGGATAGTCACGTCGGCGGCTCGCTTGCCGGGCCCGCCCGCCCATATCCCGTGAGGTTTCCCCGGACATGGCCAGACCCAGGATCGCGCTCATCGGCGCCGGTCAGATCGGCGGCACGCTCGCCCTTCTCGCCGGCCTCAAGGAACTCGGCGACGTGGTTCTGTTCGACGTGGTCGAGGGCGTCCCCAACGGCAAGGCCCTGGACATTGCCGAGGCAGCCCCGATCCTCGGGTTCGACGCCGAACTCGCCGGCACCTCCGCCTACGAATCGATCAAGGGCGCCGATGTCTGCATCGTCACGGCCGGCGTCGCGCGCAAGCCGGGCATGAGCCGCGACGACCTCCTCGAGATCAACCTCAAGGTGATGGAGCAGGTCGGCGCCGGTATCAAGAAATACGCGCCGAAGGCCTTCGTGATCTGCGTCACCAACCCGCTCGATGCGATGGTCTGGGCGCTCCAGAAGTTCTCGGGGCTGCCCCGAGACATGGTGGTGGGAATGGCGGGCGTGCTCGATTCGGCCCGCCTTCGCTACTTCATTGCCGACGAGTTCAAGGTGTCGGTCGAGGACGTGACCGCCTTCGTTCTCGGCGGCCACGGCGACACCATGGTACCGCTGGTCGAGTACACCACGGTCGCCGGCATTCCGCTCTCGGCGCTGATCAAGATGGGATGGACCACGAAGAAGCGGGTCGAGGAGATCATGCAGCGCACCCGGGACGGCGGCGCCGAGGTGATCAACCTCCTTAAGACCGGATCGGCCTATTACGCGCCCGCCGCCTCGGCGATCACCATGGCGGAGAGCTACCTCAAGGACAAGAAGCGGGTGCTTCCCTGTGCCGCCTATCTCAAGGGCGAATACGGAGTGAAAGACCGCTATATCGGCGTCCCGGTGGTGATCGGCGCCAAGGGCGTCGAGCGGATCATCGAGATCGACCTGTCGAAGGCCGAGCGCGGGATGTTCGACAACTCCGTCGCCGCGGTCGATGGGCTGATCCAGGCCTGCGTCCGGCTCTTCCCCTCGCTCGGCAAATAGCCGGGCCAGGGACGCCGTCGGGGGGAGCGGGGCGGAACGATGAACATCCACGAATATCAGGCGAAGGACCTGCTCCGCGGCTTTGGCGTGCCGGTGCCGAAGGGGATCGCGGTCTTCTCGGTCGATCAGGCAGCGGAAGCGGCGCGCGAACTCGGCGGGCCGATCTGGGTGGTCAAGTCCCAGATCCATGCCGGCGGCCGCGGCAAGGGCCGGTTCAAGGAGGCCGCAGCGGGGGAGAAGGGCGGCGTCCGCCTCGCCCGCTCGGTCGACGAGGTGGTGGCCGAGGTCGAGAAGATGCTCGGGCGGACCCTGGTCACCCACCAGACCGGGCCGTCGGGCCGGGCCGTCAAGCGGCTCTACATCGAGGAAGGCTCGGAGATCGACCGCGAGCTCTACCTCTCGTGCCTCGTCGATCGCAGCGCCGGCCGGATCGCATTCATCGCTTCACAGGCCGGCGGCATGAACATCGAGGAGGTCGCGGCCGAGACGCCGGAGAAGATCGTCACCGTCCATGTCGACCCGGCGGCGGGCTACACGCCCCATGTCGGCCGGCAGATCGCCTACGGCCTCGGGCTTTCGGGTGAACAGATCGGCGAGTGCGACCGCCTGATCGCGACCCTCTACCGTGCCTTCGTCGAGAAGGATATGAGCCTGCTCGAGGTCAATCCGCTGGTGGTCACCAAGGCCGGCCACCTCCTTTGCCTCGACGCCAAGATCAACTTCGACGACAACGCCCTCTTCCGCCACCCGGACGTGGCCGAGCTCCGCGACCCCGGCGAGGATGACCCGAAGGAGGTCGAGGCGGCCGAGCACGATCTCTCCTATGTCGCCCTCGACGGCACGATCGGCTGCATGGTGAACGGCGCCGGCCTCGCCATGGCGACCATGGACATCATCAAGCTCTACGGTGCGGAACCTGCCAACTTCCTCGACGTCGGCGGCGGCGCCTCGCGGGAGCGGGTGGCGGCCGCTTTCAAGATCATCACCGCCGACAAGCGGGTGAAGGGCATCCTGGTCAATATTTTCGGCGGCATCATGCGCTGCGACGTGGTCGCCGACGGCATCATCACCGCCGTGAAGCAGGTCGGCCTCAAGGTGCCGCTCGTCGTCCGCCTAGAAGGCACCAATGTCGAGCAGGGAAAGACCATCATCGCGGAGTCGGGGCTGAACGTGATCAGCGCGGACGACCTCGACGACGCGGCCCAGAAGATCGTCGCCGCGGTCAAGGAAAAATGATCAGGCCCCTCGCGGCCCTTTTGCCCGTCTTCCTTCTCATCTCCGGTGCCTCTGCCGAAACGGCGCCGGACACCAGGCTCGCCGCCTTCGAAGCTGCCTGTCTCGAAGAACATCGCGATCCGGACGCCCGCCGGGCGGTCATCCGTGCCGCCGGATGGACCCCCGTCCCCGACCAGGCGGACTCCTCCCTCGCGCGGCTCATGGAAATATCGCGCCAGACATTGGTGACGGCCAAGCAGGAAGAGGGCGTCAGCGGAGCCATCGCTGCCTACGGACAGCGCTTCGCCGGAAGGGACCTCTATCTCGTCACGACCGAACTCGACATGCCGGCCGAGGCGGCATGGAAGATCGATCTCCTCGGCTGCTATCTCTATGACTTTGCCGCAACCACCCCTCTCGACCCCGCCATTGTCAGTCGGCGCTTTGACGAGAAGCCCGCGGAAGTTGTCGACGAGCCCGGAGTCATCGTGGCCCAGATCTGGAACATCGAGCAAATCGAGGGCGTATGGGAACTCCGGAACACCTTCATTCCGCCGGGAAGCCCTGCCGCCGCCGTCACCGGCTTCACCGGGCTCGCCATCAGCCTTACCTCGACAAAGAAGGGCTGAAGCTGGGAATCAGGGCGAAAGTGCCGATGACCCCCGCGGAAGCCGGTGATTGGATCGAGCGGCCGGCGGCGTTCCCTTATGGGCGGTGGACGAGAGCATCGTCGGGGACGGCGTCTTCCTTTCGCAACGCCGCCAAATCCGCTACTAGGACGCGGCCTTGCTGGCTGTGGGGGCGACCGGGCGAAGCGCGCCCCGTGTTCTATTCGGAGAAGCCGCCGCACAGTCAGCGATGCGGTTCGGTTCGGGTGATCAATCCGTTCCTGTCGCAGCGGCGACGGGTTCGGACCAATGAGACCCCTGCCGGGCGTCAAGACCATGGAAGCGAACTTCGAACCTGGTGATCGAACGGTGACAATCGCCCTCACGGAACCCGCCAAGCTCCAGACTTGCGTGACATCCCGCCGGACGCGGATCGTTGAGAGCCTGCAACACGACCTCAAGGACCGATAGACACCGACTACCCGCCGCCTCGGGAACCCTCAGCCGCCAGCCCTATCGGATCAACCGCAAACCATGTCCATCCTCATCGATTCCTCGACCCGCGTCATCTGCCAGGGCTTCACCGGGCGGAACGGCACCTTCCATTCCGAGCAGGCCATCGAATACGGGACCAAGATGGTCGGCGGCGTCTCGCCGGGAAAAGGCGGCCAGATCCACCTCGGCCTCCCCGTCTTCGACACGGTGGCCGAAGCAAAGGCCGCGACCGACGCCGATGCCACCGTGATCTACGTACCGCCGCCGTTTGCCGCCGATGCCATCCTCGAGGCAATCGACGCGGAAATCCCGCTCATCGTCTGCATCACCGAGGGCATCCCGGTCCTCGACATGGTCAAGGTCAAGCGGGCGCTCGGCGGCTCGAAGAGCCGCCTCGTCGGTCCGAACTGTCCCGGCGTGATGACCGCCGGCGAGTGCAAGATCGGCATCATGCCGGGCAATATCTTCTCAAAAGGCTCGGTCGGTATCGTCTCCCGCTCAGGCACGCTCACCTACGAGGCGGTCGGCCAGACGACGGCAGCGGGCGTCGGCCAGAGCACCTGCATCGGCATCGGCGGCGATCCGGTCAACGGCACCAACTTCATCGATTGCCTCAAGCTCTTTCAAGCGGATCCGCAGACCGAAGCCATCCTCATGATGGGGGAGATCGGCGGCAACGCGGAGGAGCAGGCGGCCGCGTACATCAAACAGCACG
>DASSPO010000539.1:0-3355 GCA_035699585.1 Bauldia sp.
GGCTTCCTCTACGGCCAGCCGATGACCGCCGCCGAGGCCAACCGCCTCCTGTTCCGGACCGAAGCCGAGCCGCAGTACGAGCAGGCGTAGTAGCGTCTCAGCATTTTGGGTAAGTTCTCAGTCAGGAATACCTCGCGCTCCCCGATTGCCGCCATGGCCGATACCGACGGGGCCCATCGCCCTCCCCTCCGCGTTCTTCTCTGCGCGCCGCGCGGCTTCTGCGCGGGCGTCGACCGCGCGATTCAGATCGTCGAGCTCGCGTTGGCGCGCTTCGGACCGCCGGTCTATGTCCGCCACGAGATCGTCCACAACCGCTACGTGGTCGAGGACCTGAAGGCGAAGGGAGCCGTCTTCGTCGAGGAGCTCGACGAGATTCCCGACACCGGACAGCCGGTGATCTTTTCCGCCCATGGCGTGCCGAAGTCGGTGCCCGAGGCGGCGCGGGCGCGCAATCTCTTCCACCTCGACGCCACCTGTCCGCTCGTGACCAAGGTTCACCGCGAGGCGGAACTCCTTTACCGCAAAGGCCTCGAGGTGGTGCTGATCGGCCATGCCGGCCATCCCGAGGTGATCGGCACCATGGGACAGCTTCCCGCCCGCGCCGTCTCGCTGGTCGAGACCGAGGCCGAGGCGGAGACCTTCGCGCCGGCGAACCCGGACCGGCTCGCCTGGATCACGCAGACGACGCTGTCGGTCGACGACACAGCGGCGATCGTCGCCATCCTCACCCGCCGTTTCCCGAACATCGTCGGGCCGCACAAGGACGACATCTGCTACGCCACCACCAACCGCCAGGAGGCGGTGAAGCGGGTGGCGGCGGAGGTCGACGCCATGATCGTGGTCGGCGCTCCCAACTCGTCCAACTCGCAGCGCCTTCGCGAGGTCGCCGAGCGCGCCGGCTGCCGCTTCGCCGTGCTCGTCCAGCGCGCTTCCGAGATCGACTGGCCGCGCTTTTCCGGCATCTCCCGTCTCGGCATCACCGCCGGCGCCTCCGCCCCGGAGGTACTGATCGAGGAGGTGATCGAGGCCTTCACGGAGCGCTTCGACGTCTCGCTCGAGGTGGTCACCACCACCACCGAGTCGATCGCCTTCAACCTGCCCCGCGCGCTGCGCGAAGCCGCCGAGTGAGGCCGGCTTGGCAGTCTACACCGAACTTTCCGATGAGGAGTTCGACGCCTTCATCCGGGGCTACGACCTTGGCGCGGTGCTCGCGGTCAAGGGAATCGCCGAGGGCGTCGAGAACTCGAACTATCTCCTCTCCACCGAGAAAGGGCAGTTCATCCTCACTCTCTACGAGAAGCGCGTCGATCCCGCCGACCTTCCCTTCTTTCTCGGCCTGATGGAGCATCTCTCCGATCGCGGCATCAACTGCCCGCTTCCCGTCCACGACCGCGAGGGGCGGGCGCTGAACCGCCTCGCCGGGCGTCCGGCGGCGATCGTCACGTTTCTCTCCGGCGTCTCGGTGCGACGGCCACGGACCGAGCATTGTGCCGCCGTCGGCCGGGCGCTCGCCCAGCTCCACCGGGCAGCCGACGGGTTCGACCTCACCCGCCGCAACGCGCTCTCGGTCGGCGGCTGGCGTCCGCTATACGAGATGTGCGCCGGCCGCGCCGACGAGGTGCAGGCCGGTCTCGCCGCCGAGATCGAGCAGGAGCTCGACCACCTCGAGAGGCACTGGCCGGCCGGGCTGCCGGTCGGCATCATTCACGCCGACCTCTTTCCCGACAACGTCTTCTTCCTCGCCAACCGGCTCTCCGGCCTCATTGACTTCTACTTCGCCTGCAACGACATGCTCGCCTACGACCTCGGGATCTGCCTCAACGCCTGGTGCTTCGAGCCTGACGCATCGCTCAACCTCACCAAGGCGCGCGCCCTGCTCCTCGGCTACAACACGAGCCGTCCTCTCGGCCGCGACGAGATCGCCGCCCTGCCGCTTCTCGCCCGCGGCTCGGCGCTGCGCTTCCTGTTGACCCGCCTCTACGACTGGCTGACGGTTCCTAAGGGCGCCCTCGTCGTCCCCAAGGACCCGGTGGAATACTACAAGAAGCTCCGCTTCCACCGCGGCGTCGCCGACGCGCGCGCCTACGGGATCGACCTTTGAGCGAGCGCCCGCACGTCACGATCTGGACCGACGGCGCCTGCTCGGGCAATCCCGGGCCAGGCGGATGGGGCGCGGTGCTGATGGCCAACGGCCACGAGAAGGACCTTTTCGGCGGCGAGTCGCTGACCACCAACAACCGCATGGAGCTCACCGCCGCGATCTCGGCGCTCGAAGCGCTGAAGCGGCCCTCGCGCGTCGACCTTCACACCGACTCCCAGTACCTCCGCGGCGGCATCACCGGCTGGATCAAGGGCTGGAAGAAGAACGGCTGGCGGACCAGCGACCGCAAGCCGGTGAAGAACGTCGATCTGTGGGAGCGCCTCGATTCGCTCATGCAGGTACACGAGGTGCGCTGGCACTGGGTCAAGGGCCACGCCGGCACCGAGGCCAACGAGCGCGCCGACGCGCTCGCCCGCAAGGGGATGGCGCCGTTCAAGAAGAAGCGGAAGAAGCCCGACACGCCAGCCGCTTAGCGCAGCCGCATCAACCCGGCCTCCGTCGGCCCGAAGCCGCATGCGCGATAGAACGTGAGAAGATGCGGCTCGAAGTCGACGTGAAGCCAGTCTGCACCTCTCTTCCCCGCGACACGCACCGCTTCGCGCACGAGTGCAGTGCCAACGCCACGTCGCTGATAGTCTGGATGAACAGTCGTATCGAAGATCGAGGCGTGCACTCCGCCGTCCCAGGCGACATTCAGGTAGCCTACAAGCCGATCACCGTCATAGGCCGCGAGATGCGCGAGGCTCCGTGCCCATATCGCCGTGAAGTCAAGACTGGCGGGTGCGCCCCACGCGGCGAGGAACAAGGCGCGAAGCGCTTCGATGTCCGGCCTCGGATCGATGCGGATGACGATGGCGCTCACCGCGTCTCACACCTGCTCCAGCATTGCCGCCGCGCCGGTCGCCGAAATGCCCTTGCCGCCCTCTGGCTCGAAGTTGAGCGTCTTGACGATGCCGTCCTTGACCAGCGCCGAGAAGCGCCGGCACCGCTTGCCGAGCCCGGTGGCGCTGAGGTCGACCTCGAGCCCGAGCGCGCGGGTATATTCCCCGGTGCCGTCGGCCACGAAGTCAATCTTGCCGGCGCCCCCCAGCGACTCGCCCCAGAGCTTCATGACATGGTGATCGTTGACCGCCATCACCACGATGCGGTCGACCCCCCGCGCCCGGAAGGCATCGGCATTGGCGACGAATTGCGGGATGTGGGCGTTGTGGCAGGTCGAGGTGAAGGCACCCGGCACCCCGACGAGCACCACGG
>DASSPO010000540.1:0-9604 GCA_035699585.1 Bauldia sp.
GCATAGGCCGTGATGACCGGCCGTATCCCGTCGTCCAGCACGGCGTTTCTCAAGAACCAGACGGTTCGCGATACCAGCAGATCCTGGACCATGCGATAGAGGCCGAGCTGCTCCATCCCGGGCACCCGGTTGTCGAGCGCATCGATCTCGGCATTGAGCGCCTGGAGAGCGAAGGCGTCGCGGGCAACGACATAGGCGCGGGCGATCGCAACCGGCGATGCTCCGGTGCGGTCGGCCATCCTCAGCACATAGGTGGGACCGCCGCGGTCGATCATCGCGTTGGCCACGGTCGTCGCGATGATCTCGGCGCGAAGCGGATGGGCGGCGATGTCGGTGGCATGGGCCTTCCTCATCCGCGACGGAAAGTAGCCCATGAGCTCGTCCTCGAGCGCGTCGTCGCGGGCGACTTCGCCGTGCAGGAGATCGACCTTGAGCGCAATCTTGGCGAAGGCCATCAGCACGCCGAGTTCAGGGCGGGTCAGCGGCAATCCGGCCTCGTGCCGCTCCTGCAGGGCCGCATCGTCGGGCAGCGACTCGACCTTGCGGTCGAGCAGGCCGCGCCGTTCCAGCTCCTGCATCAGGCGGCGCTTGAAGCCGAAATACTCGAAGCCGCGGCTTTGGGAGAGCGAGATGGCAAGCGTCTGGCGATAGTTGTTGCGGAGCACGAGCCCGGCGACTTCGTCCGTCATCGCCTTGAGCAGACGGTCGCGTCGCTTCATGTCGAGCCGCCCGTCGCGCACCGCGCGGCCAAGGGCGATCTTGATGTTCACCTCGACGTCGGAGGTATTGACCCCGGCGGAATTGTCGATGGCATCAGAGTTGCAGCGGCCGCCGTTGAGGCAGTAGGCGACGCGGGCGAGCTGCGTCATCCCGAGATTGGCGCCCTCGCCGACGACGCGCACCCTGAGCTCCTCGGCCGTAACCCGGACCGCATCGTTGGTTCGGTCGCCCACCCGCTCGTCGCTCTCGCTCGCGGCGCGGACGAAGGTGCCGATGCCGCCGAAAAAGAGGAGATCCGCCCGCGCCTTGAGGATCGACCGAAGGACCTCGTTCGGCGTCGCCCGCTCGCCGGAAAGGTCGAGAAGCGCCCGCATTTCGGGGCTGAGCGGGATCGCCTTGTCGCGGCGGGAAAAGACTCCGCCGCCCGGAGAAATCAGCCTCCGGTCGTAGTCCTGCCAGCTCGACCGCAGCAGTTCGAACAGCCGCCGGCGCTCGGCGAAGCTCGAAGCGGGATCCGGGTCGGGATCGATGAAGATGTCGCGATGATCGAAGGCGGCTATCAGCTTCGTCGCCGGCGACAGCAGCATGGCGTTGCCGAACACGTCGCCCGACATGTCGCCGACGCCGACCACCGTGAAGGGCGTCGTCTCGATGTCGATGTCCATCTCGCGGAAGTGACGTTTCACCGCCACCCATGCGCCGCGCGCGGTGATCCCCATCTTCTTGTGGTCGTAGCCGTGCGAGCCGCCGCTCGCGAAGGCGTCTCCGAGCCAGAACCGGTGCGCTTCGGCGACAGCGTTGGCCGTGTCGGAGAAGGTCGCCGTCCCCTTGTCGGCGGCGACCACGAGGTAAGGGTCGTCGCCATCGCGGCGCACGACGCGCTCGGGAGGGATGATCCGGTTGCCGTCGAGGTTGTCGGTGATATCGAGAAGGCGGGAGATGTAGATCTCGTAGGCCGCCTTGCCCTCCTCCGCGACGGCGGCGCGGTCGCTCGCCGGCGGCAGTCGTTTCGGCACGAAGCCGCCCTTGGCGCCGACCGGGACGATCACCGCATTCTTGGCCTGCTGGGCCTTCGCCAGACCGAGCACTTCGGTGCGGAAGTCGAGCGGGCGGTCGGACCAGCGGATGCCGCCCCGGGCTACCGGCCCGAATCGCAGATGCACGCCCTCGACCCTCGGGCTGTAGACGAAAATCTCGCGGAACGGCCGCGGCGACGGCAGCTCATCGACGCGCTTCGGATCGAGCTTGAAGACGATCTCGGCCCGTGGCTTGCCGTCGGGCGCGACCTGGAAGACGTTGGTCCTGACGATCGACTCGACGATGTTGAGAAAGCGGCGGATGATGCGGTCCTCGTCGAGGCTGTCGACGCTTTCAAGCCCGCTCTCGATCTCGGCGATCTTTCGCTTTGCCTTGTCCTCGTCGGCGGCGTCGGGGTCGAAACGAAACCGGAAGAGCTCGACCAGCGCCCGCGCCAGGGCCGGATGGCGGCCGAGCGTCGTCCACATGTAGTGCTGAGTGAGCGGCGTCCCGGTCTGGCGGAGATATCGGGAGACGGCGCGAAGCAGCGCCACGTCGCGCCACGGCAGGCCGGCATTGACGGTAAGCGCATTGTACCCATCGCTTTCGGCCTCGCCGTACCAGACCGCCATGAACGCCGCGAGCGCGAGCGGGGCAACAGCGTCCAGATCGAACGAACCGCCGTCGGCGCGTTCGAGGGCCATGTCGTGGAGAAAGGCCGCCGCGCGTCCGGCCGGCCGGACTTCGTAGGTCTGCTCATCGATGACGCGGAGCCCCATGTCCTCGAGCATCGGCACGCGATCCGAAAGCGGCACCGGTCCGCCGAGATGAATGAGCTTCAGCAGTACGCAATGGCCGGGATCGCCCTCGTTGCGACGGAAGATGCCGGCCACCGGCCGAGCCTCCGTAAGGGCGTCGATGATCCGGATATCGGCAACCGCCGCATCGGGCGCCGTCGTTTCGCGGTAGCCGGCCGGAAACGCGCCCCGCCAGACCGAGACGAGTGGATCGGCCACGTCGGCCGGGTAGGCGCGTCGGATGGCGGTCGCGAGATCGTCCTCCCAGTCGGTGACGATCTCCTCGACCATCGCCTCGAGCAGCGCCTGGTCCGGGTTCGGCGTCTCGCCGCCGCGGCGGCCGAGGATGAAGTGGACGCGGGTCAGCGCCCCCTCGGGAAAGGCCGGATGGAAGGCGGAGACGTGCGCGTCGAAGACCTCCGCCAAGTAGGCCCCGATCTTCACCCGGACGTCGCTGTCGTAGCGGTCGCGCGGGACAAAGACGATGACCGAGACGAAGCGGTCGTAGCGGTCGCGACGGGCCAGAACGCGGACGCGCGGGCGTTCGTCGAGCGCCATGATCTGCATGGCGAAATCGAAAAGCGTGTCCTCGTCGATCTGGAAGAGCTCGTCGCGGGGATACGTCTCCAGCACGTTCCACAGCGACTTCCCCGAGTGGCTCGCCGGATCGAAGCCCGCACGCTCCATGATTCTTGCCGCCTTGCGCCGCAGGTAGGGAATGGCGCGCACCGAGCGCGTATAGGCGGTCGAGGTGAACAGGCCGAGAAAGCGGACCTCGCCGGCAAGCGCGCCCTTCGCTCCATAGCGCTTGACCCCAATGTAGTCGGCATAGGCGCGGCGGTGGACTCGCGAGACCAGGTTCGACTTGGTGACGATGAGCGGTTCCGGTCGCATCAGAAACTCGCGGATCGCCGGCGTCGTGGTGACACCCTCGGCGCCGCGACGGAGGACATGAACGGCGGGATCGGCCAGGATGCCGAGGCCGGGGACGTCGGCCCGCTTGAGCTGGCCACGCCGGGCGCCGCCCGAGTAGTCGTAGTCGCGGACGCCGAGAAAGGTGAAATCGCCGTCGGCCAGCCACTCGAGGAACGCGATGGCCTCTTTGGCTTCCGCTTCGGGAATGGGCGGCGGATTCGCCCGGTATCCGGCAATCACGTCCTTCAGCCGGGCGAGCATTGCGGGCCAGTCGGCGACAGCACGCCGGACCTCGACGAACAGCGACTCGAGGCGCTCGACGAGCATTCGCCGCCGTTCGGCCCCGTCGATCCGGCCGACATGGATCTGGATCAGGCTTTCGCGGACGGCCCCCGCCGGGGCATGGCCCGTTCCGTGATAGGCAACGAGGCGGCCTTCGCCGTCGCGGGTGACGTTGACGATCGGGTGCGCGACAAGACGAAGGCCGGCGCCGAAGGCCTGCAGCTCGCCGAGCGTCGAGTCGAGCAGGAACGGCATATCCTGATTGAGGATACCGATGACCGTCACCTCGGCCGCCGGCGAGCCCGGCGTCTCTCCTGCGGGCTCGGAGAGACGAATGACGGTTCCGCCCTTGGGCCGCTCGGCAAGGAGCGCGTCGGCATCGCGGACGAAGGCGGCGAGATCGGCGGCGTCGTAGACCGCGAGGTCTTCGAGGCTAACCCGCGCGAAGAGGTCGCCGGCCAGCGCGCGAAGCCGTGCGTGGTCGCCTTCTCCCCGGCCAAGGGCGCGGCGCGCGAGCCCGATCAGCCGGTTGCGTTCGGTCTTCTCGGTGCCCATGCGTTTCCCTTGTCGCGCCTTTCCCCGGGCGCGATCATAGGCCCGTCGCCGAATTTTCGCATGACAGGCAGAGGCCGGAGCGACCTAGTTTCCCCGGTTATGGGGCCGGTTCCGTCGCCGAGGCCCGGGGCGGGTGAGGCCGCCGACGAAATTGGCCGCACCGTGGACGATGACGTGGAAGCCGTTTTCCGCCTGGCGCGGGACCACGCCGAACACGATCAGGAGCTTGGCGACCACCGAGAGGCCGATGAGCACGGCGAGCAGGATGAAAATCGCCGTGCCGATTCCGATCCCGGTGGAGATCGTGTCGACGGGCGGAGCGTCCTGAGCGGCCGCCGGGAAGGCGGGCCCGGCGACCAGGACCGGCAGGCGTGCGAACAGGCGGGCTGGCATTTGTCGGCCGTCGCTTGGCGAAGTCTGATCCTATCCCACCCGTTCGTGGCGTGAACTTGGCACCGGCGCACACGTCGCGGCCGCGCGAGGACCATGCCTGGTCTGGAGAACACCCCGCTGACGAGCCGTCCGAACCCATCGGGCGCGCCGTCCGGGGTCTCAGAGCGTGGCGACCGTCTTCAGTGCGCCGTCGAGTTCCTTCCCCTCTTCGTCCATCAGCGCGGCTTCGCGGAGGCGGCGGATCCAGTCGGCGCCGTCGGGACGGTTCTCGACCAGCGGAAGCGCCGACAGGACCTTCCCGTACTTGCTCTCGCCGCGCGCCCGGGTGTCGCTATAGCCCTTGATCAGCCGCCGGCAACGTACGACCTCGACCCCGAGATCATAGTTCGCGGCGAGCGCCCGACGGACGGCCGCCAGCCACTCGGCAATATGCGCCTCTTCCACCTCGTGGCGGAGAAGGGCGCGGCGGAAGCGACGCATGCCCGCGAGCGCATAGAGCGCGGTGAAAGACAGGATGCCGTCGGTACGCAGATGGCGGCCCTTGTTGATCACGCGGTCGATCGTGCGGGCAAGATTGGGCCGCGCCTCGATCGCCCGACCGAGACGCGCCGGCAGTGTTCCGCAGAACTCCTCGACGCGCGGATGCATGAACTCGGTGACGTGGATGACCTCATCGTCGCCCGCCCGCGCCTCGCTTCTCACGCGAGCAAAGCGCGAGGATCGCGTCTTCAGATCGGCGACCCGGATGACATCGTCATAGGCCATCGCCCGGGCGAGATACTTGGCAGCTTCGCCGGTGAGCAGGAACCCGCGGTCGGCCCCGCCGCGCGCCCGGTCCAATGTGAGCAGCTCGCCGAGACGGTCGAGATAAAGGTGGCCGTAGGCCGCATCCTGGAAGTCGACAACGTGGCGGAGCCCGATCGCCGTCAACTCCCTGATCCCGGCGGGGAACTCGAGCGCGATCCGCGCAAGCGCGCGGTCGTACTCGCGCCGCTCCCTCGCCGTCCCGCCGACGGGCTTCGGCTCGGGCCGGGGCTCGGCCTCGGTCTTGGGCTCCGGCGCCCGCTCGCCCAATGCCACCGCTTCGGCCCCGGCGGAGAACGCCGCGAGGCTCGGCTCGACCCCCTTGCCGCCGGCGCGGATCGTCGCCTCGAAGGATTCGCGGCGGAAGGGGAGCGCGCCCGAGGCGGCAAGCGCGCCGAACAGGCTTGCCGAGATGACGCTGTTGTTGGCCTCCGCGAGGCGCTGGAGGTCATGGGCGATGAACCGCTTCGCCTTGGCCCTGGCGATCGCCGTCACCGTCTCCGAATTGGCAATGCCGTCGCCCGGCGCAGTCTTCTCCAGGATGCCGAGCGCGCGGTGGGAGGAGGTGATCAGCGTCGTGCGGTCCGGAGACACGAGACCGCGCTGGATGGCGCGCCCGGCCTCCATCAGCTCGGCCGCGATCACGATGTCGACGTCGCCGGGAGCCGGCATCATCGACAGGACCGGCGTCCGTCCCGCGATCGCCGGGATCATCTCGAGGTAGTAGATGGTGGCCCCGGTCCGCTGCGCGACGCCGGCGACGGAGGTCGCCTGCACATACCACCCGTTCTGTTCGGCCAGCGCGATCAGCCAGTCGGTGAGCACGCCGCCGCCCTGTCCGCCGATGGCAAGGATGGCGATGGTGATCGGCCGCTCGCGGGCAATCGCGTTCATGGGCGATCGGGCTTCCCGTCCGCTCGTCCCGGCACGAGCCGTGACCCGGTCATCGCCCGGTCAACTCCGGACAGGAGGAAGCCGGAGTCCCGCTTGGGCGGGAATGAGCGGAACCGGGTTGGTGTCGGGCACAACATCAGTCGGTACTATCGCGCCTAGGCGAAACTCAACCGCTTCGCCTCGCGGCGGCGCTGGAGGAACCCGGTGACCGCCGACCGGATCCGCGCCAGCAGACGATCCCAGCCGCTGGGGTTGAAGATGATGTCGGTGCGGTAGAAGGACGGGCAGAGCACGGCGGCGTCCGCCACTTCGCCGCAATTGCCGCAGCCGACGCAGCTCTGGTCGATGGCCGCCACCGGATCGTCGCGGAGCGGATCGTCGAGCCGCTTGACCGACAGCGACGGACACCCCGAGAGCCGGATGCAGGCATGGTCGCCGGTGCAGACATCCTCGTCGACGCCGAAACGCGGACGCACGACGCGCTGTCCCTCGGCCACCGCCTTCTGTTGGAGCGGCCGCTCGCGGCGCTGACGGTTGAGCATGCATTCGGAGGAGGCGACGATGACCTTGGGCCCCTTCTCCGGCGTGGTCAGCGCCTCCTTGAGCGTGTCGCGCATCTTGCCGACGTCGTAGGTCCGGTCGATCGTCCGCACCCACTCGACGCCGACGCCGCGCACCGCCTTCTCGATGGGGTGGTGCGTGCTGCGCGACTTGTTGCTCGCCCGCGAGGATGGAATGTCCTGCCCGCCGGTGGCGGCAGAATAGAAGTTGTCGACCACGATGGTGACGCCGTCGTGCTTGTTGAAGACCGCGTTGGTGATGCCGGACGAGAGCCCGTTGTGCCAGAACCCGCCGTCGCCCATCACCGCGATCGGCCGCTTCTTCGCCTCGACGTTGAACGCCGAGTTCGATGCCGGTCCGAGGCCGTAGCCCATGGTGGTGCCGCCGATGTTGAACGGCGGCAGGATCGAGAAGAGATGGCAACCGATGTCGCTCGCCACCTGATGCTCGCCGAGCTCCTTTTCCACCAGCTTCATCGCCGAGAAGATCGGCCGTTCCGGACAGCCGGTGCAGAAGCCGGCTGGGCGGATCGGCACCTCCCTGGCGAGCTGCTTCATCGCCTCGTCGTCGGCATTGGGCGGCGCGTTCGGCGCGCGATAGCGGTCCGGCAGCATCGACGCGGCATGGGCCCGGAGAAAGGCGCCCACACCGTCCGACATGACCTTGGCGGTGTATTCGCCGGCCATCGGGAACGGGCCCTTGCCGACAAGTTTCGCGCTCACGTCGGCGTTCCGGAGAATCTTCGACAGCGCCTGCTCGAGGTAGTCGGGTTGGCCCTCCTCGACCACCAGCACCGCATCCTTGTCGCGGCAGAAGGCGATCACTTCGTCCTCGATCAGGGGATAGGTGACGTTGAGGACGTAGAGGGGCACCTCGGTGTTGCCCCAGATGTCGGCGAGGCCGAGCCGCTCGAGCGCCCGGACCACGCCATTGTACATGCCGCCCTGCATGATGATCCCGACCCTGCAGCCGGGAGCATCGAACACTTCGTTGAGTTTCCGCTCGCGGACGAACCTGATCGCGGCGGGCAGTCGGAAATTGATCTTCTCCTGCTCGTGGAGATAGGAGGCCGGCGGCAGAACGATGCGGCTCGTCTCGCGCGCCGGCCGTTCCAGCGCATCCTTGACCGTGAATTGCGGGCGCCTGTTGTCCTTGGCGATGAAGCGGCCGTGGAGATGACAAGTCCGGATCCGGATCTCGAGCATGACGGGGGTGTTTGACGCCTCCGACAGCTCGAACCCCTCCTCGACCATCTTGACGATGGTCTCGAGATTCGGCCGCGGGTCGAGGAGCCAGATCTGTGACTTCATCGCAAACGCATGGCTTCGCTCCTGCATGATCGAGGAGCCTTCGCCGTAATCCTCGCCGACGATGATCATCGCGCCGCCTTTGACTCCGCCCGACGCAAGGTTGGCGAGCGCATCGGAGGCGACGTTGGTGCCGACGGTTCCTTTCCAGGTGACGGCGCCGCGGATCGGGTAGTGGACGCTCGCGGCCAGCGTTGCGCCGGCCGCGGCCTCGCTCGCGCTCGCCTCGAAGTGGACGCCGAGCTCGCCGAGGATATCCTGCGCGTCCGAGAGCACGTCCATGAGATGGGAGATCGGGGCGCCCTGGTAGCCGGCGACATAGCCGACGCCTGACTGGAGCAGCGCCTTGGTGACGGCGAGGATGCCTTCACCGCGAAACTCCTCGCCCTCGCCGATCCTGAGCTGCTCGACCTCCTTGGCGAAGGAACGTTCGGCCATTTCCGGTCCTTTCGTCGACGGCGGGGATAGTTGTGATCCCCGTCAAAACCCTTGTCAAATTGGCGCGGCGGCCGTCTCCGTCGAGGGGTCCGCGAGCCGCTGCATCCGCCCGGCGCGGGCCTCGAGCCAGCCGCTTCGCCGCCAGCGGGCCTCTCCGGTAAGCGCATGCAGTCCTGAGGCTATCGCCGAAATACGACGGGCGCCGACCCTGTCGCCGAGCTCAAGGGGTCCGAGTGGATAGGCGAGCGCGAGGCGCGCCGCGGCGTCGATGTCGGCGGGAGCGGCGAGCCCGCGGCCGGCGGCGTCCGCGGCAATGAGGACGATCATCGCGGCGATGCGCTGGGCGGGCATGCCTTTCCCGTCGCGAACCACGACCGCCCCCCGCCCGCCCGCGCGGATGGAGGCGGCGACGCCGGCGACGATGTCCGCTTTCGTACCGGGAGCACCGGCCAGGGTAACGACGTCGGTGAAGACGGGATCGACGCCGACCGAGCGGCGAGGATCGAGGCCAAGGCGGCGGACCTCGGTTGCGACGTCGCTGCCGACTGGGCCGACAACGGCGACCGCGTCGTCGTCCGACGCAACACACGCCTTCGGGAACAGGGCCCGCACGCCGTCGGCGAGGTCCGGCGCCATGCCCACGAGACGCACGCGAACCGGCTCGGGATCCGCGGAAATGGAGGGATCCCGCCGGCCCTCGTCTCGAGGGAGGCGCATCCTCCCCTCGCCACCGTATTCATAGAAGCCACGGCCGCTCTTGCGCCCCAGCAGCCCTGCCGACACCCGGCTTTCGGCCACCGCGGCGAGCGCAAAGCGGGGCTCCTCCCCGAAGCCCTTCCACACCTGGCGCGTCACCTCGACTGAAACATCGAGACCGGTCAGGTCGAGGAGCTCGAAGGGCCCCATGCGGAAATGGAGCGC
>DASSPO010000541.1:0-11350 GCA_035699585.1 Bauldia sp.
CTACGGCACCGGCGTCAATCCCGGCGCGCTGACGGTCAAGGACCTGACCGGCATGCTCAGCTTCGGCGCGGGCAAGAGCCAGCCGCCGATCGCCTACGAATCACGGCCGCCGATCGTCGCCCCGCCGGACACCGGCACGCTTCCTCCGCCCGGTAGCGGCGAGACGGTAACGAATTGGCCGAAGGACCCGGACGTACTCGCCCGCGAGCAGCAGTTCGCCAACGCCAACAAGCGCACCGATACCGGTAGCGCCCTGGTCGACCCCGGGTTCCGTCTGCCGAAGCAGAAGGTCGAGCCCTACAAGGAAGAGAGTCTCGACGACCAGCTCTTCAGCCTGACCAGCAACAAGAAGGAGCAGCAGAAGCTGTTCGCTCAGGCAAAGGGCGGCGCCGCCGGCAAGGTCGACGAGAACGGCAATCCGATCCGCACCGCGCTGACGGAGCCGCCGCCGGAATACCGCGTCCCCGACCCGACCGCTCCGGAGGAATTCGAGGATGCGTCGAAGCGCGGCTTCGGGCTCTTCAAGAAGAAGCGGAACGCGCCGCGGCCGAGCGAAATGGGTGGCGGCACCGACGACATCGCCAACCCGACGACGACCCAATAGGCTGCTTCCTTCAATCCCTCCGTTCCGCGAAGAAGCGCCGGAGCAGGGCGGCGGAGTCGCTTGCCCGGATGCCTGAATAGACCTCCGGTGCGTGGTGGCAGGTGGCCTGCGCATAGAAGCGGGGGCCATGCTCGACCGCGCCGCCTTTGGGGTCGTCCGCACCGTAATAGAGCCGGCGGATGCGGGCAAAGGAGATGGCGGCGGCGCACATCGCGCAGGGTTCGAGGGTGACGTGAAGGTCGGCGCCGACGAGGCGCTGGGAGCCGACGGAGGCCGCGGCGGCGCGGATAGCGAGCATTTCCGCATGGGCGGTGGGATCGTCGAGCTCGAGCGTGCGGTTGCCGGCACGCGCGAGCAGCACGCCGTCGCGAACGATCGCAGCCCCGATCGGCACCTCACCACGGGCGAACGCCGCCTCCGCCTCGGCGAACGCGATGCCCATCGGATCGAGCCGGGAGTCCATCACCGCCTTCTCCTCGCCTCCGTTGGCGGGCTTTGCTATGGACGCTGGCCATGGCCGAATCCCCGACCAGGACCGCACCGCCCGGCGAGCGCATCGCAAAGGTGCTCGCCCGCGCCGGCGTCTGCTCCCGCCGCGACGCCGAACGCTGGATCGCAGAGGGCCGGGTCGAGGTCAACGGGCGGACGCTTTCCTCGCCCGCCGTCAACGTCACGGCCCGCGACCGCATCCTAGTCGACGGCGCGCCTCTGCCTGAGCGCGAGCGGACGCGGCTCTGGCTTTACAACAAGCCGGCCGGGCTGGTGACAACCGCCCGCGATCCGCAGGGACGCAAGACGGTGTTCGATGCGCTGCCGGAGGGAATGCCGCGAGTGGTCGCCGTCGGCCGGCTCGACATCAACACCGAGGGGCTGCTGCTCCTGACCAATGACGGCGGGCTGGCGCGCGTCCTCGAGCTGCCCTCGACCGGCTGGCTGCGGCGCTACCGCGTGCGAGCGCATGGCACGATCGACCAGGCGGCGCTCGACAAGCTCAAGGACGGGATCGCCATCGACGGGGTGTTCTATGGCGGAATCGATGCGGTCCTCGATCGCGTCCAGGGATCGAACGTGTGGCTGACCGTCGGGCTTCGCGAAGGCAAGAACCGCGAGGTGAAGCGCGTCCTCTCCCATCTCGGCCTCGACACCAACCGGTTGATCCGGGTCTCCTACGGCCCGTTCCAGCTCGGCGATCTGAAGGAAGGCGAGGTGCGGGAGATCCGCGGCCGGGTACTCCGCGACCAGCTCGGCGCGAAGCTTGCCGCGGCGGCGGGTGCCGACTTCAACGCTCCCATCCGCCAACCGAAGCCGCCGGCGGAGGCCGGCCCCGCGCGGCAGAAGCGGCCCGCCCGTGCGCATCGTCGGCGGTGAGCTCGGCGGCCGGCGGCTGCTCACGCCGCGGACCGACGCGATCCGGCCGAGCTCCGACCGGCTGAGGCAGTCGCTCTTCGACATCCTCGCCCATGGTTACGGCGACGCAGTCAAGGAGGCGCGCATCCTCGACCTCTTCGCCGGCACAGGCGCGCTCGGGCTCGAGGCCCTGTCGCGCGGGGCGCGGCACGCGCTCTTCGTCGAGGAGGATGCGGCCGCGCGCGGCCTGATCCGCGGCAACATCGAGGCACTCGGGCTGTCGGGCCGGACCCGCATCTTCCGACGCGACGCGACGCGGCTCGGGGAGGCCGGCACCATCCCGCCCTTCGACCTGGTCTTCGCCGACCCGCCCTATGGCCACGGGCTCGGCGAGAAGGCGCTCGCCTCGGCGCTGGCCGGGGGCTGGCTCAGGCCGGGGGCGCTCGCCGTGCTCGAGGAACGGGGCGATATGGCGGTGGCACCGATCCCGGGGTTCGAGGTGCTGGAGCGGCGGGACGTGGGGGATTCGCAGCTGGTGTTCCTTGCCACCGCTGCGTCAGGACTCCGTTAGGATCATCGGCGAGTCGATCCGTTCGGTCTCCATTCGATGGAGGTTGACCCGATTCTCTCTTCGGCACAGAGTCGCTCTCCATCCCACTCGCCCTTCATCGTCCAAAGAGGCAGATCGTGTCGAAGGTGCGCGTGAACTCCTTCGCCATCTCGCTCGACGGCTACGGAGCCGGCCCAGACCAGAGCCTGAACGACCCGCTAGGCAAGGGTGGAACAGCCCTGCACGAGTGGTTCTATCCCACACGCACCTTCCAGGAGATGTTCGGGAAGAGCCGCGGCACCACCGGCATCGATGACCAGTTTGCCGCACGCGGCATGCAGAACCTCGGTGCGTGGATCCTCGGTCGCAACATGTTCGGACCGGTGCGCGGCCCCTGGCCGGACGAATCGTGGCAGGGCTGGTGGGGTACCAATCCACCCTATCATGTGCCCGTCTTCGTTCTCACGCATTACGCCCGGCCGCCGCTCGAAATGGAAGGTGGCACGGTCTTCCATTTCGTGACCGACGGCAGCGAGGCCGCGCTGGAGCGTGCAAGGCAGGTGGCCGGCGACCGTGACATCAGAGTTGGGGGCGGCGTCGCCACGATCCGGGAGTATCTGAAGGCAGGGCTGATCGATGAGATGCATGTCGCCATAGCGCCGGTGCTCCTGGGGGGTGGCGAATCCCTCTTTGGCGGATTGGACCTGCCTTCACTGGGCTACAGGGTGACGGAGCACGTGCCTTCGGAAAGGGCGACGCACGTGGTGCTGACAAGGCAGAGCTGACGCTTCGGCAACGGGCAAGACGAGACATGGTCAAGGGGCGTCCCGATCATCGCGCTCCTGTCTTCGGGGGGGCCCATGCGGCCCATATCGTCATCGTCTTCGCTCTTCTCTGTGAGGCGCGGGTTGAGGAACCGCGCTTCAGAGGACGGCCGACAGGAGCCGTGACCTCGGTGATGTTTAAGAACTTGTAATGTTTCCCCGCCTCGCATGTGGCTAGATTGGCCTGTAATCGTACCCGTCGACCGCACTGCCGCGCCGCCACGAGAAAGAGGGACCACCCCGTATGAGATCGACCGCCCGCGCTTTCGCCTTCGCCCTGGCGGTCCCCCTCCTCATGTCGGTCGCGGCGGCGGAGGCCCCGAAATTCGCGAAGAACGCTACCAGCTTCACCCTCGACAACGGGCTCGAAGTGGTCGTCATACCCGACCACCGCGCGCCGATCGTCACTCACATGGTCTGGTACAAGGCCGGCGCCGCCGACGAGCGACCCGGCGAATCCGGTATCGCGCATTTCCTCGAGCACCTGATGTTCAAGGGAACCCGCAACCACCCAGAGGGCGAGTTCTCGAAGGCGGTCAATTCGGTCGGCGGCAACGAGAATGCCTTCACCACCGACGACGTCACCGTCTACCACCAAACGGTGGCGAAGCAGCATCTGCCGCTCATGATGGAGTTCGAGGCGGACCGCATGGCCAACCTCGTCCTGAGCGACGCGGCGGTCAAGACCGAGCGCGACGTGATTCTCGAGGAACGGCGCTCGCGCATCGACAGCGACCCGCGCGCGCAGCTCGGGGAGGCCGTGCGGGCGACATTGTTCCAGAACAGCCGCTACGGGGTCCCGACCATCGGCTGGGCACACGAGATGGCGGAGCTCGACCTCGCCGACGCGGTCTCATGGTATGACCGCTACTACACGCCGAACAACGCCGTCGTCATCGTCGCCGGCGACGTGACCGAGGCCGAGGTGCGGCAGCTCGCCGACGCGACCTATGGCAAGGTCGCGCGCCGCTTCGATCCGCCGCCGCGCCTTCGCGCCACCGAGCCCGAGCCGCGCGCCGCGCGTACGGTGACGCTCTCGGACCCGCAAGTGACGCAATCGTCGATGCAGCGCGTCTACCTCGCGCCGTCCTACGTGACCGGAAAGCCGGGCGAGGGCGAGGCGCTCGACCTCCTCGCCGAGATTCTGGGCGGCGGCACGACCAGCCGGCTCTACCGCGACCTCGTCGTGGGCAAGGCGATCGCAGCTTCCGCCGGCGCCTTCTACCAGTCGGGCACGCTCGGCGAGGCAATGTTCGGGTTCTATGGCGTGCCGCGCGGCGAGGCGACCCTGGCCGAGCTCGAAACCGCGTTCGACGCGGCGATTGCCGAACTCCTCGACAAGGGCGTGACCGAGGCGGAACTTGCGGGTGCCAAGCGCCGGCTGCTCGCCGCCACCGTCTATGCCGAGGACAATGCCGAGGCGCTCGCCCGCTCCCTCGGCACGGCGCTCGCTACCGGCGCGACGCTTCAGGAAGCGCAGAACTGGCCGGCGGCCATCGACGCGGTGACCGTTGATGAGGTCAACGCCGCGGCGCGCGCCTATCTCGACATCCGGCGATCGGTCACCGGCTATCTCGTCGGCGAGCCCTCGCAGAGCCCATCCTGACCCCGGAGCACCGATTCGACATGAAGCTGACCGGAACGGCCGTCGCCATCGGCCTCTTTGTCTCCCTCGTCATGGCCGAGGGCGCCGAGGCGATCGAGATCGAACGCGTGGTGAGCCCGAAGGGCATCGAGGCCTGGCTGGTCGAGGAGCACACCGTGCCGGTGATCGCGGTCTCCTTCGCCTTCAAGGGCGGTTCGGCGCAGGATCCGGAAGGCAAGGCCGGCGTCGCCAACATGCTCTCCGGCCTGCTCGACGAGGGCGCCGGGCCGCTCGACAGCCGCGCTTTCCAGGCGGCGCTCGATGCGTACTCGATCGGCCTTTCCTTCGACGCCTCGCGCGACACGTTCTCGGGCTCGCTACGGACGCTTTCGGAGCACCGCGACGAGGCGGTGCGACTCGCGCGCCTGGCGCTCACCCAGCCCCGTTTCGACGCGGAGCCGGTCGAGCGCATACGCTCGCAGATCATCACCGGCATCAAGGCAAGCGAGCGCGACCCCGGCGAGATCGCAAGCCGGGCGATGATGGAGGCCGTCTTCGGCGCCCACCCCTACGGTGTCCCGAGCGAGGGGACGGTCGAGAGCGTGACGTCGATAACGGCCGACGACCTCCGCGCGTGGCACCGGAAGCTGATTGCCCGCGACAACCTCGAGGTCGCCGTGGTCGGCGACATCGACGCCGAGACGCTGGCGCCGATGCTCGACGAGATCTTCGGCGAGCTGCCGCTCAAGGCCAACCGGATCGGCATCCCCGACCTCGCACCGCGCCAGGCAAAGGCGATCGACGTGCCGATGACCATCCCGCAGGCAATCATCCAGATCGCCGGCAATGGGCTCAAGCGCGACGACCCGGATTTCATCGCCGCCTCGGTCGCGAGCTACATTCTGGGCGGCGGCGGCTTCTCCTCGCGGCTTTACAAGGAAATCCGCGAGAAGCGCGGGCTCGCCTACTCGGTCTGGCTCGGGCTGATCCCGCTCGACCATGCCGGGCTGTGGTTCGTCTCGACCTCGACCCGCGCCGACCAGGCGGGGACGGTCGTGGCCCTGATCGAGGACGAGATCGCCCGCTTCGCCGAGGAGGGGCCGACGGAGCAGGAACTTGCCGACGCCAAGGCCTATCTCATCGGCTCCTACCCGCTCCGTTTCGACACCTCCGGCGCGATCTCGGACCAGCTCCTTGCGATCCAGCTCGAGGATCTCGGCATCGACTACGTCAACCGGCGGAACGACCTGATCGCCGCGATCACCATCGAGGACATCCGCCGCGTCTCGAAGCGGCTGTTCGAGGGCGAGGACCGGGTGGTGGTGCGGGTCGGCGCGCCGGAAACCTGAGGCGATGAACGCGCCGCCGCGCTCGCTCCGGATCGGCGTGGCGCTCGGGGGCGGCGCGGCGCAGGGCTTCGCCCACGTCACCGTCCTCGAGGCGATCGACGAACTTGGCCTCAGGCCGGCGGCGGTCGCCGGGACCTCGATGGGCGCCATCATCGGCGCGGCCTACGCCGCCGGAATGAGCGGCGCCGAAATCCGCGCCTACGCGATCAACCTCTTCCGGAGGCGGAGCGTGTTCCTCGCCCGGCTGTGGCGGCTCAGGCCGCGCAAGATCAGCGAGGTTTCGCTCGGCCTCGGGCAATTCGACCTGACCAAAGCGCTGCGCGCCTTCATGCCGCCGGTCCTGCCGGAGGACATTGCCGGCCTCGCGGTCCCGTTCGCGGCGGTCGCGACGGACTTCTATGCCGGCACCGAGGTGGTGATCAGGAACGGGCCGCTCATTCCGGCGCTGGCAGCATCCTCGGCGGTGCCGATCCTGTTCCAGCCGGTCGTCTTCGACGGGCGGGTGATGATCGACGGCGGGTGTGTCAACCCGGTTCCCTTCGACCGGGTCGGCGACGTCGACTTCGTCATCGCGAGCGACGTGGTCTCGCTGCCTCGCGGCGGGCCGCACCGCGTGCCGGGGCCGATCCAGACGGCGTTCGGGTCGGTGGTGCTGGTGCTCAACACGATCCTTCAGGAGAAGCTCCGGAACACCAAGCCGCCCGGGGTGATGATCCGGCCGCCGACCGGCGACTTCGGGCCGATGGACTTCACCAAGGCGGCGGCGATCATTGCGGCGAGCGAGCCGGGGAAGGACCAGGTCAAGCGCCAGATCGCGGCGGCGCTCGAAGGCTGGGTGACGAGCCGCGGATAGACCAAAGCGGCCCGGGGGGTTTTGGAATCAATGCGACCACCCGCCTTGCCGCTGCGGCCCTTCGGCCATAGATGAAGGGCTTCCCGGAGACCCTTCATGACCAAGATCCTCGACCAGTCAGACCTTGCCGACCGCGCCGCCGGGCTCGTTGAGGCGGCCAAACGCGCCGGCGCCGATGCCGCCGATGCGGTCTGCGTCCGCGGCATTTCGCTTTCCGTCGAGGTCCGCCTCGGCAAGATCGAGGAGACCGGGCGGGCCGAGGGCGACGACTTCACCCTTCGCGTCTTCGTCGGCAAACGCTCGGCGAGCGTCTCCGCCAACGTCGTGGCCGACCCTGCCGAATTGGCCGAGCGGGCGGTGGCGATGGCGCGCGTCGCGCCCGAAGACCCCTATGCCGGGCTCGCCGACGCCGACCGCCTGGCCAAGGACTTCCCCGATCTCGACGTGCTCGACGAGACCATCCCCTCCGCTGCCGAGATGACGGAGACGGCGCTCAAGGTCGAGGACGCGGCTCGGGCCGTGAAGGGCGTCACCAATTCAGGCGGCGCGTCGGCGGGGTGGTCGCTGGGGGGGCTGGTGCTCGCCACCTCGCACGGCTTCGTCGGCTCGTACCTCACTTCCCGTTTCAGCCTCGCCGCCTCGGCGATCGCCGGGACGGGGACCGGCATGGAGCGCGACTACGAGTCGGAGGTGAAGGTCCACCGCGCCGACCTGCCCGACCCCGAAACCATCGGACGGAAAGCCGGGGAGCGTGCGGTCCGCCGGCTGAACCCGTCCAAGTTCCCCACCGGGCGCGCCACCGTGGTCTACGATCCGCGGGTGGCGACGAGCCTGCTCGGCAGCCTCGCCGGAGCCACCAACGGCGCCTCCATCGCCCGCAAGACGAGCTTTCTTCGCGACAGGCTCGGCGAGCAGATATTCGCCCGCGGCATCCGGATCAGCGACGACCCGCTCCGTCGCCGCGGACTCGCCTCGCGACCCTTCGACGGTGAGGGGGTTGCCCCCGAGCCGTTCGACCTGATTGCCGACGGCGTGCTTCAGCGCTGGTTCCTCGATTCGGCGACGGCGCGAGAGCTCGGCCTCGTCACCAACGGCCACGCGGCGCGCGGCAGCGGCAACCCATCGCCCGGTTCGACAAACCTGACGCTCCAGCCGGGCACGCGGTCGCCGGAAGATTTGATCGCCGCGATCGGCGAGGGGCTCTACGTGACGGAGATGATCGGCCACGGCGCCAATCTCGTCACCGGCGACTACAGCCGCGGCGCCGCGGGCTTCGCGATCCGCGGCGGCAGGCTCGCCGAGCCGGTGAGCGAGATCACCGTCGCCGGGAATCTCCGCGACATGTTCCTCAACCTCACCCCGGCGAACGACCTCACCTATCGTTTTGCCCTCAATGCCCCCACGGTCGCCGTCGAAGGCATGACCATCGCGGGGCGGTGAGGACGACGTGGCCGTCTCGCGCGCCGACGACCTCGCGCTGCTGCGGCGCGCGGGCGAGGAGGCGGCGCTTCTCGCACTCACCTATTTCCGGCGCGATCCGAAGGCCTGGGAGAAGGAGGGCGGCTCGCCGGTGAGCGAAGCCGACATCGCGGTCGACCAGCGCCTGACCGATATCCTGCGTCGCGAGCGGCCCGACTACGGCTGGCTGTCGGAGGAGACCGCGGACAGCGATGCCCGGCTCGGACGCGAGCGCGTCTTCGTCGTCGACCCGATCGACGGCACGCGCGCCTTCCTCCTCGGCGGCAAGGAGTGGACGATCTCGCTGGCCGTGGTCGAGGCGGGACGGCCGATCGCCTCGGTGCTGATTGCGCCGGCGCTCGGCGTGACGTTCCATGCCATCGCCGGGGAGGGCGCCTTTGCCGACGATCGGCGCCTTGCCGCCGCGCGGCGGGAGACGCTGGCGGGTGCGCGCTTCGCGAGCAGCCGTCGCTACGCGAGCGCCGTCTCCGCCGCCGATCCGCCGCGCAAGCCACGCTTTGTCGCATCCCTGGCCTATCGGATCGCGCTGGTCGCGTCCGGCGAGATCGACGTCGCCATCGCCAAGTCCAACGCCCGGGACTGGGACCTTGCGGCTGCCGATCTTTTGGTGCACGAAGCCGGGGCGCGGCTGGCGCCGCTGGGCGGCATGACGCTGCGCTACAACAGACGAGACACCACCCACCCGACGCTGATTGCCGCGAATCCGGCGCTTTTTGGCGACGTGGTCGAGCTGGTTCGAAGGGTCGACGGTGAGCCGCAGTGATGGCCGGAAAGACGAGCACCTCGGGTAACGCAACAGAAGCGCCGCCTCAGCTTCTCCACTTGGTTTTCGGCGGAGAGCTCGACGACATCGACAAGGTGCGCTTCGCCGACCTGGACGGCCTCGATATCGTCGGCATTTTTCCGAATTACCGCACCGCCTACGACGCGTGGAAGGCAAAGGCACAGGCGACGGTGGACAATGCGCGCGTGCGGTACTTCATCGTCCATCTCCACCGCCTCCTCGATCCCGAGGCGTCCACCGCGCCGACCGCCGGCGGCCGATAGACGGATACGATGGTCGATTCGGTGAGACCGGCAGGAGAAGCGGAGCCGGCCGAGCGGCCGAAGGGGGCGCCGACCCGTCACGCGAGGTCGGCGAGGAGGCGACGCCGCCGTCAGCGGTTCTCGACCAGGATCCTGCGCAACCCGCTCGTGGTCCGGAGCATCGCCGGGATGGCCGTGGGCTATCTTCGCTTCGTCAACCGGACGAGCCCGCTGTCCTTCGATCCGCCCGACGCCTTCGCCCGCTACATCCACCTCAACCCGGTCATCTTCACCATGTGGCACGGGCAGCACTTCATGCTCCCGTTCGCCCGCATCTTCGACTTCGACGCGCGCGTGCTCATCTCGCGGAGCCACGACGGCGAGATCAATGCACGGGTCGCAGAGAAGCTCGGGGTGAAGACGATCCGCGGCTCGACCGCGCGCGACCCGTCGCGGATGATCGAGAAAGGGGCGCTCGCCGGATTCGTCGAGATGAAGGCGGCGCTGGCGGAGGGCGCGTGCGTGACGATGACCGCCGACATCTCGAACTTGGCGCCGCGGCGGGCAGGGCTCGGCGTCGTGGTGCTGGCGCGGGCGAGCGGCCGGCCGATCGTGCCAGTCGCCTATGCCTCGAGCCGACGCATCGATGTGAAGAGCTGGGACCGCTCCACGATCAACCTGCCCTTCAGCCGCGCCGTGGTGGCGGTGGGCGAGCCGGTGCATGTGCCGGAGGACGCAGACCAGGCGCTTCTCGAGGAGAAGCGCCTCCTCGTCGAGACCACGCTCAACGAAGCGACGGCGCGCGCCTACCGCATCGTCGACCGGCGCGATGGGTAAGGCCGCGGCGACCGCGGCCTTCGGCCTCTACCGGCTGGCGGGGATGGCGATCCGCCCGGTAACGCCGCTTCTCCTCGCCTGGCGCGTGTCGAAGGGGAAGGAAGACCGGAGCCGGCTCGACGAGCGCTATGGCCGCGCGAGCGTGGAACGTCCCGCCGGACGGCTGGTCTGGGTCCATGCGGCGAGTGTCGGCGAAACGATCGCCGTGATCCCGCTCATTCGGAAATTCAGGGCAGAGAAGATCGGCGTCCTCCTCACCACCGTCACCGTGACCGCGGCCAAGATCGCGGCCGAGCGGCTTCCGCCCGGCGCCATCCACCAGTTCTCGCCGGTCGACTGCAAGCCGTGGACGGAAGCGTTCCTCGACCATTGGCGGCCCGATCTCGCGGTATTCGTCGAGTCGGAGATGTGGCCGCAGGCGATCATGAGCCTCTCGGCGCGGGGCATTCCGCTGGTGGTCGCCAATGCGCGCATGTCGGATCGCAGCTTCGCGGGATGGAAGCGCTACCGCGCGGTGGTCGAGGCGCTGTTCTCGCGGATTACGCTCTGCCTCGCGCAGAGCACGCGCGACGGTGAACGCTATCGCGAACTCGGCGCGCCGAACGTGGTGGTGACCGGCAACGTCAAGTTCGATTCGCCGCCGCTCGCGAGCAGCCCGGAGGCAGTGACGGCGATGAAGGCCGCGATCGGCCGTCGGCCGGTCTGGATGGCGGCGAGCACCCACCCCGGCGAGGACGAGATCGTCGCTGACGCGCACCGTGTCCTGGCCGGGCGTCATCCGGGGCTTCTCACCATCATCGTGCCGCGCCATCCCGAGCGCGGGAGCGACATCGCGGCGATGCTTGCCGCGCGGGGTTTCAGGAACGCACGGCGGCGCATGGACGAGGCGCTGACGC
>DASSPO010000542.1:0-6583 GCA_035699585.1 Bauldia sp.
GAAGCGCCGTGAGCATTTCGCGACAGGAGTTTCGCCCCGCCCCCGCCGCCGTCACCGGCACCTCGACGGGGCCCGCTGCTTTGGAAATGCCCTGAGACCACATTCAAGAAGGACCTCACCCATGAAATCAGTCCACAAGACCTTTATCGCCGCCACCATCGGAGGCCTGCTCATCGCGGGCCCGGCCCTCGCCGTCCCCGGCTATTCCACCGCGCATCTCAATCTGCGCACCGGGCCGGGCACCCAATACCCGGTCGTCGGCGTCATGGAGTACAACGTCCGCTCCGATATCACGGGCTGTCTCGCCGACTGGACCTGGTGCAGCATCACCGTCGCCGGTCTTAGCGGCTGGGCCTCCGCCGAGTATCTCGTCATCGACCAGGGCGGTCAGGTCATGCAGATCACCGGCCCGGATTCCGGAATTCCCGTGGTTGAGGCGGAAGGCATCGCCGAGGTCGTGGCCGCGCCCCATGTCGGCGTGGTCGTGGGTGCGAACGGACACGTCGTCGCGATCGTCCCGGAGCCCGCGGTGCTCGAGTTCATTGCGGCCACGCCCGTCAATCCCTTCGCGGTCCAGGGCGAAATCGTGGTCGGCGCCGTGCTGCCCGCGGCCGTCACGCTCTACCAGGTGCCGGGCTCGGTCTACGGCTACACGATCGTCAACCACAACAAGGTGCTCGTCGACGTGAACACCCGGGCGATCGTCTACATCCACCGCGCCTGATCCGCCGGCTTCGTCCGCCGCAGCGGGTGGGGCCGCATCTCGAACGCACACGCCGGAATGGCCGGCAGGGAGGAATCAAGATGATCGTTGACAAGACTGTTCCGAAACGGCCCCCGGGCCGCGCCGCACTGGCGAAGGCGTGGACAGGGACGGCATGCCTTGCGTTGGCTCTGGCGGCAGGCGCCTCCACCGGATCGCTCGCCGACGAGGCCGACGCCAGGACCCTGTTCAAGGCGATGTCGGACTACATGGCGGCGCAGACCGCCGTCTCGTTCGACTACGACTCGACGCTCGAAATCGTCACCACCGATGGCCAGAAGCTCGCGCTCGCCAGCTCCGGCGCGGTGACGCTGGCGCGTCCCGACAAGCTCAGGATGACTCGCACCGGCGGCTTCGCCGATGTCGAAGCCGTCTTCGACGGGACGACGCTGTCGCTCCTCGGCAAGAACCTCAACGCTTACGCCCAGGTCGAGGTGCCCGGTACCGTCGATCAGTTGGTCGATACCCTCCGCGACAAGTATCACCGGCCATTGCCCGCCGCCGATCTCCTTCTCTCCGATGTCAACGGCGCGCTGATGCCCGACGTGACCGACGTCAAGGACCTCGGCAGCGGCGTCATCGGCGGGATCGAGTGCGATCACCTCGCCTTCCGCACCGAGGCGGTCGACTGGCAGATCTGGATCGCCCAGGGCGAAGCGCCCCATCCCTGCCGGTTCGTCATCACCAGCAGCAAGGTGGCCGGATCGCCGGAATACACCATCGACATCCGCGACTGGAAGGCGGGCACCGCTGTTGCCGCGGCCGATTTTGCGTTCACCCCGCCCGAGGGTGCGACCAAGGTCGATCCTGAGAAGCTCAAGGACTTTGACGAACTGCCATCTCAGTTCATTCCGGGAGACGCGAAATGACCAGACTGTCGAAGCGCATTGCCATGGTGTTCCTCGCCCTCGCTGCGGGGCTTGGTGGGATGGAGCTCGGGGAGCGGCTGTCGATCCCCGGCGTCTATGGGCCGGTGTCGGAAGCCGAAGCCATCGTCGGCCGGCCGCTGACGCCGGTAAGCGTCGCCGGCGTCACTCGGCGCACCGTCCGCCGCTGCGCCGTCGGCGTCTACTACTGCTGACGGCGGGCGGCCCGACCGCCCGCTATTGACCTGGATCGTTTGGAGGATGTCCGATGCGGCTCTCTAACTCGAAGCAGCTGACCTTCATTTCGCTGCTCGCGGCGGCGGTGATGGCCGGCGCCGGCGCCACGATGGCGCAGGAAATCACTGGTACTCCGGGTTCGCCCGAATCGACGATGACGATCGACGGGCGGTATTTGCCGAATCCGCCGCCGCCGTTCGCGGGCGACATCCAGACCAATGCCGGGGAGTCGAAGCCGTATTGGCCGGCGCGGATCGTTCCGCCCGCGGGCGCCCCGAACATCCTCCTGATCATGACCGATGACGTGGGCTTCTCGGCGCCGTCCACCTTCGGCGGCGTGATCCCGACGCCCGCGCTCGACCGCATCGCCAACGAAGGCCTGCGGTATACGCGGATGCACACCACGGCCCTCTGCTCGCCGACGCGAGCGGCGCTGCTCACCGGCCGCAATCACCACTCGGTGGCGACCGGCGTCGTCGTCGACCAGGCGACGGGCTATCCCGGCTACAACAGCGTCATCCCGCGCGACGCCGTGGCGATCGGCGAGATTCTCCGACAGAACGGCTACGATACGTCCTGGTACGGCAAGGACCATAACGTGCCGCAGTGGGAGGGGAGCCAGGCCGGGCCGTTCCACAACTGGCCCACCGGGTCGGTCAAGGGATTCGACTACTACTACGGCTTCATCGGCGATGACACGAGCCAGTGGCAATCGAACAACCTCTTCCGCAATACCACGCCGATCGAGCCCTATCTCGGCAAGCCCGGATGGAACCTGATCACCGCCATGGCCGATGAGGCGATCGGCCGGATCAACATGCTCAACGACGTCCAGCCCGACCGGCCCTTCATGATCTACTACGCGCCTGGCGGGACGCATTCGCCGCACCATCCGACCCCGGAATGGGTGGACAAGATCAGGGACATGCACCTGTTCGACGACGGTTGGAACAAGCTCCGGGAGACGATCTTCGCCAACCAGAAGAAGCTCGGGGTGATCCCCGCGAACGCCGAGCTCACCGCCTGGCCGAGCACCATCCCGGAATGGGACTCGCTGTCGGCGGACGAGAAGAAGCTGTTCATACGGCAGGCCGAGATCTATGCGGCCTACCTTGCCTACACCGACCACGAGATCGGCCGCGTGATCCAGGCGGTCGCCGATATCGGGAAGCTCGACAATACGCTGATCATCTACGTCAGCGGCGACAACGGCGCGAGCCCGGAGGGCACGCTGAACGGCCTGTTCAACGAGTTCGCCGTCGCCAACGCGGTGAACCCGACCGTCGAACAGAACATGCAGTTCTATGACGCCTGGGGCACTGACCAGACCTACCCGCACTACGCGGTCGGCTGGGCCTGGGCCTGGAACACGCCCTATCAGTGGACCAAGGAGGTCGCTTCCCACTTCGGCGGCACCCGGAACGGCATGGCCATCTCGTGGCCGGCCCGGATCAAGGACGCCGGCGGCATCCGCAACCAGTTCCATCACGTGATCGATATCGTGCCGACACTCCTCGAGGCGGCCGGCCTGCCGGAGCCGGTTTCGGTGAACGGCGTCGCGCAGCGGCCGATTGAAGGCGTGAGCATGGTCTACACCTTCGACGACGCCAACGCGGCGGACCGCCGGACGACCCAGTATTTCGAGATGTTCGGCTCCCGCGCCATCTATCACGACGGCTGGATCGCCTCGGCGCCGCCCACCGGCGCGCCGTGGATTCTTACACTCGACGCACTCGCGCCGGACGTCATGAACAGCTTCACGTGGGAGCTTTATGACACCAACAAGGACTGGACGCAGGCCCACAACCTGGCCGCCCAGGAACCGGACAAGCTCCGCGACATGCAGCAACTGTTCATCATGGAGGCCACGAAGTATCGCGTGTTTCCGCTCGACGACACGCGCCTCCAGAGGTTCGCCTCGGAGAAGCCGAGCTATTCGCCCGGGCGGACCGAGTTCAACTATTCGGGCACGGTGATGAACGTGCCGTTCCCCGACACCGGGACCGCGCCGAGCCTGCTCAACCGCTCCTACACGATCACCGCCGAGATCGAGGTTCCCGAGGGCGGTGCCGAAGGCGTCCTGATGACCGACGGCGGGCGGTTCGCCGGCTACGGCTTCTATCTGCTCAAGGGCGTGCCGGTGTTCACCTGGAATCTCGTCGACCTGGAGCGCGTCAAGTGGCAGGGCAAGGACGCGCTCCAGCCCGGCAAGCACAACCTCGAATTCGACTGGACGTATGACGGGAAGGGCCTGGGCAAGGGCGGCACCGGGACCTTGAAGGTGGACGGAGCGGTGGTCGACAGCCATGCCATGCCGAGCAGCCTGCCGATCACCCTGATGTGGGACGAGACCTTCAATGTCGGCATCGACACCGGCACGCCGGTGGACGACGCCGATTACCAGGTGCCGTTCCCCTTCACCGGCACGATCAACAAGCTCGCCGTGAAGCTCGGGCCGAGCGGGGGATAGCCGCCAGACCGCAGGCGGTTCGAGTGACTGAACGTGCGGTTGAGCGGGGAGGCTGTTCCCGGATCGGATGCGGCCTCCCCTCCGGCCATCCTTCGGCCGGAGGGTGTCCCGCCTGAGACAGAGTCGAATTTCGACAGGAGACGCCAACATGAGCAACAAAATCCAGGACCTGGTGCGGCCCCAAGCGCGATCGTCACGTAGCGGCATCGGCGTACTTGGCGCCCTCGCAATGTTCGCCGCTTCCCTGACCCTTGTCGGCGTCCCGGCCTCCGCCCAGGAGGTCCGCAGGCCCAACATCCTGATCATCTGGGGCGACGACATCGGCCAGTTCAACGCGAGCGCCTACAACAACGGCATGATGGGCTACCGCACCCCCAACATCGACCGCATCGCCGAGGAAGGCGTGCTGTTCACCGACTGGTACGGCCAGCAGAGCTGCACCGCCGGCCGCGCCGCCTTCATCACCGGGCAATCGCCGATCCGCACCGGCCTCACCAAGGTTGGCCTGCCCGGCGCGCCGGAAGGGATGAAGCAGGACGACCCGACCATCGCGACGCTGCTCAGGCCGCTCGGCTACGTGACCGGCCAGTTCGGCAAGAACCACCTCGGCGACCGCGACGAAATGCTGCCGACGGCGAACGGCTTCGATGAGTTCTACGGCAACCTCTATCACCTCAATGCCGAGGAGGAGCCGGAGAACCCCGACTACCCGAAGGATCCGGCGTTCAAAGAGAAGTTCGGCCCGCGCGGCGTGATCCACTCCCATGCCCAGCCGGACGGAACCCAGACGATCGAGGACACCGGCGCGCTCACCCGCAAGCGCATGGAGACGGTCGATGCCGAAGTGACCGCCGAGGCCCTTCGCTTCATCGACGATGCGCACGCCGCGGGCAAGCCGTTCTTCGTCTGGTGGAACTCGACCCGCATGCACATCTTCACCCACCTCAGTCCGGAGGCGGAAGGCAAGACCGGCTACGGCGTCTACGCCGACGGCATGGTCGAGCACGATGCCATGGTCGGCCAGCTTCTCGACAAGCTCGACGAGCTCGGCATCGCCGACAACACCATCGTCATGTACTCGACCGACAACGGCGCCGAGACCTTCACCTGGCCCGACGGCGGCACGACCATGTTCCGCGGCGAGAAGAACACCAACTGGGAGGGCGGCTACCGCGTGCCGACCGTGATCCGCTGGCCGGGGGTGGTCGAGCCCGGCACCGTGATCAACGACGTCGCCTCGCACGAGGACATGCTGACGACGCTGCTGGCCGCAGCCGGCGAGCCGAACGTCAAGCAGGAGCTGCTCCAGGGCAAGACCGTCGGGGACCGCACCTACAAGGTTCACCTCGACGGCTACGACCTCGGGCCTGCCCTCAAGGGCGAAGGCGAATGGCCGCGGAAGGAGTTCCTCTATTGGACCGATGACGGCAGCGTCGCCGCGATCCGCTACCTGGACTGGAAGGTCACCTTCCTGCAGCAGAATGCCCATGGAATGGACGTGTGGACAACGCCCTTCGAGGTCCTGCGCGCTCCGGCGATCGCCAACCTGCGCATGGATCCCTTCGAGCGCGCGCAGGAAGAGAACGCCATGGGCTTCCAGCGCTGGTGGATCGACCACATGTTCATCATCGCCCCGGCCGGCGCCTATGTCGCGGAGTGGCTCCAGAGCTTCAAGGAGTTCCCGCCGCGCCAGAAGCCCGGGAGCTTCAACCTCGACCGGGTGATGGAGTCGGTGATGAGCGTGCCGCACGGCAACTAGCCGGGCGACGCGACACAAGACTGTCGGCCCGGACAGGCGGGGCATTGCTCAGCCGGGCCGACGAGAATGAGCAAAGGGGCGCCTTTGCGCCGGACGGGACCGCCGGCCTGCTCACGGCGGGCGGCCCGACCGCCCCGCATGGCTCGACGTGATCGACCAAGCCGAATGAGAAAGGTAGGAGTGTGATGTTCAGACGAACCGGACAGGCGAGCCGGCTGTCGCGAAGAGCGATAGCGGCTTTGGCGGCTGGCTTCGTCGTTGCTGCCGGCGCGGCGCATGCCCAGGTCTCCGAGGAGACGGTGAAGTCCCTTGGAGCGCCGGACAAGATCGACACGAGCATGGGCACGCTCGAGTTCTGGGATGGTGTGCCGAGCTCCGCGACGGCGGCGAGAGTCTACGACACGCTGGACTTCGTCCGCGCCCTCGAGGCCTACAACAACAGCTTCCGCGGCGCCTCGGCGCTGGCGATCGTCAAGGGCTTCGAAGGC
>DASSPO010000543.1:0-7047 GCA_035699585.1 Bauldia sp.
TCGATCACGACCGGAAGCGGCTCGTAGTCGACCTCGATCGCTTCGGCCGCCGTCTTCGCCTGTTCGAGGGTATCGGCGACGATGAATGCGATCGGATCGCCGACGTGGCGGACGACGTCATGGCAAAGGAGGGGATGCTTCGGCATCCTCGGGTGCGTCCCGTCGACCTGGCGGATCTTGCCCTTGCAGGGAAGGCCGGGGATGGCCGCGACGTCCTCGCCGGTGAGGATGAGGCGGACGCCGGGCATGGCGCGGGCCGCCGAGAGATCGCCGAGCCGGATTCTCGCGTGCGCCATCGAAGAACGCAGGACATGGGCCCGCAGCGTCCCCTCGGGAACGTAGTCGTCGGTGAAGCGACCGGCGCCGGTGACCAGCGCCCGGTCCTCCTTGCGCCGCACGGGGGCGCCCATACCGAACTTGAGTGGTGCCGTGTCGTTCATAGTCGTGCCCGGCCGGGAAGGCCGCCCTCTTCTCTCGGTTCTTTCCTCTGGAATCGTCCGGCAGGGGACTACGCCGGTCGCCAAGAGCGCAATCGGACCAGATTGGCGGGCGAAAGGCAACCGGCGAGGCGTCGCCGCTTTCGGGCAACGTCCGCTCGATCGGGCGCCAGCAACTCCCGCGGGGCCGGAGTCACCTCGCGGGCGGGCCGAGCCCTATAAGACCAGGCGGCCCGGCTACTCGGCCGGGACCAGTTCTTCCTCGTCCGCCCTCACCTCGGGCCGCGGCGTGGCGGTTTTCCGCGGTTCAGGCTTCGGCTTGGCGGTGTCGACGGGCATGGGCCGCTCGGCCCTCCTGCGGGCAATGTCCTCGGCCCGCCACCAGCCCTCGTATTCGTGGCACATGGCTGCCTCCATTTCTGGACCAGGCCGGCCAAGTATCACCCAACCATCGGCCGAAATCTGGCGGACGAATCGCCACAGCCCGGCTCACCTCCCGCGCGCTGCGCCGCGCCTGAGCCGGGTTCGGCGCCCCCGCGGCCGCTTCACCGGCGCGGTTCTCTCGGGGTGTCGGCGCCCGTTTCGCCGCGCCCTCCGCGACGCGAGGCGCTTGAGACTCCGCCCGACGACTGTTAGCACCGGCCCGCAAGGCAGACGTCGGGGAGGAAACCGCATGATCGAGGACCATCCGCTCTTGCGGATCAGACGGAAGTTCCCGCGGCCGACCGCGGCGCAGGTCGACGCATTCCGGGGACAGCAGACGGGCCACGTGGTCGACGCGCTCGGCGGCAGCGGCGCGCTCGACGCGCGCATCAAGCCGATCGGCGGCGTCAGGCCTTTTTGCGGCGTGGCGGTCACCTGCGACGACGGACCCGGCGACAACCTTGCGACCTATGCCTCGCTCGACGTCGTCCGGCCCGGCGACGTGGTCATCGCCACCGCGGGAGGATTCGACCGAACGGCGGTGATCGGCGACCTCCTCCTCGGGATGATGAAAAATGCGGGATGCGCCGCCTTCGTCACCGACGGATGCGTGCGCGACATCGCCGGCATCCGCGCTGTCGGCCTGCCCTGTTACGCGGCGGGAGTGACCCCCAACTCGCCGGCGCGCAACGGGCCCGGCACCATCGGGTTCCCGATCGTCTGCGGCGGGACGGCCGTCGGCCCCGGCGATATCGTGGTCGGCGACGAGGATGGCGTTGTGGTAGTCCCCTTCGCAAGGATCGACGAGGCAGTGACCCGCCTCGCGGCGGTGAAAGCCGCCGAGGCCGAGCTCGAGGCGAAGGTCAAGGACGGCCTCAAGATCCCGCATCTCCTCCAAAAGCTCATGGACGCCGGCCGGTTCAAGGACGTGGACTGAAGAGCCGACGATGCGGATCGCCGTCATCGGCGCGGGCGCAATGGGCGCGATGTTCGGCGCCCGCTTCGCTGGTGCCGGCGCCGAGGTCGTGCTGTTCGACAAGGACGCCGAACACGTCAGCGCGATCAATGCCGAAGGCCTCACGGTCGAAGGACGCGACGGCGCCCTCCGCCTCAGGCTCCCCGCGACCACCGACCCCGCGGCGATCGGCGTGGTCGACATGGCGCTGGTCATGGTCGACGGCAATGCGACCGCCGCGGTCGCCGGCATGCTTGCGGCGATGCTGCCGCCCGCGGCCTTCGCGCTCACGCTTCAGAACGGCATCGGCAATGTCGAGGCGCTCTCCGCCGCGCTCGGCGGGAGCCGGGTCGTTGCCGGCAGCACCTACAACAGCGGCGCCCGGGTCGGCCCGGGCGTGGTCGCGCATACCAACGTCGGCGAGACGACGATCGGCGAGCTCGACGGCCGCCCGAGCGGGCGTCTCGGGGAAGTGGCGGCGCTGTTCGAGGGCGGCGGGCTGCCGGTTACGGTCAGCGACAACGTCTTCGGCCACATCTGGATGAAGTTCGTGCTCAACGTCGCGATCAATCCGGTGAGCGCCGTGACCGGTCTCCGACCCGGCGAGATCGCGCGCACGCCGCCGGCGCTGGCGCTGATGGAGCATGTTCTCGACGAAGCGCTCGCGGTGATTGCGGCGAAGGGCATCCGCCTCCCCCACGACGACCCGCGCGCCCACGTCATCGACCACGCCTGGGCACGCTATAACCGGCCCTCGATGCTCCAGCACGTCGAGGCCGGGCGGCGAACGGAGATCGATTCGCTGAACGGCGCGCTGGTCCGCGAGGCGGCGGCGCTTCGAATCCCCTGCCCGTTCAACGAAGCGATCGTGCTCACGGTCAAGTCGCTCGAAGCACGAGCCGCGCTTCGGGCGGCGACGCGCGACATCGACGAGGCGGCCCTCGAAGCTGAGGCGCGGACCGCGCCGCGGCCGCGTTAGATCTAGAGGGCCTAGGCGGGGCCGACCTCAATCCAGCCTATCGCGATGCCCAGCCACCGGCGATCCTTGTTGGGACCGAAATCAACCGGTCGACGCGTACGTCCCACCTGGAAAGTGATCTCCAGCGCGTTAGGGACGGTCTGGGGCTTTGGGCAGACACAGTGCAGGATCCAAGCACCCTCGGGCGCGGGTCGTATCTCGAACGGCAGGTCCACCCCCTGGACCCGCAGCCTGAGCGCCTGGAAAGTGGCTTCCTCGATCACGGCGGCAATTTGAACCCGAAGCGACAGGTCGCGATCGAAAAGGATCGGCAGACTGGTCGACGCGATGGGGCTCGGGCCGGTCCATCGGAAAGGGCCGTGTACGGGATGCACTTCCTCTTCATGCCATTCGAAGGGAGCAAGCTCCTGCACCCTGAACCGCCTCACCTGATCGGCGATCTGAAGGTCGGCCGTGGAGAAGCGATCCTCAACCCCCTTGTGGACGCGGGCGCGCCGGAAGTAGCTCATCTCGCCTGAGCCCGGCAGCGACGGCATGCGCACGGGGAGGTATCGATCGGCCGCGACGGCCTTCATGACGTCGACAAGCTCGCGATCGCGGAACTCGCCCCCGGCCTCGATCTTGGCAAGGATCGCCTCCTGCTCCCCAGTCGGCTTGACCCGATAGGCGTCGCGACGCCAGGCGGCGTTGAATTTGAACACGGTTACTTCGTCCGTGCATCCGATCCGCGCACCGGCTTCCACGGCGTCCCTGAGGAACGTGCAGTCGACCGGCAGAGGCGTCTCGTCCGGCCTTTTCCAGTAACCGATCTTCCGGGCGATGGCCTTTCTGTGCATCCACGACGAAGGCGGCATGAAATCTTCGTAGCTGTAGACGCCATCGACGAGCAGTCCCGACATCGCACGCCAGCCCGAGCCCGGCGGACCGTACATGATGGCAAGAGACGCGATGAAGTCCGCGTTCTGTGCATTGGCTGCCTGCAGGCACGCCTCGAGATGGCGTGGATGCCAGACGTCGTCCTGGCCGAGATAGGCGACCCATTTCGCCCTCGCCAGTTGTAGGCCGTGATTGTTGGGGGCGTATTGGCTCCCGAAGTTCCTCGGGAGATTGTGCCACTGAAATCGTGGATCCTTGAAGGAAAGCACGACCTCCTCCGAGTCGTCGGTACAGCCGTCGCCGACGATCAACACCTCGATTTCCTTGAGCGTCTGCAGCTGGACGGAACGGAGCGCGCAGCGAAGGGCGCTGCTCCAGTTATAGGTCGAGACGATGACGCTGACCGCCGGACGAGCCTTTCGCCCACCGTGCCGGCCAGTCCCCGGATGTCGCCCCCCACGAAGCCGGCGGAGGCTCACGGAACGCGACGCACTCTAGTTGACACCGAGCAGCCTCTCGACCTCTCCGCCAACCCACATGGAATGAACGATCTTGCCGGAAAACACCTCGACATAACCCGGCTCCGGACGAGCGACGATCGAGGGGCGGGCGTCGGTATCCTCGGCGTTGGCCAGGACCATCCTTGCGCCCTCCCGAAAGCCCTTGACGCGAACGTTTTTCAGCTCCGGCATGTAATGGGTCGCAGCTTCGATCATCGCGCGGAACCAAGCCCGCTTGTCAACCGACGCGAAGGGTGCGGAATCGGGATCGAGCCAAGCCTGGTCGACAAACCTTGTGTCCTGCCGGGCAATGACCGAGAGCAGAACGTGATAGAATAGAATATCTCCATCACTATTGAGTGGAAGGAGACCGAAAAACGGTCCATCCAACACAGTTACACTTGGAGTATCCTTGTCAGGCAGCTCGATAACCGCCGTTGCAACGTATTCATACTGGCGCGGCTCGGTATCGTAACCCAATTTAGAACTAAGCCGATTGAGGTTCGCGTACGAGCAATTGACAATAGCGTCAAATCGACTTTCTGGACCCCCTGGGATCGTTATAGCGAAACCACCGTTCGCCGTCCGTTCGATGTGGTCCACCGTGGCGCCGAGACAGACATCGACACCGGCGCGATCCAGCCGGGCCATCAGCAAACCACGAAGAATCGAGGGATCGTACATCACCTCTTCAGTCAACACGCCGAGATCGACGTTCGACATGCCAGAACGATACTTGGCCGGGTCGATCTCGCGATACGGAAGTCCGTGACTGTCACAGAAGGCCAGAAAGCGATCCGGCGAGACCAGCGATCCCTCGCTCGCGATGAAGTAGGCGTTGGCAACGCCCGGCAAGACGGCTTCGCCAAACTCAGTCCTGAACCGTTCGTAGCCAAGCAGGCAGTGACGGGCCGTCGCGCTATTGCGCGGGTAATGAAACCCGAGGTGAAGCCGGTTGGCGTGCTGCGACGCCCCTTGGAGCAGCCCGTGCCTCCGCTCCAAAAGTGTGACGGTATGGCCGGCCTCCGCCAGATCGATGGCGATCATCGTGCCGAAGACGCCGCCGCCGACAACTGCGATATCCAAGGGTCTCACTTCTCCGCTACGCAAAGCGACGGCCGGACGCCGGATTCGATTCGGGCCCGGTTCCGACCCACTAGGGTCAGCTTGGGGCCTTGGCAAGAACCCTTCGGCGAAGAGCTCGCTTCAATACTCCCGCGAGGCACGGCACTTCTCGACGCCCGGTGGCCGGGTTCGCCGTTGCCTACCGTGGCACCGCGCGGATGTAATCCGGTCCGAGGTCGGCGATGCGGCGGACGCCGAGAAGGCCCATCACCCGGTCGATCTCGCTCCGGTAGATTTCCAGCACGCGCGCCGCGCCGGCCTCGCCGCCCACGGCAAGGCCCCAGAGGTTCGGCCGGCCGATGAGCACGGCATGGGCCCCGAGGCATAAAGCCTTCACCACGTCCGCGCCGCGGCGGAAGCCGCCGTCGATGAGCACCGGAATCCGCCCGCCGACCGCCTCGACCACCGCCGGCAGCGCCTCGATCGAGCTGATCATGCCGTCGAGCTGACGCCCGCCGTGGTTCGACACGACGATGCCGTCGACGCCCTGCTCGACGGCGCGCCGCGCCTCGGCGGGGTGGACGAGGCCCTTGAGCAGAAAGGCCCCCTTCCAGCGCCGGCGGATGTCCTCGACATCGGCCCACGACATGCCCGGATCGAACATTTCGGCGACGCGCGTTTCGCGCGATCGGAAATCGAGCGGCTTTCCGTTCCGAACGTAGTTGCCGAAGGTGAGCCCGCGAAGCGAGTTCCGCATCCGCCATGCCCATTCGACCTTGACCGCCATCGCCCCGACCTGCGCCGGGCCGAGCCTTGGCGGTATGGTGAAGCCGTTCCGGATGTCGCGCTCCCGGTTGCCGCCGAGCTGGTTGTCGATGGTGAGGATGAGGCCGTGGTAGCCGGCCGCCGCGGCACGGTCGACGAACTCGTGCGTGAAGCTCCGGTCGCGATAGATGAAGATCTGCATGAAGCGCGGGGCGATGCCGGTTCCGGCGAGCACTTCCATGGTGCACACCGAGCCGTGGCTCAGCGCGTAGCCGGTGCCGGCGGCGATCGCCGCGCGCGCCGCGGCCCTCTCCCCGTCCGGCCAGAACAGGCCCTGCAACGCCGTCGGCCCGATCATCACCGGCATCTTGAGAGTGTGGCCGAAGAGCGTGACGGTGAGGTCCCGCGCCGGCGAGCCGTCGAGCGTCCTCGGCAGGAATGCCAATCCGGCAAAGGCCGCCTCGTTCCGGCGCAGCGTCCACTCGTCCTCCGCGCCGCCGTCGATCAGGTCGAAGATCGGCCTCGGCAGGACGCGGGCCGCGGCGCGGCGCACGTCCGCGATGCTGTTGAGGCTCTTCAGCCGCTCCCGCGCCATCAGAAATTCCGGAAAAGCCGGATCGCGTCGATGAGGCCGGCCGTGGAGGAGTCGCGGCCCGTCGCCGGCGCCTTGCCGTCGACCATGGGAAGCAGTTCCTTCGCCAGCACCTTGCCCAGCTCGACGCCCCACTGGTCGAAAGAGTTGATCCCCCAGATCACGCCCTGGACGAAGATCTTGTGCTCGTAGAGCGCGATGATCATTCCCAGCGTCTCGGGGTCGAGTTGCCTGAAGAGCAGCGTGCTCGACGGCCGGTTGCCCGGGAAGACCTTGTGCGGCGCGAGCGTCTCGATGGTCGCCGCCGGCACCTTCTCCGCCTTGAGCTCGGCCCGTGCCTCGGCGATCGTCCGGCCGCGCATCAGCGCCTCGCTCTGCGCCAGGCAGTTGGCGAGGAGGAGTGCCTGATGGCCGCCGTCGTCATCCTTGTCGGAGCGCGCCGCGACGAGAAAATC
>DASSPO010000544.1:0-20016 GCA_035699585.1 Bauldia sp.
GGGCATCGACGATGCCCGCTCTTAGCGATACCCAGGCGCACAGAACGATCAGGTCGCACGCGATGCCAGAGGTGAAGCCGGTATCAGGACGAAAGCCGAGGAAGCGCGGAAACGACGCTGTGTCCGCGGTCGATCCCGAGGCCTTCCTTGCAGCGACCGAGGGCGCACGCGTCGACAGGAAGCTGCGAACCGGTGACGTCGTATTCGGGCAGGGCGATCCTGCCGACGCGATCTTCTTTATCCGCACCGGCAGAGTTCAGCTCACCGTCGTCTCCGATCAGGGGAAGGAAGGCGTCATCGCCTTGTTGGGTCCGGGCGACTTCTTCGGGGAGGGATGCCTCGCTGGCCAGCCGGTACGTATGGCGTCGGCGAGCGCCACGGTGCCGACGGATGTCACCCGGATCGAGAAGGCCGCGATGGTCCGGTTGCTTCATGACAAGCCGGAGTTCTCGGAGAGCTTCACGGGCTTCCTGCTCCTGCGCAACATCCAGGTGGAGGCCGACCTCGTCGACCAGCTCTTCAATTCGAGCGAGAAGCGCCTGGCGCGACTGCTCTTGCTCCTCGCCAACTTCAGCAACGATGGCGAGTTGCGCCCGATTGCACCGAAAATCAGCCAGGAGGTGCTGGCGGCCCGCGTCGGAACTACCCGTTCGCGGGTCAACTATTTCATGAACAAGTTCCGGAAGCTGGGCCTGATTGAGTACAACGGCACCATTAAGGTGCATACCGCGCTCATCAACATCATCGTCCACGACTAGCACCGCGCCTCGTGGGTCGACGCCGTCTCCTCGAAGCGGAGGCCGACCGCCGTCACCGACTTGCCGTGTGATGTCCGGCCGCGTTAAGGCAATCGCCATTGTGGGGCGGCGCGCCATCCTGCTCCGCTCGCTGCTCGTTCAAGGAGAATCGACGTGAAGCTTGGCGATTTCCGTGCCATCACCTTCGACTGTTACGGCACGCTCATCGATTGGGAAACCGGCATCCTCGCAGGACTGAGGCCGTTGGCTGCGAAAGCCGGCGGCAAGCTCGGCGACGATGCGATTCTTGAGACCTTCGCCCGCCATGAGGCGGCGCAGGAGGCCGAGACTCCCGACATGATCTACGCCAAGCTCCTCTCGGTCGTTCATGCGCGGATCGCGAAGGAATGGGGCGTGACGACCACGCCGGAGGAGAACGCGCGGTTTGGCGCGAGCGTACCCGACTGGCCCGCCTTCCCCGATTCCGCCGATGCGCTTCGCTACCTCAAGCAGCACTTCAGGCTAGGCATCTTGTCGAATGTCGACCGCGACAGCTTCCGGGGAAGCAACAAGCGGCTAGGCGTCGAGTTTGACTGGATCGTGACGGCTGAGGATGTCGGCTCCTATAAGCCGTCGCTCCGGAACTTCGAGCGGCTGATTGCGACGCTCGCCGCCGACGGAATCGCCAAGAACCAGATCCTCCATGCCGCCGAGAGCCTCTTCCACGATCACGTTCCGGCCAACCGGATCGGCCTCGCCTCGGCCTGGGTCTTTCGCCGCCACGACAAAGAGGGTTTCGGCGCCACCTCCCGGCCGGCGGAGATGCCCCATGTCGATTTCCGGTTCAACAGTCTCGCCGAGATGGCAGAGGCCCACAGACGCGAGATCGCTGGCGCCGGCTGAAATTGTCTGATAATTCGTCGCTACCCTCACCCAGGCGGAATGGCGATGACCAAGGTTCACGACCTCGACACCCCGGTGGCCACGATCGATCTCGACCGGCTTGAGAAGAACATTGTGCGTGGCCAGGCGATGGTTGCGGCGCAAGGTCTAGCCAACCGGCCGCACATCAAGACGCACAAGATTCCAGACATCGCCCGAATGCAAATACGGGCCGGCGCCTCTGGCATCACCTGCCAGAAGCTCTCAGAGGCGGAGGTATTCATCGACGCAAATGTCGCTGACGACGTGCTCATCACCTTCAATATTGTCGGGGAGAAGAAGACCGAGCATCTGATGCGTCTCTCCGACCGGGTCGAGAAGCTTTCCGTCGTTGCCGACAACGAGGACGTGATCCGCGGCCTATCGTCCGCTGGCGTCCGCCACGGCCGCGACGTCCCTATCCTTATCGAAAACGACGTGGGATTCGGCCGGAATGGCGTACAGAGCCCCGAGGCCGCGCTGTCGCTCGCCCGCTATGCGATGAACATGCCGAGGATCAAGTTCGAGGGCCTTATGGCCTTTCCCACCGTCGGCGAAACCGCGGCCAGATACCTCAACCGCGCGGTCGAGCTGTTCAAGGCGGAGGGCATACCGCTTCCGATCGTCTCGGGCGGCGGCACGCCTGCCCTGATGACGCTCGCCGACTTTCCGATGCTCACTGAGCACCGCGCCGGCACGTATGTCTTCAACGACGTGATGATGGTGCATTCGGGTTACGCCTCGTGGGACGAGTGCGCGCTCACGGTCCGTGCGACCGTGGTCAGCCTGCCGACCGGCGACCGCGGCATCATCGACGCGGGCTCCAAGGCGCTCACCCGGGAGCAGTATTACGTCAAGAACTTCGGCAAAGTGGTCGAGTACCCCGGCGCGATCGTTGCGAATATGTCCGAGGAGCACGGCGTGATCGACTTCTCCGGTTCGGACCGGCGGCCGAAGGTCGGGGAAGTGGTCAACATCGTTCCCAATCACTGCTGCGTCTGCATCAACATGCACGACAAGGTCTACGGCATTCGCGGCGAGGAGGTGGAGATCGAGTGGCCGGTCGCCGCCCGCGGCAAGCTGACCTGAGGCGGGATTGGCGATGGGCCTGGCCGAACGCTTCGGCCTCACCGGCAGGGCGGCCCTGGTCACGGGTGCACGCCGCGGCCTGGGCCGCGCGATCGCGGTGGCACTCGCAGATGCCGGTGCCGACGTGGTCGGCCTTGGGCCGCACGAAATGCCCGAAACGGCGGCGGCGGTGGCCGCCGCGGGGCGGCGCTTCGCTGAAGTCGCCATCGATCTCGGCGCCGCACCCGATATTGAGGCGGCGGTCGCCGAAGCCTTCGACCGCTTTGGGCGCATCGACATCCTGGTCAACAATGCCGGCATCATTCGCCGCGCCGATCTCCTCGACTACAGCGAGGAGGATTGGGACGCGGTGATGGACGTGAACGTGAAGAGCCTGTTCTTCCTCTCGCAGGCCGCGGCACGCCGCATGATCGACGGGCGGGTGGCGGGACGGATCATCAACATTGCCTCCCTTCTTGCGTTCCAGGGCGGCATACGCATCCCTGCGTACGCTGCGGCAAAACACGCCGTCGCCGGCCTCACCCGTTCCCTCGCCAACGAGCTCGCCCCCTATAACATCACCGTCAACGCCGTCGCCCCCGGCTACATGATGACCGACAATACCGAGGCGCTGCGCAGCGATCCGGAACGCTCGCGCCAGCTTCTCGCGCGGATCCCGATGGGTCGCTTCGGTGAGCCGGACGAGATAGCCACTGCCGTCCTGTTTCTTGCGGCCCCGGCTTCCTCCTATGTCACAGGGTCCGTCATCTCGGTCGACGGCGGGTGGCTCTCCCGCTGACGCTCATGCGAAAGACGCCGGTCTTGCGTCCGCCGCGTCCGCGCCCCACATCGGTTGCCTCGAATCGGTTGACTTCGGGGTGGGATTGCCGGAATCCTTGGTATCCGCTCCGTCGGAGCCCGACGGGGATCGTAATCTTTTGTTCAATAGCTAGAGGAGACTGCCGCCATTCGCCGACCCTTCAGAGCCCCGCCACCCGTCGCAAAGGATGGCCCCCGTATCAACGAGGAGATCCGGGTCCCCCAGGTCCAATTGATCGACGACAAGGGCGCCAATCTCGGCGTCGTTCCGATCGACCGGGCCCTTCAGATCGCTTCCGAAGCCGGTCTCGATCTGGTTGAGATCGCTCCCAACTCCGTCCCGCCCGTCACCAAGGTTCTTGACTACGGCCGGTACAAATACCAGGCCCAGAAGAAGGCTGCCGAGGCCCGCAAGAAGCAGAAGACGGTCGAGATCAAGGAAATCAAGATGCGGCCGAACATCGACACCCACGACTACGAGGTGAAGATGCGCTCGGTCCGCCGCTTCTTCGAGGAAGGCGACAAAGTCAAGGTGACGCTTCGCTTCCGAGGCCGCGAGATGGCCCATCAGGAGCTTGGGGCGAGGCTGCTCGACCGCGTCAAGGAAGAGACGGCGCCCATCGCCAAGGTCGAGGCAGAGCCGCGGCTCGAAGGCCGACAGATGACAATGGTGCTCGCCCCGCGCTGAGGCGCGCGGCTTTTTCGCCGGCGATCGTCACGGGGTCGCCGGCTTCTCGCCGCGGAACAGCGCGCGATGTTCATCAAGCAGCGCCACGATCCGATCGATCGCCAGCCGCACCGCCGGCTGGTGGCGCTCGGCATCGTTGAGCACCATCCACTGCTGCTCGGCGAGCTCGTCAATGGTACCGCCGGATCGGCGGAGTTCGGGGAACGAATCGCCGACGAAGCACGGTAGTACGGCTTGGCCGATGCCGGCGTGAAGGAGATCTGCGACCATGCGCGGGTCGGTGCAGTTGATGAGGATGTTGTCGGCGTAGCGTGAAGCGGTCCAGCGCGCCGAGGGCGTAAGTCCGCCGTCGCCGATGACGCCGATCCATCCCGGGTTGGCGTCCGCCGGCAACCGCCGCGCCCGGTAGACGGCATAGGCAACGTCGTTTGTCCGGCGGCCCGACAGGCCGGATTCCTCCGGCGCCCGGTTTCGTATGCCGATATCCGCCTGGCGGTGGGCAATGTCGAGCCTGGCGGCGCCGGTCAGGAACTCGTAGGTCATCGGATCGTCGGTGGCCCAGATTTGGTCCATGTGAAGGGCCAGAAAACGGCTGGTCCAGGCCCCTGCCGCAACTCGCACCACCCGACGCTCGGCCTGGCCGCTCAGCCAGCGCTCGATACCGGTCGCCGCGGATTCCATCTCGATCGCGCGCCGGTAAAGTTCGCGGCCTGCCTTTGTCAGTTCGTAGCCTGTCTGCCGACGTTCGAAGAGCCTCACATTGAGACGCCTTTCGAGCGCTGTCATCTGCCGGCCTAGCGTCGGGGCGCTAATTCCGGTCTCCCGAGCGGCGCCGGCGAGACCCGAGGCCCTTGCCACGGCCAGAAACAGACGGAGTTCCTCCCAGTCGAATCGGTCTTTCATTTCCGAAATGGCCATTGCGTTCGCTCGTCTAATCCGCGGTCGCTCGTTCGACTATTCCGTGAACACGCGACGATGCGTTCTCGGAGGATCTACCGTGATCGAAATGTACGGTCTGGCGGCGGCGTATCTCAGCGAGCTCCAGCGGAGAAGAGGCGAGGCTGACAATCTCTACAGGCATGGCCCCGGGCCGACGGTGACGAATTGGTCGGACATCCTGAGGCGGGTAGTCCAGCCCTTCTCGCGAGGGGCTTCGCCGACGCCTCACTCCTTGGCGGCGGGGTGCTCGCCGTGCGCCCCCGATGAACTGACGACGTCCGGATGCGCGCGTCGCGGCGCACCCCGTGGCACGATCGCAGCCTGACCGCCGCCCAAACCTACCCCCGCCACGTCCCTTCGCGCCACAGCGCCTCGAGTCCATCGCGGTAGGTGGGATAGCCCAGTATGACACCCAGCTCGTCCTTGATGCGCCGGTTCGAGACGCGTCGGTTGCCTTCGTAGAAGCTCCGGGCAAGCGGCGACAGGTCGGCGTCGGCGAAGAGCACCGCCGGCGGCGGCACAACACCCATCAGGCGGGCCGCATAGGCGACAACGTCTTGAGGCGGCGCAGGCTCGTCGTCGGTCACGTTGTAGATCCTGCGCGCCGGCTGCGCGATGGCAGCGCCAAGCGTCGCCGCTATGTCGGCGACATGAATGCGGTTGAACACTTGCCCCGGCTTCACGATGGTGTGGGCGCGGCCCTCGGCGAGTTTGACGAGCGGATTTCGACCCGGCCCGTAGATTCCGGCGAGACGGAAGAGACCGAGCGGGAGGTCGCGCCGCTCCGCAAGCTCCGTCCACGCCTTTTCCGCTGCGATCCGCGCCACCGCGCGCGCCATCCGCGGGTCGGGAGGCGTGAGTTCGTCGATCCACGCTCCGCCGTGATCGCCGTAGACGCCGACCGTGGAGAGATAGCCGATCCAACGGAGAGCCGGTGCGACAAGGATATCGCCGCCGTGCGCCGCGAGAACCGGGTCGCCCGCGTCGCCTTGTGAGATGGTGATGAGGAGGTGCGTCGTTCTGGCAAGCGCCAGCGCGATGCCCGGAGCCGGGGCCTTGCCGTCGAAGACGACGGTCTCGATGCCCTCCTCGCAAAGCCGTGCGGCTTTGTCCGGGCTTCGCACGGTGCCGCCGATCCACTCCGCCTTGCCTCGCATCGACCGCGCGAAGGCCAAGCCCGTATAGCCGAGGCCGAAGACGAACAGGCGCATCGGCATCATGCCCGGTCGCGTTTCGCCGAAGGGGTAAGCGGCTTGATCGTCACACCTGCCTCCGAATCGGCGATCAGTGTTGCGAGGCGGCGTTGCCGCGTTTCCTCCTTGGCCGCGCTCATCACCCACCAGATTGCAGGCTGGCGATAGGACTTAGGCTTTGCCTCGAACCAGGCCCAGGCCGCCTTGTTGGCCCTGAACCGCTTCTCATAGGCAGGATCGAGTCCGACGTGCCGGTTTTCGCTCGAATAGCGCTTCTGGAGCTTCGGAGACCGCCGCTCGTAGGCCGCAAGTCCGGCAGACGTCACCTTGCCCTGGGCCTTCAATTCCTCGATCCGCCGGATATTGATATCGCTCCACACGCTTCGCTTGCGTCGAGGCGTGAATCGGACCTGCCAGGAATGATCGTCGATGCGGTGGGTCAGCCCGTCGATCCAGCCGAAACAAAGGGCTTCGTCGACTGCTTCTTTGCGGGTGATGCCCTTCCGAGTCGAGCTCACCTTGTGGAAGCCGAGCAATTGCTCGGTCGCGGTCGCGTGGTGTTTCTCAAGCCACCGTCGCCATTCGGCCTGAGACTTGAAAAAGCGCGGTTCGGACACAGTGGCCGCCCTACTTCTTCCAGTCGATCTCGTCGATCTCGAGCTTGCCGATCTTCAGCCGGTCGATTCGCGCTTCCTTGGCCGTGAACAGCCCGACAGCCAAGCGGCCGATGGCCAACGCTCCGACGGCAAGCGCGCCAACAGCCAAGGCGCCGAAGGCTAGGGCGCCGATGGCCGAAACGCCGGTGGCCGTGGCAGCGCGGGCGCCGACGGCTGGCGGTGCCGTTTCCTGAGTCAAATCCGGCGCAACCGCCGCCTCGGGATCATTGAGGTCGCTCGTCGAGGCCATGCCATTCCTCCTTTACGCCCGGATCGCTTTCCGTCGTGCACGTTCGGCGAGCCGCCAGGGCCGCGTCGCGGTCGAGCTCGCCGAGCGCCCATACCGCGGCTCCCCGCACCAGCGGGGAATCGTCGCGGAGCCGTGCCTTGGCCAGCGGAACGAGCCCCGCTTCGCCCGAGTTCCCGATGGCGATCAACACATTCCGCAGGAAACGATCGCGGCCGATCCGCTTGATCGGCGAGCCGGAGAAGCGGGCACGGAATCCGGCATCGTCGAGCATTGCGAGTTCGGAGAGCGCCGGGGCGACGAACTCGTCCCGGGCGGCCAGCTTCGCTTCCCGCGTCGTCTTCGCATACTTGTTCCATGGGCACACTGCGAGGCAGTCGTCGCAGCCGTAGATGCGGTTGCCCATCGCTTTTCTGAACTCGCGCGGGATCGGACCCTTGTGCTCGATCGTGAGGTAGGAGATGCAGCGCCGCGCATCGAGCCGATAGGGCGAAGGAAAAGCATTCGTCGGGCAGATATCGAGGCAGGCACGGCACGAACCGCAGTGGTCCCTCGCCGGATCGTCGGCCGGAAGCTCGGCGTCCGTCATCATGGCTCCGAGGAACAGCCAGGAGCCAAAGTCGCGACTCACGAGGTTTGTATGCTTGCCCTGCCACCCGACGCCCCCGGCTTGAGCCAGCGGTTTCTCCATGAGAGGCGCCGTGTCGACGAAGACTTTGACCGCACTTCCCGTCCGCGCGGCGAACCGTGCCGCAATCCGTTTGAGCTTGCCCTTGATCAGATCGTGGTAGTCGCGGTTTCGTGCATAGACCGAGATGGTCCCGCGATCCTTCATTGCGATCGTCGCCAGCGGATCGCGGTCGGGGCCGTAGTTAAGGCCAAACATCACAACGGACTTCGCCTCAGGCCACAGCCGCGATGGAGCGCCCCGCCGCTCGGCGGTCGTTGCAAGCCAGCCCATGTCTCCGTGAAAACCCTCGGCGAGAAACTCGGCAAGCCGAAGTCCTGTCTCGGGTGGTGGATCAGGCCGGGTTACGCGAGCGACCTCGAATCCCTCCGCCCTCGCGTCCGCGAGAAGTGCCGCCTTCAAAAGTCCAGGTCGGCGTAGTGGGTCGCCGGCGGGTTGCCGCGGATCTGGTCGGCGAGGAGCTGGCGGAAGCTCGGTCGCGACTTGACGCGCGCGTACCACTGCTTCGCCATCGTGTCTTCCTCCCATGGCACCTCGCCGAGATAGTCGGTGCAGGACAGATGTGCTGCGGCGGCAAGATCGGCAAAGCTCAACTCGCGCCCTGCGAGACAGTTCCGCCGCGCCGCCAGGTATCCGATATAGCGCAGATGATAGCGGATATTGGTGCGGGCCGCGCGGATTGCGGCAGCATCAGGCGGGCCGCCGTTGCCGCGCGGCGCGTTCCGCTTGAATACCTTCTCGTTGATAAGATAGGCGGTGACCTCCTGGTCGAACTTGTCGAGGAACCAGGAGACAAGTCGCCGCACCTCCGCGCGCCCGCGCGGCGTGTCGGGCATCAGGGTCGCCTCGCCGAGGCGATGGCCGCGGGTTTCGAACAGGTATTCCGATATCACTTGCGGGCCTATCACCACACCGTCGGTTTCGTCGACCAGCATCGGCAGTGTTCCGGCCGGGTTGAGGGCGAGGAACTCGTCATCGCGGTCGAAGGGGTGGCGCTCGACGAGTTCCACGGTCTCGCCGTACTCGGCGAGCACGAGACGCACGTAACGGGAGCCCGCGGAGAGGGGATGATGGTGAAGAATCGGCATCAGGCGGGAGGTTCGGGGGGCCCCCGTGTCAGACAGAACAAATGCGATTCGGGTATAGAACCCACCCGCGGCAGGAACAAGGCGATTCGCCCGCACGGGACGGGAACTGAATGGACTTGAAATCGATCCTCGATGCCCTCGTCCTTGGCTTGGTCGAGGGGGCGACGGAGTTTCTGCCGGTCTCATCGACCGCGCATATTCTGCTGCTCGGCCGGCTGCTCGGCTTCCATAGCGTCGGCAAGACCTTCGAGGTGATGATTCAGCTCGGTGCCATCCTTGCCCTCTTCTCCGTTTATACCGGCCGGCTCCTCCGCATTGCCACATCCCTCCCGACCGACCCCAGGTCGCGCCGCTTCACTCTCGGCCTCGTCATCGCGTTCCTGCCTGCGGCGGTGGTCGGTGCAACCTTCCACAGCTTCATCACCGGTGTCGTGTTCGAGTCGGCAACAACCATCTGCGTAATGCTGATCCTCGGGGGCATCGTGCTCCTCGTTATCGATCGGCTCCCGCTCCGGCCTCGCTTCGCCAGCGTGATGGACTACCCACTCGGACTCTGCCTCGGCATCGGAATGTTCCAGATGCTGGCGCTGGTACCCGGTGTGTCACGTTCCGGAGCGACGATCGTAGGCGCGATGCTCCTCGGCAGCGACAAGCGATCTGCCGCGGAGTTCTCGTTCTTCCTGGCCATGCCGACGATGCTCGGCGCTTTCGTCTTCAATCTTTGGAAGAACATCCACCTCATCGATTTCCAGGGTGCTGTCACGATCGCGATCGGTTTCGTCGCCGCCTTCATCTCCGCGATCATCGTGGTGCGGTTGTTCCTCGGTTTCGTAAGCCGCCACGGCTTCGCCCCATTCGCCTGGTGGCGAATTGCCGTCGGCACTGTCGGGCTCGCGGCGGTCCTGTTTTTCGCCGAGCCTCCCGGGGCTCCCGGCACTCCGGGTCCCGATGTTTCCCCCGCGGTCACCGCTCCTCGTGAAGTGCCGGAGGCGGTGTCCCCCAGCGGCGGCAACGATGCAATCGGTGACCTTATTCGGGGGGAGGAACAGCCGTAATCAGGGTGCCGTCCGCTCGGCGCCCTGCCGGTCGTATTCGCCGTGGACACGGAAGCGCGACAGGTATGTGGGGAGGATCGCCTCGAGTGTGGTCGGCTCAATGCCGAAAGCCCTGATCGTCCGCTCTTCTGCGATGGCCGCAGGCGAGACAATGTTGTCGCTTCTGAGCTCGCGCACCTGATCGGCGGTGAGTGCCTTGCCGGGCAGATACTGAAGGATAGCGCCGAGCACACTCGCGACGCTCCACGGCACCGGGAGGAGCAGCCGTTTCCGGCCGATGATCTGGAGCATGACCTCCATCAACTCGCGGAAGGTGCGGATCTCCGGCCCGCCCAGTTCGTAGATCGTGCCGGGCCTTGCCAAGCCATCAACCGCATCAGCGATGGCGCGGGCAACGTCGCCGGCGAAGACGGGCTGGAATCGCGTCTTCCCGCCACCGATAAGCGGCAGCGCCGGAGATATCCGAGCCATTCCGGCGAAACGGTTGAAGAAATGATCCTCGGGCCCGAACATGATCGACGGCCGCATCACCACCGATTTCGGCAGCGTTTCAAACACGGCCGCCTCGCCGGCCGCCTTGCTCTTGCCGTAGCCGGTTGGAGAGTCGGGACTTGCGCCGATCGCGGAGACATGAACGATGCGGTCGAGGCCCCGACCCCGCGCCGCTTCCGCCACCGCCCGCGCACCAAAGGCGTTGACCGCTTCGTAGCTCTGGCGGCCCGATGGCGTGAGGATCGCGACGAGGTTGACCACGGCATCGGCGCCTTCGACCGCGCGGTCGACCGACCAGCGATAGCGAAGGTTGGCCTGGATGGGCTGAACCCAACCCACCATGCCGAGCGGCTGCAGATGCCCGGCAAGGTCAGGGCGGCGGACGGCGGCTCGCACGCGCCAGCCGCGCTTGAGCAGTGCCCGCACCACGTGGCGGCCGAGGAATCCCGAGCCGCCGAACACCGTCACTAATCCCTTGTCGGCGAGCGCAATCGCCATGGTTCCTTATCCCTCCGGAGATGCTGCCGCTGTGTAACGTCGTCGGCGCGCCTCGGCAAGTTGGGCGAGACGTGTGGGGACGGCCGAAGTGAGTGTGCGCCGGCGTGCCTCATCGTCGAGCGGTCTTGGGCGCAGCTGCATCGTCACCTCCGCCCAAGTTCTCGATGGAGTACTTGCAGCCGGGCACATACTTACAAGACATTCCTGCTCGGGAGGCCGTCGTCGGGAGACGGACATGAAGGCCGACGAGCGCTACCAGCCCTCTTCGCCCCTCGAAATCGGGGCGCCGGTCCCCGATCCTGCACGTCCTGGAAAGAGAGTCCGAGCCTACGCCACCGCCGGGCCGGGCCGCCGGTCAGTCCACCGGCACGAAGCGGTCGCCATCGAGCCGGGACAACACGCCGCTCTGGATACCGAAGCGGAAGCCCTGCAACTCCAGCTGCCCCGCGTCGACCGCCGACCTGATCCAGGGGAATGTCCGGAGGTTGGCGAGCGAAAGCTTGACCACCTCCATTTCGCAGCGGTCGGAGGCTTCCTCGCCACTAACGTTACCGGGAAGCGCTATCAATGCGGGTGCCGCGAGGCGCATCCAGGGCTCCACGAAGTCCCGCGCCTCCTTCGGCGCGCCCTCGAGCATGACGCGCACCCCGCCGCACTGCGCGTGCCCAAGGACAACGATCCGCCTTACCTTCAGCACGCGCACCGCGTACTCCAGCGCCGCGCTGGTGCCGTGATACTTGGCGTCGGGTTGATAGGGCGGCACGAGGCCCGCGACGTTCCGAACCACGAACAGTTCGCCGGGAGCAGCGCCGAAAATCCGCTCCGGTGCGACCCGCGAATCCGAGCACGCGATCACCATCGTCTCGGGGCTTTGCCCCTCGCGCGCCAGCGCCTGGTAGCGGTCGCGCTCGGACGGCCAAGCCGATTCACGGAACTGGCGGTAACCCTCAATCAGCCGGTTCATATCTTCCCGCGCGTGGTTGCAGCGAAGGTTACATTTGGCCGTTCGCGTCGACATTGTCGAGCCCGGCAGGGGTGCCAACATTTGACCAGTTGCCCCCCTGATGCGACAGGAGAGCGGTCCTGCTTCGAGGGCCCGATCGAATGTCGCTACGCCTAGCGTTCCACGGCGCGTCCCGGTGCGTCACCGGCTCGTGCTTCCGGCTGGAGACGGAGCGCGGGCAGCTCCTCGTCGATTGCGGCATGTTCCAAGGCCCCAAGACCGAGAAGGAGCTCAACTACCGGCCATTTCCGTTCGCACCGAGCGACATCGGCGCGGTGATCCTCAGTCACGCTCACATCGATCATTCCGGCCTCCTGCCCAAGCTCACCCGGCAAGGCTATCGCGGACCGATTTTTGCAACGCCGGCAACCGTTGATCTTGCTGGCGTCATGCTTCCTGATTCCGCCTACATCCAGGAAATGGAGGTCGAACAGCTCAACCGGCGGAACGCCGGTAAGCGCCGCCCCCCTGTCGAGCCCATCTACCGGCTGACCGATGCGGCCGCCTGCCTTACGCAGTTCCGCGATACACCCTATTCGACCTGGTTCGACCCGCTGCCGGGTGTCCGGGCGCGATTCTGGAACGCCGGCCATCTCCTCGGATCGGCCTCGATCGAAGTCGAGGCTCGCGACGGCGGGCGCACCGTCCGCGTCCTGTTCTCAGCAGACATCGGCCCCGACTACAAGCTGCTCCAGCCCGACCCGACCGGGCCGAGCGACCTTGACTACATCCTTTGCGAGGGAACTTACGGCGACCACGACCGGATCGATGCGACCCCGGAAAACCGTCGCAACGTGCTCCGCGACGAGGTTCGCACCGCGATCCGTCCGCACGGGGCGATGCTGATTCCGTCCTTCGCGGTGGAGCGGGCCCAGGAGCTTATCAGCGATCTCGTCCAGCTCATGAACGAGGGTCAACTTCCAGAGATCCCGATTTATGTCGACTCGCCGCTGGCCGACAAGGCGACGCGGGTCTTTGCCGACCACGCCGCCGACCTTGACCATGGCGACGACCTGATTCGCGGCTTGAGGTCGCGGAATGTCCGCTTCACCCAGACGGTGGAAGAGAGCAAGGCGCTCGACCGCATCGAGGAATTCCACATCGTGATCGCGGCGAGCGGCATGTGCGAGGCAGGCCGCATTCGCCACCGGCTCAAGAATTGGATCTGGCGGGATGAGGCAACCGTGCTGCTCGTCGGCTTTCAGGCTCAAGGCACGCTCGGCCGCATCCTCAAGGACGGCGCCGCCAACATTCGCATCCAGGGCGAGGAGTTCAAGGTTCGTGCCAGCATTCGCGCCATCGATCTCTATTCCGGTCATGCCGACGGCCCGGAGCTCGTGGCCTGGATTGCAAAGCGACTGCCGCTCCGGCATCAGCTTTTCCTGATCCACGGCGAGGTTGCCGCCCTCCTCGGCCTTCAGGCGCGGCTGGCCGGTGTCCTCGATGCAGAGCGCATTCTGCTTCCGGCCATCGACGAGGCCTTCGATCTGACGCCCGATGGCGCTCGTTCCGGCGCAGAGGCCGCGCCGCCCCGCGTCGCTCCGGACCAGGTCGGCAATCTCGACTGGCACAACGAGGTCTCGCGCCTCGTCCTTGATATCGACGCCGCCTTGTCTTCCGCCGCCGACGACAAGGCACGCCGCCTCATCGTGCGCCGGCTTCGCCGCGCGCTCGAGGAGGCTCGCTGAGCGCCTCCCGCCGGGAATAGGGACTGCCCGTGGTCAGTTGGGGAGTTTCTTGCGGCCGACGAGCCACGCGAAGAACCCGATGACCGCGAGCACCGCCACTGGTCCGAAGAAGATCACCAGGAATTGCGCGAGGGTCATTTCCGGTTGGGCTCCCAGTCCGATCTCTCCGGTCTATATCACGATCGGCCTCGGACCATTCACCGGGGTTGATGGAGTTCCATCAGTCCCTGGCGGCGACGACCATGATCTCCACCAGATAGGCGGGATTGGCGAGCTTCGCCTCGACCGTCGCCCGTGCCGGGGTGTTGCCGGGAGAGACCCAAGCGTCCCACACCGAATTCATCTCGCCAAAATTGGCCATGTCGGTCAGCCAGATGTTGGCCGAGAGCAGCCTCGACTTGTCGGTCCCGGACGCCTTCAGCAATGCGTCGATCTTCGCCAAGACCTGTCGCGTCTGTCCGGCGGTCGACTGCGACGTATCGTCGGCAACCTGCCCGGCCAGGTAGACGGTGTTGCCGTGAATAACCGCCTGGCTCATGCGCGGGCCAACTTGATGACGTTCAATGGGCATGCTTCGATCCTCGCTTCGGCGCTCGGAAATGGCAAAGCCTGAACCTGAATGGGAACTTCGGGGCCACTCCTCGTCTGACCCACACCCCTCAAAAGGCGAGGCGGCCAGCACGATAGGTGGAAACGCACGATCCCGGATCAGATCTCGGCAAGCGCCAGATTCCGCGATTACAACGGTACGGTACCAAAAAACGCTGCCCCCTGATTCCTAAAAGATGCGTACATATTGACCCTCGTCAAAACTGCCCAGGGCCCGGCGCTGTAGACCTCCATGAACGGGGCGCCCGGATAGCACGGCGGCACGGTGGATCACAGTCGTTCGCGGGCCCATGCCGTAGTGCCGCAAATTTGTGCATGGGCAATCGGACGGCCTCGGAACTCCAGCGGCGACTGCAACGTTAGGCGTTGTCAATCCGAGGTCACACAATGCCACCCAAGTCCATTTCCGTCGACAAAGTCGCCATTATCGGCACCTACCTCCCCCAACGCTGCGGCATCGCAACATTCTCGAGTGATCTCCACACCGCCCTTCGCTCCGCCTCGCCGGAAACGGAGGTTCGGGTGGTTGCCGTGCGGGATGGCGCGGCGTTCTACGACTACCCCCCTGAGGTTCAGTTCGAGATCGGCAAGAAGTCGCTGCCCGATTACCGCGCAACCGTCGATTTCCTGAACCGCAATGCCTTCGACGTCGTCTCGCTCCAGCATGAGTTCGGTATCTTCGGTGGTCGCCAAGGCAACTACATCCTCCGCTTGCTCCAGGACCTGCGCATGCCGGTCGTGACGACGCTCCACACCGTTCTTGAGGAGCCTGACGCTGACCAGCGTGACGTGCTCTCCGCCATCGGTGAGCTCTCCGACCGCGTGATCGTGATGAGCAAGCGCGCTCGTTCGATGCTCGCGCGGGTTTACGGCGTACCCCGCTCGCGCATTGCGGTGATCCCGCACGGGGTACCAGACATGCCTTTCCTTGACCCCTCCTACCACAAGGAGCGCTATGGCCTGGCCGGCCGCAAGGTCATCCTCACCTTCGGTCTTATCTCGCGCGGAAAGGGGCTCGAATCCGTGATCGAGGCCATGCCACGCATCGTTGCCGAGCACCCCGATGCCGTCTTCGTCATCGCGGGCGAGACCCATCCCGGCGTGCTTGCCCACGAAGGCAATTCTTACCGCGAGGAGCTGAAGTCGCTCGCCGAGAAGCTCGGCGTCGACGAAAATGTCATATTCCGCAATGAGTTCCTCGACATCAAGTCGCTCACCGAACTGCTCACGACAGCAGATATCTGTGTTACACCCTACCTCAACCCGAATCAGATAGTTTCGGGCGCGCTGAGCTATGCGCTTGGCGCCGGCAAGGCCATCGTTTCCACGCCTTACTCGTACGCCGAGGAGGTGCTGGACGAGGGACGGGGTCGTTTGGTTCCGTTTCGCGATAGCGCGGCGATCGGCGAAGAGATTGCCGGGCTGCTCGCTGACGACGCCGAGCGGCTCAGGATGCGGAAGCGCGCCTACGACTATTCGCGGAGGATGGTGTGGAAGAATGTCGGCGAGCAATATGTGAAGGTGCTTCGCGATGTACGCCGCGAACGCGGGCTGCGGCCACGGGCATTCCGCATGGAGCTCGAAGACGTGTCGCTTGAGCTTCCCGCGCCACGCCTTCAGCACCTCTCGGTGCTCTCCGACGACACCGGCATACTGCAACACGCCAAGTTCACGGTTCCGGACCGCGACCATGGCTACTGCACCGACGACAATGCCCGCGCGCTGATCGTGGCGGTCATGGCGCAGCGCTCGGCGCGCGGCGACCAGGATCTACTGCAACGGCTCGCTGGCCGCTATCTCGGATTCCTTCAGCATGCCTTCAACCCCGACACCGGGCGTTTCCGGAATTTTATGACCTATGACAGGCGCTGGCTCGAGGATGTGGGCAGCGAGGATTCCCACGGCCGTGCGCTGTGGGCGCTGGGTTATGCTGCGAACGAGTCGCCGCGCCTGAGCGATGCCGCGGCGGCGCTGTTCGACCGCGCGTTGCCTGTGATGACGGAAATACAGCCGCTTCGCGCCGTCAGCTTCGCCCTGATTGGGCTGGACGCATTCCTGCGCCGCTACAGCGGCTCAACTCCGGCCCGACGTGCCCGCGCGCAACTCGCCGAGCGGCTTCACGCGCCGTTCAAGGCAGCCCAGCGCGCCGATTGGCCGTGGCCTGAGGATACCCTCACGTACGCCAATGGCGTCCTCCCTCATGCCCTTATCGCGGCCGGCTCACGCCTCGAGGATGCCGAGATGCTGGACACTGGCCTTCGCGCACTCCGCTGGCTACTCGATATCCAGATCGATCCGAAGGGCCATTTCGTCCCTGTCGGCAATGCCGGCTGGATGACCGTGGATGGCCACCGCGCCCGCTTCGATCAGCAGCCGATTGAAGCCCAGCACATGGTCGACGCCGTTCTCGAGGCTTACCGCGTTACCGGGGACGAGCGTTGGGTGGAGGAGGCCCGTCGCTGTCTCGACTGGTTCCTTGGCCGCAACGACCTCGGGCAGCCGGTCTGCGACGCCTCGACCGGGGGGTGCCGCGACGGCCTTCACGCCGACGGCGTCAACCAGAACCAGGGGGCGGAGTCTACGCTCGCTTGGCTCCACAGCCTCCTGCGGCTGCATCAGGTACAGGCCGTGGCAGTCGCCACGACTGCGCCGGCCGAGATCAGGCGGCGGATCGACCTACCTCGGCTTCCGGCCGCAGGGCAGGGTCTCGCCGCGGAATAGCAGGAAAAACTCATGGGCGATCTAGTCGGTTACCGCGGGATTTTTTCCCGCCATCCGGGCAATCCCATCATCAAGGCCCGCGACCTGCCCTATCGGGCGAACACCGTCTTCAACCCGGCCGCGGCGATTGTCGACGGCGAGACGCTGCTCCTCCTCAGGGTGGAGGACATGCGCGGCCTGTCGCATCTTACCGTCGCGCGAAGCAAGGACGGCATCGGCGACTGGCGTTTCGATTCGGAGCCGACCTTCGTTCCAGATCCCGACGGTTACCCCGAGGAGATCTGGGGCATTGAGGATCCACGGCTCACCTGGCTTGTCGACCGCAAGGTCTGGGCGGTGACCTACACCGCCTTCTCAGTCGGCGGGCCACTCGTGTCGCTTGCCACGACGACGGACTTCAAGACCTTCTCCCGTATCGGGCCGGTCATGCCGCCGGAGGACAAGGACGCCGCCTTGTTCCCAGTTCGCTTCGGTGGGCGTTATGCCATGATCCACCGGCCGATGCCGGCCCACTCGGGGATGGGCGCGCATATTTGGCTGTCCTGGTCGCCCGACCTCAAACATTGGGGCGAGCACCGTATCCTCCTCCGCGCCCGGCGCGGCGGTTGGTGGGATGCCAACAAGATCGGGTTGTCGCCGCCGCCGCTTGAGACCGATGAGGGATGGCTGATCCTCTATCATGGCGTGCGATCGACGGCGAGCGGTGCCATATACCGACTCGGCCTCGCGCTCCTCGACCTGGAGAATCCCGAACGGGTGATATACCGCTCCGACGAGTGGGTCTTCGAGCCTGAGGCGGACTACGAACGTTTCGGTGATGTCGACAAGGTCGTCTTTCCGTGCGGCTGGGTGGAGATCGACGGTGAGGTCCGCATTTATTACGGTGCTGCCGACAGCCGTATCGGCGTAGCCACCGCCCGCGTCGCGGACCTGATAGACTGGCTCAAGCAAACGTCCGGCGCGTTGCGCCGGGATGACATGTGATCGGAGCTGGAGGGATGATCATCCCGGTGATCATGTGTGGCGGTGCGGGAACGCGCCTTTGGCCTCTGTCGCGCGAGTCGCGCCCCAAACCGCTTCTCCCGTTGGTCGACGGCCAATCGACCTTTGCAGGCACCCTCGACCGGATCGCCGAGCCGTCCCTATTTGGGCCGCCGCTGATCGTAGCCAATCGCGAGCATCGCCACATGCTTGCGGCTGCTCTCGGCGATGCGAAAGGCCACGCCCGCCTCCTCCTCGAACCCGAGCCACGCGACACAACGGCGGCAATCGCGGCGGCGACACAGTGGATTGCGGCGGACGACGCCAATGCCATCATGCTCTTCCTCGCTGCGGATCACCTGATCCGCGACGTCGAAGCCTTTCGTAGGACCGTCAAGCATGCGGCCGGCGCCGCGGAGGATGGCGCGATCGTCACGTTCGGCGTCCGTCCGAGCTATCCTGCGACCAGCTATGGCTACATCGCGCGCGGCGGGCGGCTCCCCGGTCACGACAACATCTTCGCCGTGGCGGCCTTCGTCGAAAAGCCGGATGTGGAGACGGCACGCCGTTACATCGAAGCGGGTAACCTCTGGAACAGCGGCAACTTCATGATGACCGCAGCGGTGGCGCTGTCAGAACTTGCGGCACACGCACCGGACATCCTGGCGACCACGGCAGCCGCCGTCGAGGATGCCAGTATCGAAGCGGATGGCGTCGCCACGCTTGCCGATTCGTTCCGCACCGCCCGTCGCATTTCCTTCGACCACGCGGTCATGGAGAAGACATCGCGCGCGGCGGTAATCGATGCCGCGTTCGACTGGTCCGACCTGGGCACCTGGGATTCGGTGTGGGAGGCGGCGGAGAAGGACGGGCACGGAAACGTGGTCCACGGCGACGCGACGCTTCTCTCCGCTTCGGGAAACTACGTGTCGAGCGACCGGCCGGTGATCGGTCTTGTCGGCGTCAACGACCTCGTCGTCGTGGCGAGCGACGACACGGTCCTCGTCGCGCCGCGCTCGCAATCCGACTCAGTCAAGGCGCTGGTCGCTGCCGTGAAGGCCAAGCCCGAGGCTCTCATCGGAGACCGCGCCCGACATTACCGGCCCTGGGGTTACTACCAGTCGATCGACGTCGGGCCGTCGCATCAGGTCAAGCGGCTCGTGGTCAGCCCCGGCCGACGCCTCTCCCTCCAAAAGCATCGGCATCGGTCGGAGCATTGGACGGTAGTCGAGGGCGTGGCCGAAGTCACCATCGACGACCGCGTGCTGACAGTTCATCCCAACGAATCGGTCTATATCCCGCTTGGCGCCGTCCATCGCGCGGCCAATCCGGGCGAGACACCGGTCACGATCATCGAAGTCCAATACGGCGACTACCTCGGCGAGGACGATATCGTCCGCTTCGAGGACGACTATGGCCGCGTGGCGCCGTCGTCCCCAGAGGTTGACGACTCGGCGAAGACGAAGGCACCGGATCTCGCCGTAGCGCGACCCTAGCGCCAACGGGGCCGGCTCGCGGGCCTCTCATTCCGTTTTGACGCACCTCCGATTTGATCTGGATCAAGGCTCGCTGCGGGCCGGGATCGCACGGTTTCGGCGATTTCACCGGCGCGGCCGGTGGCGAATCGGGGAGCCTCACCGTGCCGCTCATCGTCATTTTCGGTCTTATCACCTTCGTTGCGGTCGTTCTCAGCGCCTTTGCCGAGGACGCGCTTTTTGCCTTCCACATGGCGCTCATCGCGATTATCGCCGGCGGCGCGGCGATCTGGCGCATGCGGACCATCGACTATTCCGCCACCGCCGCGATCCCTTTAAGGCCAAGCCGGAACGGCTACATGGACGGAGTCGTCCGCGCCGGCCTTATCGCCACGGTATTCTGGGGCATCGCCGGCTTCCTGGTCGGGGTCTTCATCGCCCTCCAACTTG
>DASSPO010000545.1:0-5517 GCA_035699585.1 Bauldia sp.
CCCGAAGACATCATGATCAACTATACGCCCTTCGGGCATTCCGACTGGCAGACAATCGTCTCCGACATCAAGGCCTTCGGCTCGGCGGGCAAGAAGACGGCAGTGGTCTCGACCATCAACGGCGATGCCAACGTTCCCTTCTACAAGGAGCTCGCCAACCAGGGCATCAAGGCCGAGGACATCCCGGTCGTCGCCTTCTCGGTCGGTGAAGAGGAGCTCGCCGGCATCGACACCGCACCGCTCGTCGGCCATCTCGCTGCGTGGAACTATTTCCAGTCGATCGACACGCCCGAGAATGACGAGTTCATCCAGAAATGGAAGGCATTCATCAAGAACGAGGACCGCGTCACCAACGACCCGATGGAGGCCCATGTCATCGGCTTCAACATGTGGGTGGAGGCGGTCGAGAAGGCCGGCACCACCGACCCCGACGCGGTGATCGACGCGATCATCGGCGTGTCGGTGCCGAACCTCTCGGGCGGCTACTCGACGATGATGCCGAACCACCACATCACCAAGCCGGTGTTGATCGGCGAGATCCAAGACGACGGTCAGTTCGAGATCGTCTGGGAGACGGCAGGGCTCGTCGTCGGCGACGAGTGGTCGGACTACCTCCCCGACTCCAAGGACCTGATCGCCGACTGGCGTGCGCCGCTTTCCTGCGGGAACTTCAACGTCGCCAGCGGCAAGTGCGGCGGCAAGGGAAACGGCAGCTGACGACTGCGACGCGTGCGGAGGCCGGCGTTCCGGCCTCCGCCTTTTCTTTCTTTTCGTACGCTCTGGCTCGATGGCACGATCAAGCATCCCCTTCCTGTCGTGGCCGCGAACGCGGGAACCTGCGTTCGCGGCGATGACACGAGGAGTGCTCGCGGCGATCCTTCTCCTCCTCGCCGCCGCGATCGCGCCCGCGCTCGCCCAGGACACTACTCTCCGCGACCTCATCAACGGTCTCGGAAAGGGCAACTACGCCGACACCGAAAAGCAGATCAACGCCATCGTCGCTCTTGGCGATAGCGCCGCCGTCCCCGCGCTCGAGGCGCTCGCGGTCGGCAATCTCTACTCGCGTGAAGCCGATGGCGCCGTCTTCATTATCGAGGAAGCGGGTGGCAATCTTCGCCTGATCGACCCGCTGACCGGCGAGGTTGTCGGCGAGGAGCCATCCGGAGGCTTCGAGAAGGTCAAGGTCAACAACAAGCTCCGCCGCGTCATCCGAGCCGCGCTCGGCGCGCTCACGCTGATGAGCCCTGACCCGGCGACGCGGCGGGCGGCGGCGGAGGCGATCTTCCAGAGCCGCGACCCCGAGTCCATCGAACTAATCGATGCTGCGCTCGCAGAGGAAACGGACCCGGCCATCGCCAAGCTGATGCGCGAGGCGCGCGCCGCGGCGGTCCTCAACTCCGATGCCTCGGACGAGGAGAAGATCGAGGCGATCGCCGTCATCGAGGCGCGTGGCGGGCGCGACTCCCTCGCGCTGCTCGCGCCGCTCGTCACTGTCGAAGGACCGGTCGGCGCCGCCGCCGAGGCGGCGGTCTCGACCATCGAGGGCGAGCTGGCGCTCTGGGACGCGCTCCAGAACGTCTGGTATGGGCTTTCGCTCGGCTCGGTTCTCCTCCTCGCCGCGATCGGTCTCGCCATCACCTTCGGCGTGATGGGCGTCATCAACATGGCGCATGGCGAGATGGTGATGCTCGGCGCCTACACGACCTTCGTCGTGCAAGCGATCATTCGCGCCAACGCGCCGGATCTTTTCGACGCCTCGCTCTTCTTCGCCATCCCCCTCGCCTTCCTGGTCGCCGGCGCGGTCGGTGTGGCCATCGAACGCGGCGTCATCCGCTTCCTCTACGGCCGGCCGCTCGAAACGCTGCTCGCCACCTGGGGCATATCGCTCATCCTGCAGCAGGCCGTCCGTACCCTGTTCGGCCCGACCAACCAGGCGGTGGGCACGCCGTCGTGGATGGCGGGATCGTTCCAGCTCGGCGGCCTTTCGATCACCGCCAACCGCCTCGCCATCATCGTCTTCTCGCTGGCGGTGTTCGCGCTCCTCATGCTTGTCCTTCGCCGCACGACCTTCGGTCTGCAGATGCGCGCGGTCACCCAGAACCGGGAGATGGCAAGCGCCATGGGCATCCGGACGCCGTGGGTCGACGCGCTCACTTTCGGCCTCGGCTCCGGCATCGCCGGCATGGCCGGCGTGGCCCTGTCGCAGATCGACAATGTCAGCCCCAATCTCGGCCAGAGCTACATCATCGACTCGTTCATGGTTGTCGTCTTCGGCGGGGTGGGGAACTTGTGGGGGACGCTGGTCGGCGCCTTCACCCTCGGCATCGCCAACAAGTTCCTTGAGCCCTATGCCGGGGCGGTGCTCGGCAAGATCCTGGTGCTCGTCTTCATCATCCTTTTCATCCAGAAGCGCCCGCGCGGCCTGTTCGCGCTTAAGGGCCGGGCGGTCGACGCATGATGAACCGGCTCTCCTTCGCGGCCGCCGCGGCGCTCCCGGCGATCACGACCGTCCCGCCCTTCCCGCCCGCCATGCTGAGGCCGCCGCCACGAAACGGGCGCGCGCGCCGCATGGTCCCTCCTCCCCATTCCGGAGCGGACGAAACCACTCTTGAGAGGCGAGGAGGGACTGCCGCAGAGCGGCGGTGGGCGGGAGCTTTTCGTCTCCCGGCAGTGCCTGGCGGAGCCTCGTCCTGATGGGTGCCTTTTTCCGCAACGCCATGGACCGGAGCGGGACGCTGGTGGCGGCGATCCTCGTGGCAATCGCCATCCTCGTGCCGGTCCTGAACCTCTACGTCGCTTCGACCAGTCCGCTGCACGTGCCGGGCCATGCCATCCCCCTCATGGGGAAGTATCTCTCCTACGCGCTGCTGGCGCTCTCGGTCGGTCTGATCTGGGGCTATTGCGGCATTCTCTCGCTCGGCCACGGCGCCTTCTTTGCCCTCGGCGGTTACGCAATGGGCATGTACCTCATGCGCCAGATCGGCACGCGCGGCGTCTACGGCAATCCCGACCTTCCCGACTTCATGGTGTTTCTCAACTGGAACGAACTGCCGGTCGCCTGGTACGGCTTTGAGCATCTCCCCTATGCGATGTTCATGGTGCTCCTGGTTCCCGGCGTGCTTGCCTTCGTCTTCGGCTGGTTCGCCTTTCGGAGCCGTGTGACCGGCGTTTACCTGTCGATCATCACCCAGGCGATGACCTTCGCCCTGATGCTCGGCTTCTTCCGCAACAATTTCGGTTTTGGCGGGAACAACGGCCTCACCGACTTCAAGGACATTGTCGGCTTCAATATCCAGGCGCCGGAAACCCGAGCGGTCCTGTTTGCGGCAACCGCGATCGCGCTCGCGATAGGATTCGTGATCTCGAAGGCGATCATCGCATCGCGCTTCGGCAAGGTACTGGTGGCGATTCGCGATGCCGAGAGCCGCACCCGCTTTCTCGGCTACCGGGTGGAGAACTACAAGCTCGTCGTCTGGACCCTCTCGGCGTGCATGGCTGGCGTGGCGGGCGCGCTCTACGTGCCACAGGTCGGCATCATCAATCCGGGCGAATTCGCACCGGAGAACTCGATCGAGGTGGTGATCTGGGTGGCGGTCGGCGGCCGTGGCCTGCTCATCGGGCCGATCGTCGGGGCGGTACTGGTCAACTTCGCCAAGACCTGGTTCACGACCGGCGCGCTCGCGCCGTATTGGCTGTTCGTCCTCGGCGGGCTGTTCGTCCTCGTCACGCTTTTCCTGCCCAAGGGCATCACGGGGACGATCGCCGATGGCTGGTCGGCGTTGGCGCAGCGGCGGAGTTCGGCCGCCGCTGAGGAAGGAATATCGCCGGCTGAGGTGGATGGGCCGCCCGGCGGCGAGCTCAAGCCCTCGGCCGCAGAGTAGGCGCGATGCACGAGAAGGCGAAGAACTCGCTCCTCTATCTCGACGGCGTTACCGTCTCCTTCGACGGCTTCAGGGCGCTCAACGAGCTGTCGATGGTAGTCGAGCCCGGCGAGATGCGCGCGATCATCGGTCCGAACGGGGCGGGCAAAACGACGATGATGGACGTCGTCACCGGCAGGACGCGGCCGGACTCGGGCGAGATCTATTTCAACGGCACGGTCGACCTGACTCGGCTGGACGAGGCGGCGATCGTCCAGCTCGGGATCGGTCGGAAGTTCCAAAAGCCGACGGTATTCGAGAACCTCACCGTCTGGGACAATCTTGACCTCGCTCTCGCCGGTCGGCGGGACGCCTTCGAGGCGTTGTTCAGCCGCGAGACCGCGGAGGCCAGGTTTCGGATCGAGGAACTGCTCGCCCTCGTTCGCCTCACCAGCCAGCGGAATCTCAAGGCGGCCTATCTCAGCCACGGGCAGAAGCAGTGGCTCGAGATCGGCATGCTGCTCGCGCAGGAGCCAAAGCTGCTCCTCGTCGATGAGCCGGCCGCCGGCATGACCGACGCGGAAACCGAAGCGACGGCGCACCTCCTGCGCGACATCGCCAGGACGAAATCGGTGATCGTGGTCGAACACGACATGACCTTCGTCCGCGCTCTCGACGTCAAGGTCACCGTGCTCAACGAGGGATCGGTGCTGTCGGAAGGGACGCTCGACCATGTGTCGGCCGACCCGCGCGTGGTCGAGGTCTATCTGGGGCGGTGAGGATGGTCAGCAAAGGCGACCTTGAAAATCTCGGTCCCCGCTTGCGCTGGGATGAGCGGTCGTGGGGTCTCGTCATGCTTCCAGCCTCGGATCGCCCCGCCTTCGACCTCCCGCTGCCGCGATGGCGCTGGAGCGACGCATGAACATCCACGCCTCCGTGCCGTCAACCGGACAGATGACGGACCAGCCAATGCTGGTCGCGGATCGGGTCGATCTCTACTACGGCGCCGCCCAGGCGCTGTGGGGCGTATCGCTGGCCGCCCGCGCCGGCGAGGTGACGGCGCTGATGGGACGGAACGGCGTCGGCAAGACCAGCTTCCTCCGCGCCGTGGTCGGCGAGCAGCCGATTGCGCGTGGTACGATCGCCCTCAACGGTGTCAGCCTTGGCAAGATGGCGCCGCATGAGCGGGCGCGTCTCGGGGTCGGCTACGTGCCCCAAGGCCGCGACATCTTCCCGCTCCTCACGGTCAAGGAGAACCTCGAGACCGGCTTTGCGCCGCTCAAGCGCGCCGAGCGCAACATACCCGACGACGTCTTCTCGCTCTTTCCGGTTCTTGGGGACATGCTGCGGCGTCGGGGCGGCGACCTCTCCGGCGGCCAGCAGCAGCAGCTCGCCATTGCTCGGGCGCTAGTGACCCGGCCAAAGCTCCTCGTCCTCGACGAGCCGACCGAAGGCATCCAGCCGTCGATCATCAAGGACATCGGCCGGGCGATCACCTGGCTCCGCCAGAAGGGCGACATCGCGATCCTGCTCGTCGAGCAGTATTTCGACTTCGCCCGCGACTTGGCCGACCACTTCGCGGTGATGGACCGGGGCGAGATCCTGCTTTCGGGCACCCGTGCCGAGCTGGACGAGACACGTGTTCGACGCCATCTCA
>DASSPO010000546.1:0-3038 GCA_035699585.1 Bauldia sp.
CCGTCACCTCTTCCGGCCGCCCGACGCCGCAAATGGTGGAGGTGATCCTCGGGTCCCGCATGGAAAACTGAAGCGCCACCGCCCCAACCGGCACCCCGTGACGCTGGCAGATCGCCTCGACGGCACGGACGGGTTTGAGCATCGCTTCCGTCGCTTCCTGGTACACGTAACGCGGATTTGCCGTGCTGCCTCTTGCGAAAACGCCGCCGGCGAATGGCGCGGCATTGATAACGGCGATACCTCTCGAGACCGCGTAGTCGATCATCGCCTCGGCGTTGCGGTTGACCAGGGTGAAGCGGTTGTGGGTGATCATCGCATCGAAGTCGAATTGCTCGAGGATCGGCATCATGATGTCCACCCGGCCCGCGGCGAGGCCGACGGCATCGCAGAACCCCTCCTCCTTCATCTTGTAGAGTTCCTCGATCCCCCCACCCTTCATCGTTACCTCACTGAGGTCGGAAGCGTATTCGGGGTCATGAATGTGCAGCAGGCCGACCCGCTCGACGCCCAGAGCGGCGAGGCTTCTCTCCAGCGAGCGGCGCATTGAGGCAGCGTCGAACCGGTTTGTCTCCGGGTCGCGATCGAGTTTGGTCGCAAGGATAAAGCCCTCGGGGATGCCGCCACGCTCCCGGATCACGTGGCCGATCCGCTGCTCGCTCCGGCCGGCACCGTAGTTTCGGGAGGTGTCCATGAAGTTCGACGGTCCGTCGAGGATCGCCCGCACGGTGGCGTAGGCCAACTCCTCGGTGGAGCCATGGCCGTAAACCTCAGGCATATGGCCGATCGGGCCCGTCCCGTAACAGATTCGGGACACGATAAGTTCGGTCCGGCCGAGTTTGGTCTTTTCGATGGTGGTGATTGCCACGCCCGCTCCTCCTGGGTCTCGGTGGCGACATTGTCGAAGGGTCGTCGGCGGCGCAAGCGCCAGCAGAGGTCTAACGAGCCAGCGCGGCTTGATAGATTTCCGGCTTGAAGCCGACGATGATCCGCTCGCCCATATCGAGCACGGGGCGCTTGATGATGCTCGGCTGGGCGAGCATCAACGCCATCGCCTTTTTCTCGGAGAGCTCCAACTTGTCGCTATCCGGTAGCTTGCGGAATGTCGTCCCGGCTCGATTGAGCAGGGTCTCCCAGCCGACCTCTCTCGCCCAGGCTTCTAGCCGCGCCCGGTCGATGCCCGTCGCCTTGTAGTCGTGAAAATCATAGGCAATACCGTGAGCCTCAAGCCAGGCACGGGCCTTCTTCATCGTCTCGCAGTTCTTGATGCCATAGATCGTCGGGCGCTTCGGTTCTCGCATCGCATAACTCCCAGGGCGGTCCGCGGTCCACCTATCGGACTGAGGGTATGGCGACAGGTACTAGGTCCGCAACGCAATGCCGCGAATGCTCGGCGGCGTATCCGCGACTGCCGTCGGAAAGTCCGATGGAAGAAGAGACGTCACAAACCCCGCATCGACACGGTTGGCTCACGCGGCTGAAATCGCGAAACAAAGCGGCTCCATGAGAGCCTTTCGCGAAAGGCTCCTAACGCGAAACCGCGAATGTGGCTTGCCAACCGCCGGCCCCTGCTGAGTTCCCGGTTGAGGGCTCAGAATGCACCGCCGCCCGCGCCGATGTTCTGGCCGGTAACCCAACGTCCCGCATCGCTCGCAAGAAAGACTGCGACGTCGGCTATATCCTGGGGCTGACCGAGGCGGTTGAACGGCGACATCGCGGCCGCCCGGTCGCAATAGCGATCCTGCATCATGTCCGTCTCGGTCGGACCAGGTGACACCGCATTTACGGTAATGTTCCGCTTGCCGAGTTCCCATGCGAGACATCGGACGAACTGCTCGATCGCGCCTTTGCTGCCGAGGTAGAGCGACTGGTCGGGAAAGAACATCCTCGTTCCACCCGTCGAAACGACGATGATGCGTCCACCGTCGCTCAGCCGTTTCGCGGCTTCCTTCAGCGTAAAAAACACGCCTTTGGTGTTGGTGTTGAAAATTCTGTCGTAGTCTTCCTCGGTGCAGTCGACGAGCGGCCTCACCATGATGTCGGCCGCGCTTGCCACGACGATGTCCAGGCCGCCCAGTTGACTCTCCGCCTCGTCGAACAGACGGATCACCTCGGCCGGGCATGACAGGTCCGCCTTGAGCGCCATCGCCGTTCCGCCTTCGGCAGCAACGGCCTCTACGGCTTCGCCGGCACGCGTGGCGTCTACAACATCGTCGATGACGAGCCCGCAAAGGTCTCGGAGTGGCTACCCTATCTCGCGGATTCAGTGGGCGCCAAACCGCCGCTCCGACTTCCCACTTGGCTTGGGCGCTTTCTTGCCGGGGAAGCCACAGTCCGATGGATGAACGAGGGCCGGGGCGCCTCTAACGCCAAGGCCAAACGAGAACTTGGCCTGCAGCTCAGGTATCCAACCTGGCGAGATGGATTTCGACGCGGTCTGGCCCCCGCCGCCGTCGGCTAGCCTCGATCGCCAGGCAGGATGCCTCGCGGCTGGAGCGGCGGTCGCGCCGCCGCAGCTTCGCTTTTCAGCCGGCGCCGTCGACACCACGATTGCGTGGAGTGCCGATGGGAACCGGTGCCATTGTCTCCTACTTCGAGTAGGCTCGCGTTGGCGTTCTTCACTGGTGCGTTCTTCACTGAGGCTGCCGTGCTAGCCTTGGCCTACCCGGCGCCCGCCTCCCTCAAGCATCGCGGAAACGCGACACTGGGGCGCCGGGGACCGGGCTGTCTGCAACGATCGTGACGCCGGTGAGAGGATAGCGTTCAAGCAATTCGGGCGCCCGGCCGACACGAAGGCTGGTGACGAACAGCTGTGCCAATCCGGGTCCGCCGAAGCACGGCATGGTCGGGGCGGCAACGGGGACGGGGTAGTAATCGAGAAGGTCGCCCTCCGGCGAGAACCGGTTGATCCGTGCCGCTGAAATCCCGGCACTCCAATAGCAACCCATCGCGTCCGTCGCGCCTCCATCGGGGCGGCCGGTCTCGTCATCCAGCACCACGATTCGCTTACGGCCAGATATGGCGCCTGTCGAGGAATCGAA
>DASSPO010000547.1:0-6593 GCA_035699585.1 Bauldia sp.
GAGGCGGCCGAACCCCGTTCCGTCACGGACGGGAGACAAGCGGCCTGACCGAACGCAGCCTCAGTTGCCGTGGGGCACCGCGTGATCGCATGACACGTCCGGGTTCATGTCCGCGAACGTGCCGGTCGGATTGCTCTTCCACGCCCAGACGTGCAGTTCGTAGAAGGGACCGAGGCCGTATCGGTTGGGCGCGCCGTTGAAGTTGAAGAGATGACCCTGCAACTCCGCGGGACCCTTGGACGTGATGTATTCGACCGCGATCAGATCGAGCTCGCCATTCGGTCCCGGCTCGTACATGACCGCCTCGGGTCGCGCGATATCAAGGGCATCGTCCTTGAGGTAGGCCGGGTTGACATAGTGAATGCCCATCGCTCCGCCGGCGACTCCGCTGGCGCAGGGTATCGGTGCGTAGCCCTCTGACAGGGCGACCGAAACGTCCTTGAAGCGATCGTTCGCGGCGCGCACGGCGTCGGCCAGCGGATTTTCGCTGCCAGCGGATGCCGAGGATGCAGCCATAGCGAACGCCGATGCCAGCACGAAGCCGCGAATCCATTTGGCCATTGTTTTCTCCATTCGATTTGCCACCGGCCAGCCGCCGGTGGCGGCATGGGTCGGCGGTACGGAGGGAACGGCGAGAGTGACTGCAAGCCGGCCGGCCGGTCAGGCCGCCTCGGCCATTACCGGATCGTCGCGGACGATGACGCTGGTCGCCACACGGTAGATGTCGTCGGCGGGCATCCCGACCCGCCGCGCGTGCTCGCGGATCGATTCCTCGTCTCGCGCGAGGTAGATGCAGAAGGTCCCGACGCGCCCGTCCTTCTCGTGAATGACGTAGGAGCGGATCCAGCGGACCTGGTCGGACATCTCTTCGTTGCCGACGCGTGCCGACTTGGCGCCGGCGGCCTCGAGTTCCTTCAGGTCAGCCCAAGCGCTCGGGCGGCGGATGACATAGAGGTCCATGGTGTTCTCCTGTATTGCTTCGCTGCGACCGTGTCGCCGCAGTGGTGGGCAACGCTACCGAAGCCTGGACGGGAGGTCCTTATCGATGGCTGATCTTGCTATGATCATGCGTCCTGCTAGGAGGCGTTGCGCGTGAACAGGTACTGCCTTGGAAGCCTCCAAATTGACGTTGCCGCGCGCCGCCTCAGCGTCGACGGCGTCGAGGTGCCGGTGCAGCCGCTGGTGTTCGAGTTCCTTGCCTATCTCCTCAGGAATACCGACCGCGCGGTGGCGAAGGATGAGCTCCTCGACCGGCTCTGGCCGGGCGTGAACGTCACCGAGTCCTCGCTCCAGCGCGTCGCCAGCCTCGCCCGCGGCGTTCTTCGGCAGGGTGGGGCGGAAGCGGCGCTCGAGAGCGTCCAGCGCTTCGGATACCGGTTGCGACCCGATCAGGCCCCGGCCACCGCGGGAGGCCCGGCGGACGACGCGCCCGCCCTCATCGGCGCCGCCAGGGCGGCATGCGCCGCGAAGCGCTGGCAGGACGGCGCCGACCTCTATGCGCAAGCCGATGCGGCGGCCCAGCTCGGGGCTGCGGAACTCGAGGAATGGGGGTTGTCGCTCGAGTGCATCGGGCGCCCGGCCGCGGCGATCGATCCCTTGACGCGAGCCGTGGCCGCCCACGTGGCCGGGGGTAACCGTCTGGCGGCGGCAAACCCGGCGCTCGCGCTTTCGCGCATTCATCTGGAGCGCGCCGAGATGGCCGTGGCCCGCGGTTGGCACGGCCGTGCGGCCGACCTGATTGGAGCGAGCGAGACGTGCCGCGAGCATGGCTTATGGTGCTGGATGGGGAGCCGACTCGCCTCGGCGGCCGCCGAAACCGAAGAGGCGCTGGGTCTCGCGGACCGGGCCTACGAGATCGGCAAGCGCGTCGGCGATCCGGTCGTGGAGTCACTCGGCCTGATCTATCGCGGCTTCTTCGAGCTCTGCCTCGGCGATACCGAACGGGGGCTCGAGGACCAGGACGTCGCGGCCACGCTCGGGCTGTCGAGCGAGATCGACCCCGTGGTCGGCGGCACGATCTACTGCAACCTGCTCTGGGCCTGCCGGAACTTCGCCGACTGGAGGCGGGCTAGCCACTGGAGTGCAAGCTATGAGCGCTGGTGCCGGTCCGAGGGGCTCGAGGAGCTCACCGGCTCATGCCGGCTTCATCGCGCCGAGGCCCTCGGGATTGCAGGGACCCTCGATGAGGCAAAGGCGCTGGTCTTGACGGCCATCGAGCAGCTGGAAAACGACGCCCCCTGGGCTCTCGGCGATGCGGCGCGCGTGCTGGGCGATATTCACCTCGCCGCGGGCGACCTCGACCAGGCCGGGGAGGCCTACGGGAGAAGCAGTGCCGTGGGGTGGAGCCCGCAGCCGGGGCTGGCCCTCCTGCAACTCGAGCGTGGCGAGGCTGAAGCGGCAAACCTCGGCCTCGAACGCTGCCTTCAGACGCGCAACTGGCCGACCCTGCAACGCAAGGGGCTGCTGCTCGCAACTCTCGCCAAGATTGCGGCGCTCACTGGCCGGCACGAACGCGCGGCCGAGATTGTCCGCGAGTTGGAGACCCAGCCGCAGCGCTGGCCGATGCCATCGATCAGGGCCCTCACCTCCGAGGCAAGGGCTGCACTTCTCGTCGGCGAGGGCCGGATCCTGGAGGCGATAGCGGAGCTGCTGGCAGCCTGCGATCATTGGCGCGAGGCGGGCTCGATACTCAACTACGCCGACACCCGGCTGTGCCTTGCCGCCCTCCTGTCGAAGGCCGGCGATCGCGCCGGCGCAAGGATCGAGGCGCAAGCGGTTGATCTGATCGCGCGGAAGACCGGCTCCGCTCGTCTCGCGCGGAAGTGTCGGGAGTTCGAGTCTATGAAGATCGCATCATGACGTGGAGCCTGGTTTCGCGTGTTCGGCGCCGCGCTCCTTGACCGCCGCCCCTGACCGGGGCACGTCTCTCCCATGCCCGCGCCCGCCCAGAATCTCGTCGAGTTCACCGTCTCCGAGCTTTCGGCGGCGGTGAAGCGCGCCGTCGAGGACGGCTTCTCCTATGTGCGGGTGCGCGGCGAAATCTCCGGCTACCGCGGGCCGCACTCCTCCGGCCACGCCTATTTCTCGCTCAAGGACGACAAGGCGCGGCTCGAGGCCGTGGTTTGGCGGCTCACCTTCCAGCGGCTCCGCTTCAAGCCGGCCGAGGGGATGGAAGTGATCGCCACCGGGCGGCTCACCACCTTCCCCGGGTCGTCGAAATACCAGATGGTGATCGACCTGCTCGAGCCGGCCGGGGTCGGCGCGCTGATGGCGCTTCTCGAGGAGCGCCGCAGGAAGTTCGCCGCCGAGGGCCTGTTCGACGCGGGCCGCAAGCGCCCCCTCCCCTTCCTGCCGCGGGTGATCGGCGTGGTCACCTCGCCAACCGGTGCCGTGATCCGCGACATCCTGCATCGTTTGTCGGACCGCTTCCCGGTCCACGTCGTCCTTTGGCCGGTGAAGGTACAGGGCGAGACTTCGGCGACCGAGGTGGCGGCGGCAATCCGCGGCTTCAATGACCTGCCGGCCACCGGCGGCGTGCGGCGGCCGGATGTTATCATCGTCGCGCGCGGCGGCGGCAGCCTCGAGGACCTCTGGAGCTTCAACGAGGAGATCGTGGTCCGCGCCACGGCCGAATCCCGGATTCCGGTGATCGCGGCGGTCGGTCACGAAACCGACACGACGCTCATCGACCACGCTGCCGACCGCCGTGCGCCGACGCCGACGGCGGCAGCCGAGATTGCCGTGCCGGTGCGCTCGGAGCTTGCGGCGCAGGTCGAGGGGCTCGCCGGTCGGCACCGCGGCGCCGTGCTCCGCCGGCTCGAATCGGGGCGGCGCGACCTGCTCGCCGCGGTACGGGCGCTGCCCAAGGCTGACGACCTGCTCGGAATTCCCCGGCGGATGCTCGACGAGCTCGCCGGCCGGCTCAAGGTGGCCCTCGGCGCCAATGCGGGCCAGCACCGATTGGCTTTCCAACAGACTGCCGGACGGCTCTCCGTCGAGGGGCTGCGTGCGTTCGTGCGGCAACGCGTGGAACGGGTGGCAAACCTGGGGGAGCGCGCGAATCGCGCTGCCGAGGTGCGTCTTGAGCGCTGCCGTGCGGATCTGTCGCTACGCGCGAGGCGCCTGCGGATCGAGCCGATCGGCGAGTGGATCACGCGCGGGCGTCGAACCCTGGCCGACCTCGACCGCGCCATACTCCGCTGCGTCCGAACCATCAATTCCGGGAAGGCGACGCAGCTAGCGTCTTTTGATCAGCTTCTCCGCACGCTCTCCTACCGCAATGTGCTGGCACGCGGCTTTGCCCTGGTGCGCTCCGGCGACAGGCCCGTTCACGGCGCGCAGGTGACGACCGGATCCCAGCTCGACATCGAGTTCCACGACGGCCATGTCTCCGCAATCGCCACCTCGGGCGCCGTCCGCCACCGCAAGCGCCGCACCGAGCCGGCGGGACCGGGCCAAGGGAACCTGTTCGACGAATGAGGGAACCGCTGACCGGCGCCGCTGGCTGGCTCAGCCGCCACACGGCAGAAGTTCGCGTCGCCGTTCGCGCGACCATCGCCGCGGTCCTGTCCTTCGCGGTGGCGACGCTTGTCGAGCTTCCGCAGCCCTACTGGTCGGTGATCGCCTCGTTGCTCGTCATTCAGGCGACGGTCGGAGCCTCTCTTCAGTTCTCCCTCGACTGGCTGGTCGGCACCATCGGCGGCGCGATCTACGGGAGCATCGTTGGTTGGCTTATGCCCCACGACCGGCCAACCGCGGCTGCACTGGCGCTGGTCGCGGCGCTCGCGCCACTCGTGTTCCTCGCCGCAGTCAACGGCCGCTACCGCATCGCGCCGGTCACGGCGGTAATTGCGCTGATCGTTCCGCGCGGACCAGAAGTCGGACCGATCGCCTTCACTCTCGAGCGGACCGCCGAGATCGGCCTTGGGGCGCTGATCGCGGTCGCGGTGGCGCTGCTCGTCCTTCCGGCCAGGGCACACAGCCTTCTTGCCGAAGCGGCGAGCCGCGTACTCCTCACGCTCGCCGACCTTCTGCCACGGCTTGCGGCAAACACCGCCGTGGCCCGCGCGAGCGAGGTGGAGCCGCTTGCCGTCTTCGCCAGCGTTCGCGAGAAGATGGCCGCCCTCGACGCTGCGGCGGAGGAAGCCCGCCGTGAACGACAGATCCGCCTTAGCGAGGATCCCGACCCCGATCCCCTCGTGTTGGCCGTGGTGAGGGTGCGCAACGATGCGATCATCATCTTCCGGGCGACAGCCACGCCATTCCCCGCGCAGATCTCCGAGCGGCTTACGCCTCACATAGCGGCGATTGCCGACGCCGCTTCGGCCTATCTCCGCGCCCTTTCGGGCGCCTTCGGCACCCGCTCGATGCCGCCGACGCCGACCGGATTTCAGGCGGCGCTTGCCGCCTATGCCGCCGAGGTCGACGCCGTTCGCGTGGCAGGTCTGATCCGCCTGATGCCGACCGACGCGCTCGAGCGGCTGTTCTCGCTCGGCTTTGCCTTCGAGCAGCTTGGCGGAAACCTCGAAGGACTCGCGGCGTGCTGCCGCCTCTACGCTCGCCCGCAGGTCAAGACGCCTCTTCCAACGCCAGCCGCATGACATGGCGCCGCTTCCCCGTCATGCCGAGATCGGTAAAGCCCGCCTCGGCGAAGACGGGAACGAAGCCCATATGGCGGTAGCTCGGCGAGTCGGGATCGACCGGATAGGCTTCGACCACGGTTGCGCCGTTCGCCTTCGCATAGGCCACCGCGCCGGCGATGAGCTTCCGGCTCAGGCCGTGGCGGCGCCGCGGGCGCGGGACAAAGAAACAGCTGATCGACCAGACCGCCTCGCCCGGTTGCGCCGGCGCACCCTTGAGACGGAACGTCTCGCGCGGTGCGACCGACACCCAACCGACCGCGTCGCCGCCCTCGTAGGCGAGCAGCCCGACCGGAACGCCGTCGCGGATGCGCCCGATGATCTGTCGGCGGCTGCTGGCTGCCGTCGCTTCCTTCACCTCCGCCGGTGTCCGCCGGAAGGCCATGCACCAGCACCACTTCGGCGCTCCCGGGGATGAGAAGAAGGCCTCGAACGCCGGAAGCGTGGTCGTGTCGACGGGGCGGAAGGTGAGTCGGGGCATGGTCCGATTCGTGGCGACTGTCAGGGATCCTGCTGCACCTCGATCCTCACCTCGTCGTCATCGAGAGGCTGAAACCGGGACTTGAGAACGGCGAAAGTGTTTGCCGCGATGTAGATACCCTTGTCCGCGGCGGCATTGCGAGCCTCGATACGTTTCCAGGCGACGCTGTCGGGACAGTTCAGGCGATAGAGTTTGAAGTCGGCACCCAGTCCCGTGACAGCCGATCGGATAAGGTCTCTTTCCGCACGAGACCAGAAGCCGAAATCGAGAACGACGTCCACACCGACGTCCAGGCACCGGCGCCAGACTTCCTCCATGAGAGAGGAAACCCGCTGGGCCAATTCAACAAACTGCTGCTCCGGAGGATCCTCACCGTAGAGTCGCCGCATCCACTCGTCATGGGTGAAACGAACGGCGGAGACCTGCCGCTCCAAACGCCGCGAGAATGTGGTCTTCCCGGCCCCAATGTAGCC
>DASSPO010000548.1:0-12379 GCA_035699585.1 Bauldia sp.
TGGCACCATCACCTTCCAGGTCATCTGACGCCGCGTGCACCCGATCATCCGGCCGAGATCACGGACCTCGCTTGGCACGCCCTCGAGCGCAAGAATGGTAACCCGCACCATCGGCGGCATGGCGTAAATGATGGTCGCGACGATCGAGGCGACCGGCCCGAATCCGAAAAGGAACAGGATCGGGACGAGATAGGCGAAGATCGGCACGGTCTGCATCAGGTCGAGCACCGGCCGCATGGCCCGCTCGAAGCGCGGCCAGCGGTAGCCGGCGAGACCGAGGAGAAGACCGCCGGCGACTCCGACCGGAACCGCCACCAGGATCGAGGCGAGCGTCTGCATCGCGCTCTGCCACTGACCGAAGACGGCGAGATAGAGGAAGCACAGCCCGACCAGGATCGCGAGATTCCGCCCGCCGGCGTGGTATCCGGTCAGCGTGACGATGGCGATGACCGCGATCCAGGAGAGCGGCGGCAGAAGCTGGACCGCGTTCGAGCCCTCGCCCTGCATGAAACCGGTCGAGAGCACCGACAGCGCCACCGTGTAGGGCACTTCGACCACGGCCGCGATGGCGCGGGTGAGTTCGGTGAAGGTGAAGAGGCCGAATGTCGCGTCATCGACCAGCCAGTTCATTCCCGCGGAGATCCACTTTGCCGCCGGGATCTCCATCCCCCTGGGATAGACCACGGCCCAGGGGGCGAACTCCTGTCCCTCAAACCACAGCAGCGCGGTAATCGCGATCACCGCGACCCAGGCAAAGCGGATGGCGATGGTGCGGGCGTCCGCGCCGGCGCGATGCGGGGCGATGGAGGCGGCGGCGGTCACGGGCTGTCATCCCGGCCAAGCGACCGCGGCCTTGAGCCGGGGGAGCCGGGACCCCGGGAGGAAGCGGTCTCGGAGCCATCACGTCTCGGGGTCCCGGGTCTCGCGCTTCGCGCTCGCCCGGGATGACAGGTGTGCGTTCGGCCGCTCGCCACCACTACCCCCGGAGCATCACGTCGGCGACCGCATCGCGGGTGAGCGTGCCCACCCGCCTCCCCTCCGCATCGACCACGGCAAGCGGCGCGGACGCTTCGCGCAGACGCGACGCGACCGAGGCAATGCGGGCATCGGCACGGACCTCGCCGTCGGCTGGCATCGTCCCGTCCGGTGCCATGATCGCGGCGACGGTCAGCACCTTGGCCTTCGGCACGTCGCGGGTGAACTCCGCGACATAGTCGGTCGCCGGCCGCATCACCAGGTCTTCCGGCGTGCCGGTCTGCTCGATCCGACCGTCCTTCATGATGGCGATCCGGTCGGCGAGGCGGATCGCTTCGTCGAAATCGTGGGTGATGAACACGATGGTCTTGCGCAGCGTATTCTGAAGCCGCAGGAACTCGTCCTGCATTTCCTTGCGGATCAGCGGGTCGAGCGCGGAAAACGGCTCGTCGAGGAACCACAGCTCCGGCTCGACGGCGAGCGAGCGCGCAATGCCGACCCGCTGCTGCTGGCCGCCGGAGAGCTGGTGCGGGTAGTCGTTCTCGCGGCCGGCGAGGCCGACCAGTTCGATCATCTCGCGGGCACGCGCCTCGCGCCTTGGCCGCGGTATGCCCTGCACCTCGAGCGGGAAACCGACATTGCCGAGCACCGAGAGATGGGGGAGGAGCGCGAAGTGCTGGAAGACCATCCCCATCCGGTGCCTGCGGATCTCGATCATCTCACGCGGCGACGCGGCGAGCAGATCCCGGCCGTTGAACAGAATCTCGCCCGCCGACGGCTCGACCAGCCGCGACATGCAGCGGACCAGGGTCGACTTGCCTGACCCCGACAGCCCCATGATGACGAAGATCTCGCCCTCGTTCACGTCGAGGGAGACGTCGCGGACCGCGATGATCACGTCGGGCGAAGCAAGCACCGCCTCGTCCGGCACGCGTCCCCTTTTGAAGACGTCGCCGCCCCTGACGCCGTAGAGCTTCCACACCGAGCGGCAGGCGAGTTTGGCGGCGGCCGTGTTCATGGCCACGACCGTCTGGGCAGGCACGCGCGGGGCGCATCGCCGGACTGCACCCCGCGGCTCATGACACGGCGGACGGCCGGATCGAGGGCCCGGCCGTTACTCGATCCACTTGCTCCAGCGGTCCTCGTTGTTCTCGACCCACTCGGCAACCACGGCATCGACTTCCTTGCCGTCGAGGTCCACCGCGCCGACCATCTCGTTCATCTCCTCGCTCGAGAGGTTGAACGCCTTGATCGCCTTGTAGGCGCCGGGCCACTTGTCCTTGATGCCGCTCCAGCCGGCCTTCCAGATCGGACCGGTCGGCTTGCCGCAGTCATGCGTGGCGTCGGGGTTGATGCCCCATGCAGGGTCGGTGTAGCACGCGGCCTCGTAGGCCGGGAACTCGACCCACTCGCCCTCGTATTTGGCCGGCGCCCAGTGCGGCGAATAGATCCACAGCATGATCGGCGCCTGCCGCTGGTAGGCGCTCTCGAGCTCGGCGAAGAGAGCGGCGTCGGTGCCCGCATGGACCACTTCGAAGGGCAGTCCGAGCGCTTCGACCCGCTCCTCGTCGAAGCCGCCCCAGGTGACCGGTCCGCCAAGGTAGCGGCCGTTGGGCGCGGTCTCGGCGATCGAGAAGGCCTCGGCGCAGGACGGCTCCTTGAGTGCCTGCCAGTCGGGGAGACCCGGGCACTTCTCCTTCATGTAGAGGGGGTACCACCACTCTTCCTTGGCGAGCATGCCGGTCTCGCCGAGGTTCTCGACCTTGCCGCTGGCGACGCCCTCGTCGAGGGCCTCCTGGCCGGTGGTCGCCCAGATCTCCATGGCCAGGGTAAGGTCGCCGGTCTTCAGCCCGGCGAACTGGGCAAGGTAGTCGGCCTGGACGTATTCGACATTGTAGCCGGCCTTCTTCAGCACCTCGCCCATGATCTTCGAGGTGATGAACTGGCCGGTCCAGTCATGCAGCGTGATCTTGATCGGGTCCTGCGATTCCGCTTCTCCCAAAGCGGGACCGGATGCGACGGCGCCGGCCATGAACGCGGCGGCGGCCGCCGTCAGAAAGAAGCTGCGCGGTGTCATTGAAACCCTCCGGCGTGAGCGCGGCAGATGAGACCACGCCGCACGACGCTGGAAAGCCCATCAAACCAGCCGGTCGTCGGCAGTCCCCGCCCGCAATCCACGATTTGACCCTTCCCCTCCGTTGGTTGTCAACGAGGAAAAGGGAGGCCATCAAGGCGGCATCCGAATCGCAGCCGTCTCACCTCCTGATGGATTGAACGGCAAAGGAGTGAGGTGGGAATGGCCCAGCGACTGTCACCGCGGCTTCTGGCGATCGTCGATGCGTTACCACTCCGTCCTGGCATGCGCGTGCTCGAGATCGGCTGCGGGCCGGGTGCGGCGGCGCGGGAGATCGCAAGTCGTATCGGCAACGGGCATATCCTCGCCATCGACCGATCGGTAACCGCCATCGCGCAGACCCGTGCCGGCTCATCGGCTGAAATCGCCGCAGGCCGGCTAACCTGCCGCGCGGTCGCCGTCGAGGACTTCGTGCTCGAGCCGGGCGAGGCGCCCTACGACATCGCGTTTGCCGTGAGGGTCGGTGCCCTCGACGGGCGGCATCCCGAGGTCGGTCGGCGGGCCCTGTCGCGAATCGCCCGCGCGCTCACGCCTGCCGGGCGGCTCTTTATCGACGGCGGTAACCCTTTGCGCGAGATCGATCTAAGCGATTGGCGCGGTCCGCTTTGACACAGTGCGACGATGCGCCCTCCCCCGCGATCTGGTAGGACTCGCCCGATGAATCCCCTCGCGCGCCGCAACGTCTGCCCGACCATCGCCCGGCCCATCTTGACCGGCGATGGCCTGCTCGCGCGCCTGCCGCCGGTGGGTCCGCTGTCCGGCGAGGCGATCCGCGCCGTTTGCGACGCCGCGCGGACGTTCGGCAACGGCATCGTCGAGATCACGGCCCGCGGCTCGATCCAGGTGCGCGGCCTCGCCGAGAGCGCCACCGCGCCCTTCGTCGAAGCCTTGGCCGCGGTCGGCATCGTCGATGCGCAGCCCGCGATTCTCGCCGGCCCGCTCTCCGGGCTCGACCAGGATGAGGTCATGGACGTGCGGCCGCTTGTCCGGGCGATCCGCGATGCCGTCGAGACGGAGCGCATCGGAACGCGGCTTGCGCCGAAGACGTCGATCGTCCTTGACGGCGGCGGCAGCCTGCATCTCGATGCGATCGACGCCGACCTTCGCCTCGTTGCGACCGGCGCCGCACGGTTCACGCTCATCGTCGGCGGCACCGCTGCCACGGGGAAGCTCGTCGGCACCGTTTCCGCCGGCGACGCGGTTTCGACGGCTCTGATTCTGCTTCGGATGATCGCCGACGCCGGGCCGTCCGCGCGCGGCCGCGACCTCGACCCGGCAGCGGTCTTGGCCGCGATAGGGGCCCATGCGACGAACCCCCCGCCACGCCGTCCGCCCGCGCGGCCCGTCGGCGTGCACGCGCTCCGCGATGGGCGGTTCGCGCTGGGCGTCGGCCTGCCCTTCGGCCAGACCGACACCGCGACCCTCGCGGCGCTGGTGGACACCTCTACAGACGGCGGGGCCGCCGCCTTTGTCCCGGCGGAAGGCCGCACACTCCTCGCCATCGGCATCGCCCGCGAACGCGTTGCCGGCTGCCGCGAGCGTGCTGCCGAGCTCGGGTTCGTCGTCCGGTCCGACGATCCGCGCCGCGCCGTCGTCGCGTGCGCCGGCGCGCCGGCTTGCGCTGCCGGAATGATGCCGGCCCGCGCCGTCGCGCCTGCCGTTGCGGCAGAAGCGGCGCCCATCCTCGACGGCTCGGTCACGGTTCACGTCTCCGGCTGCGCCAAGGGTTGCGCCCATCCGCGCGCTGCGGCCCTCACCTTCGTCGGGAGCGAGCATGGCGCCCGCCTTGTCATCGCGGGTCGCGCCGATAGCGCCACCGCGGTCGGCCTGACCGATGGCGACCTGCCGGCGGCGGTGGCGCGGCTCGCCGCCTCGGTCGGCGCGGCGAGGAGGCCGGGCGAGACGGCCGCGGAGGTCATCGACCGCCTCGGCGCCGACGGCGTCGCGGCGGCAATCGCCCGGGAGCCGGCCGATGCGTGACACCTTCTCTTACATCCGCGACGGTGCCGCGATCTATGCGCGCTCCTTCGCCATCATCCGGGAGGAGGCCGATCTCTCGCGCTTCGCGCCGGAGGAAGCCGAGGTCGCCGTCCGCATGATCCACGCATCGGGCATGGTGGAGCTTGCGCCGCACATCGTCTTCTCGCCGGGCGTCGTCGGGGCCGCGCGCGGGGCGCTTGCCGCCGGCGCGCCCATCCTCTGCGATGCCGAGATGGTCGCCCATGGCGTCACGCGCTCGCGCCTTCCGGCCGGCAATGACGTGATCTGCACCCTTCACGACCCGCGCGTCGCCGACATCGCCGCCCGCCTCGGCACCACCCGCTCCGCCGCGGCGCTCGGCCTTTGGGGCGACCGCCTTGCCGGCGCCGTCGTCGCGATCGGCAATGCCCCGACGGCCCTTTTCCGTCTGCTCGAGATGCTCGCCGAGGGCGCGCCGTTGCCGGCTGCCATCATCGGCATCCCCGTCGGCTTCGTCGGCGCGGCCGAATCGAAGGATGCGCTGATCGCGGAAGCGCCGGCGCCGTTCGTCACCGTCCGCGGCCGTCTTGGCGGGAGTTCCGTCACCGCCGCCGCGATCAATGCGCTCGCACGGGACGAACGGTCGTGAGCAAGGCCGCGCGGCTGATCGGGGTCGGCGTCGGGCCCGGCGACCCCGAGCTGATGACTCTGAAGGCCGTGCGCGCCCTCCGCGAGGCCGATGTCGTGGCCCATTTCGCCAAGGCTGGTCGTGCCGGCAATGCCCGCGCCATTGCCTCCGCGCACATGCGGCCCGGCGCCGTGGAGCTGCCGCTCCGCTATCCGGTGACCACCGAGATACCGACCGGCGATCCGGCTTACTCGCGGGCGATCGATGCCTTCTTCGACGCATCCGCCAACATCATCGCCGCCCATCTGGACGAAGGCCGCACCGTGGCCGTGCTGTCCGAAGGCGATCCGCTGTTCTACGGCTCCTACATGCACCTCCATTTCCGCCTCAGCCATCGCTACCCGACGGAGGTGATCCCGGGCGTGACCAGCCTTTCCGGCTGCTGGTCGGCGGCCGGACTCCCCCTCGCGCGTGGCGATGACGTGCTCTCCGTCATACCCGGCACGATCGATTCCGAGGCGCTCAGCAGCCGCCTTGCCGGCCCGGATGCGGTCGCGATCATCAAGGTCTGCCGGCATATCGGAAAGATCCGTCGTGCCGTCGAGGGCAGCGGACGACTTGCCGGTGCGGCCTATGTCGAGCGCGGCACCATGGAGGACGCCAGGATCATGCCGCTTGCCGAGAAGACGGACGACGGCGCGCCCTACTTCGCCGTGGTCCTGGTTCCGGCGCGGGGGCGGCCGTCATGACCGGCGGTCTGGCGGTGATCGGGCTCGGTCCCGGCGACGGGCGTTACCTCACCGAGGAGGCGAGGCGAACGCTCGATGCGGCGGATGCGGTCTACGGTTACGGGCCGTATCTCGACCGCGTACCGCGCCGCGCCGGCCAGAGCCGCCACCCCTCGGACAATCGCGAGGAGCTGAGCCGCGCCGAAGCCGCCCTCGATCACGCCCTTGACGGGGCGCGCGTGGCTCTCGTCTCCGGCGGCGACCCCGGCGTGTTCGCCATGGCGGCGGCGGTCTGCGAGGCGATCGAGGCGGGCAAAGCCGCGTGGCGCCAGGTCGACCTCGTGGTCATTCCGGGCGTGACCGCGATGCTTGCCGTGGCGGCGCGGGTCGGGGCACCGCTTGGCCACGACTTCTGCGCGATCTCGTTATCCGACAACCTCAAGCCCTGGTCGCTGATCGAGCGACGCCTTGCCGCGGCGTCGGAGGCGGGCTTTGCGATCGCGATCTACAATCCCCTGTCCAGGGCCAGGCCGGCGCAGCTGAGCGCCGCCTTTTCGATTCTCGCCCGCCGCCTGCCGGCGACAACCCCGGTCGTCTTCGGCCGCGGGGTGGGACGCCCAGACGAAAGCATCGCCGTGGTTGACCTTGCGCGCGCGGCGGGCGAGCCGGCCGACATGGCAACGCTGATAATCGTCGGCTCGGCCGCGACACGCATCGTCACGCGCCCGGACAGGCCGCCGCTCGTCTACACGCCGCGAGCGGCGGCGGAGATTCCCGGATGAGCGATCCACGCCACCGCCTCGTCCACGGTCGCGACTGTTCGGGCATTGGGAAGATTCGGCGGCCGGATAAGTATGACTTCGACGCCAAGCGCCCGCGCCGCGGCGATCTTGGCGTAGCCGGCGTCCCCGCCGCTGTTTCGGGCCACGACGGTGTCGATCGCGTATGCCTCCATCAGGGCACGCTCGTCCTCCGCGCGGAACGGTCCGCGCCCCTCGAGGTAGACGGCATCGTCGAGGAACCGGTCCGTCACCCGGTCGATGCTGCGGACGAGATAGAAGTGCTGGGGCGCCCGCGCGAATGCGTCGATCTCCTGCCGCCCGATGGCGAGAAAGACCCGCCGTCTGGCGCCGCCGAGCGCCGCAACGGACTCCCCTACGCCATCAACCTCGCGCCAGCGGTCGCCGTCGGTTTGCGTCCATGGAGGACGGCGAAGCGCAAGCAGACGCACGCCGGCCTTGACCGCGGCGGCAACCGCGTTTCGCGACATCTGTTCGGCGAAGGGATGGGTCGCGTCGATGAGGAGGTCGACCTCCTCCGCCTCAAGCCATGCCGCAAGACCGTCGATGCCGCCGAAACCGCCGATCCGCACCGGCACGGCATGGGGTACGATCTCCTTGACGCGACCGGCGAGCGACACGGTGACCTCGTGCTTGCCCTCCGCCGCAAGCCGCGCGGCGAGTTCGCGGGCCTCCGTCGTGCCACCGAGAATGAGGATGCGATGGATTCGCGTCATGTCTGCCCCTGACCCGATCGATACCGACAATGCCGCGCCGCACCGATGGCTGGCAATCGTCGGCATCGGCGAGGACGGGATCGACGGGCTTACGCCGGCGGCGCGCCGGTTGGTCGAATCCGCCGAGATCGTCTTCGGCGGCAAGCGGCACCTTGCCCTGGCCGCACCGCTTGTCCGGGGCGCGGTGCGCTCGTGGCCGAGTCCGTTCGACGGGGCGGTGGACGAGGTCCTCGCCCATCGCGGCCGGGCGGTCTGCGTTCTCGCCACGGGAGACCCGTTCCACTACGGCGTCGGGCCGCTGCTCGCGAAAGCCGTGCCGCTCCGGGAGATCGTGGCCCTGCCGGCCCCCTCCGCATTCAGCCTTGCCGCAGCGCGGCTCGGCTGGCCGCTCGCCGACACCGTCCTCCTCTCGCTCCACGGCCGCGCCCCCGACCTGATCCGGCCGCATCTCCATCCCGGCACGCAAATCCTGGCGCTCACCTCCGACGGCGAGGCGCCCGCTGCGGTGGCCCGCCTGCTCGCCGACGCGGGATTCGGCCCATCGCGGATCGTTGTCATGGAGGCGCTCGGCGGGGCGCGGGAGCGGGTGCGCACGACGAGCGCGGCTCGCTTCGACCTCTCCGGCATCGACGCGCTCAACACGATTGCGATCGAGGTGGCGGCCGGTCCGGCGGCGCGAATCATTCCGCTCGTCCCCGGTCTCCCGGACGCCCTGTTCGAGCATGACGGCCAGATCACCAAGCGGGAAATCCGCGCCATCACCCTCTCGTCCCTCGCGCCGCGCCGGGGCGAACTGCTGTGGGACGTCGGCGCGGGCGCGGGCTCGGTTGCGATCGAATGGATGCTCGCCGGCCGTTCGCTCCGCGCGGTCGCCGTCGAGTCGGAACCGGCGCGCGCCGCGCGCATCGCCCGAAACGCCGCTGCCCTCGGCACGCCGGGCCTCTCGGTGGTCGAAGGCCGAGCCCCGTCTGCGCTCGCCGGACTCGACCCGCCCGACGCCGTGGTCCTCGGGTGCGGCGCGGGCGAGCCGGCGATCGTCGACGCCGCCATCGCCGCGCTTCGCGCCGGCGGACGCCTCGTCGTCAACGCGGTTACGCTGGAGAGCGAAGCCGCGCTCTTCGCACGCCAGGCGGAGCTGGGCGGCGAATTGATCCGGATCGCTCTTGCCCGCGCCGAGCCGCTGGGCGGCCAGACCGGATGGCGGCCGGCAATGCCGATCACCCAGTGGGTCTGGGTCAAGCCGTGACCGTCCACTTCATCGGTGCTGGTCCGGGCGCGGCCGACCTCATCACCGTGCGTGGCCGCGACCTCATCGCGCGCTGCCCGGTCTGCCTCTATGCCGGGTCGATCGTCCCGAGGGAAATGCTTGCCTGGTGCCCGCCGGGGGCGCGGATCGTCGACACCGCGCCGATGTCGCTCGAGGAGATCGAGGCGGCGTTCGTCTTCGCGCACCAGGCCGGAGAAGACGTCGCGCGGCTCCACTCCGGCGACCTCTCCGTCTTCAGCGCCGTCGCCGAGCAGATACGTCGGCTCGATCGCCGCGGCATTCCCTGGACGATGACGCCCGGCGTGCCCGCCTTCGCCGCTGCGGCGGCTCTGATCGGCCGGGAGCTGACCGTGCCCGAGGTGGCGCAGAGCGTGGTGCTCACCCGCGTCTCCGGTCGGGCCTCGAGCATGCCGGAGGGCGAAAGCCTCGCCGCGTTCGCAGCGACCGGCGCAACGCTCGTCATTCACCTTGCAATCCATGCGTTGGACCGGATCGTGGCGGAGCTCACGCCCATCCTCGGTCCCGACTGTCCGGTTGCGGTCGTGGTCCGCGCGAGCTGGCCGGAGGAGCGGGCAATCGCCGGTACGCTCGGCGACATCGCCGCGCGCCTCGCAGCCGAACCGGTCGAGCGCACCGCGGTGATCCTCGTCGGGCGCGCCCTGGCGGCGGAGGATTTCCGGGAGAGCGCCCTTTATGACCCCGCCTACCAGCGGCGGTTTCGTCGAAGGGATGGCGGCGACGACGATAGCGCCGCTCATCCTCCCGGCCGGCGCGAACCCTGATGGTCCGAACCGGATCGGCGGGGCATGAAGCGAGCATGCGGTGCCTGCAAGTTCGCCTTGTCGCGTCGGCCTGTCGCCTGTAATCCGCGACCATGGACATCGACCAGAGACTGGTGGCGCTGCTTGCGGGCCTGCCCCGGCTGATGCCGGGCCATGTCTGGCTCGTCGGGGCGGGGCCGGGCGATCCAGGATACCTGACCCTCCACGCCGTATCGGCCCTGGCCCAGGCGGACGTGATCGTCCATGACGCCTTGATCGACGATCGCGTCGCGGCGCTCGCGCGGCCCGACGCGCGGCTTGAGCCGGCGGGCAAGCGCGGCCATCAGCCTTCGGCGGAACAGGCAGCGATCTCGGCCCGCCTGGTCGAGCTTGCGCGCGCGGGCGAGCGCATCGTTCGGCTGAAGGGCGGCGATCCGTTCGTGTTCGGCCGTGCCGGCGAGGAAATGCTGGCGCTCGCCGGGGCGGGGATTCCGTTCCGTATCGTCTCGGGCGTCACCGCCGGCCTTGCCGGCGCCGCGGCGGCGCTGATTCCGCCGACCCTCCGCGGCATCAATCAGGCGGTGATCTTCGCGACCGGCCACGGCGCCGGTGACGGCCCGCGCATCGACTGGGCGTCGCTCGCCGCGACCGGCCAGCCGCTGGTGATCTACATGGCGATGCACCAGCTCGACGGCATCGCCGCGGATCTCTTGGCCGGCGGCCTCGCGCCGGAGACGCCCGCCGCCGTCGTCGCTTCGGCGACGCTGCCCGACCAACGCATTCTCGTCTCCCGCCTCGACCGCATCGCGGCGGAGGCGGGAGCCCAGGGGATCGGCCCGCCGGCGGTGGTCGTGGTCGGCGCCGTCGTCGCCATGCGCCAGCGCCTCGACGACCTGATGCGCGCGCACGCGACGGAGGCCCCGTCGTGACGGCGCGCGCCCTGATGATCGCGGCACCGGCGTCGGGAGCGGGCAAGACCGTGCTTACCGCGGGCCTCCTGCGTGCGTTCCGCCGTCGCGGCCTTGCGGTTCGCGGCGCCAAGTCGGGTCCGGACTATATCGACCCGGCTTTCCACGCCGCCGCGAGCGGTGCCGACTGCGCCAACCTCGACTCCTGGGCGATGGCGCCAGCGCTCCTCGATGCGATCCTTGCCGACCTGTCGGCCGAGGCCGATCTCCTGTTGATCGAGGCGGCGATGGGCCTTTTCGATGGCCTTCCGGAACCCGCCGGACGCCGCGGCGCCGCCGCCGACCTCGCCGCCCGCTACCGGCTCCCCGTGGTCCTCGTCCTTGACGCCTCGGGCCAGACCCAGTCGGCCGCCGCGGTCGTGCGCGGCTTTGCCTCCCACGACGGAGCGGTGGGCGTCGCCGGGGTCATCCTCAACCGCGTCGCCACCGAGCGGCATCGGGCCTACATGGCGGACGCGATCGCCGCGATCGACGTGCCGGTGCTCGGCGCGCTTGGGCGGAGCGAAACGTTCTCCCTGCCCTCCCGTCATCTCGGGCTTGTCCAGGCGGCGGAGCACGGCGACCTTGCGGCGCGGCTCGACCGCATCGCCGAGGAGATCGAACGCGCGGTCGATCTCGACGCGCTCCTCGCCCTCGCCACCGCTATCGTCGGCCCCGCTCCCGCCGGCAGCCCGGCGCTGCCGCCGCCAGGGGGCCGCATCGCGCTCGCCCGCGACGACGCCTTCTCCTTCGTCTACCCGCACATCATCAAGGGATGGCGAACGGCGGGTGCGACCATTGTTCCTTTCTCGCCGCTCGCCGACCAGCCGCCGCCGGAGGACTGCGACTGCTGCTGGCTGCCGGGCGGCTACCCCGAGCTTCACGCCGGCCGACTTGCCGCGGCGCACGGCTTCCGCGAGGGCCTTCGCCGCTTTGCCGAAACGCGGCCGGTTCACGGCGAGTGCGGCGGGTACATGGTGCTGGGCGAGGAGTTGCAGGATGCGGAGGGTATGCGCCACGGCATGGCCGCGCTCCTCGGCCATTCGACCAGCTTCGCTGAGCGCCGTCTCACCCTCGGCTACCGCGAGGCCCTGGTGGCCGGCGGCAGCGTCACGCTGCCGCCGAACGCCGTGATCCGCGGCCACGAATTCCACTACGCCACGCTCACCGGCCCCGGCGGCGACGAGCCCCTCGCCGAAATCCGCGACGGCCTCGGTCGCAGCCTCGGTCCGGCCGGCGGGCGCCGCGGACAGGTGTCGGGAACCTTCTTTCACGCGATCGCTGCGGCGTGATGCGGGCAGCCGGGAGGTTTTTTGGAGGATCGGTGACGACCGGGCGACGATCGCCGCAGGGCGGATCCGGCCATGGCATTGCCTCATAGGCTCGCTAGACGCTGCCAGCATCGGATGCCTTCTTGCGATGGTGGTCCGTGCGAAGAATGAAGACGGCGGCCGCCTGCTTGTG